>QHYP01000155.1 GCA_003224195.1 Acidobacteriota bacterium | reverse complement strand
CGTTGCTCCTGGTATTTTCAGCGGTCAACGGAGAACACGAGCAGATTCTGGGAATGAACGGGCTGCTCTTTGGTGTCTTGCTTATCGTGGCCGGATTTGTGGCCTACGCAATAAAATTCATAGTTCCAGGCGGCCCCCGGCCCGGCACTGCGGCGGACGCCAAGGAGAAAAAGCCCGCGTGAGCCGGCGCCGTGACGCGAATGGCCGCGTCGAATCGCCTCCAGGTGTGAGTGCGAAAAATCGCTCGCCACGCGGTTTTCCCGGTGATACTCTCCGCCCAACGCGCGGGGCTGCAGCCTGCTGCGTCCTCTCGCGAGAGTACTTTCTCTGGGCTCATTGTTATTTGTGACCGCATAGCGGTCAACACGGAGCTTTTTTGTTTCAGCGGCGGGTAGCGCGCACTCAATCCGTCTGACTGCGCTTCCGCCTGGCGGAGGAGGCTTGCATGGATATGAAGAAGACGATCGGTGCTATCGTCGCCGGATACGTCGTTCAGTTCGGAGGCAACTTTCTGATACACGGAGTTTGGCTGAAGCAAGATTACATAAATACCGCATCGCTGTGGCGTTCTTCAGAGGCCATGAATTCGCGCATGTGGGCCATGTTCCTGGGCGTCCTGATTTACGCTGTGGGCGCCGTGCTGATTTATGTTCGCGGCGTCGAATCGAAGCCCTGGGTTGGCCAGGGGATCCGCTTCGGGATCCTGCTTGCGCTGGTGACGACCGTTTGCAATTCGCTGATCAGTTGGGTCACTATGCCGATGCCGCACATGCTCGCCGTGAAGTGGATGGTCGGCGAGGGTCTCCTCGCAATCCTATTCGGTCTGGTGGTAGCGGCTATCTGCCGACCCAAGTCCGCCGCAGCCTGATCGGCTCGCGCTTTCCCGGACTTGCCTAAACGTCCGCGGTGTATACTCGCGCACTTCCTCGTCCAAATGCCGAGGAATGGAGCGAATCCGCATGCAATTTTCCGGAAAAACTGCCAGCAGGGCGCTCTCCTCAATCTTCGCGGTACTTTGTGCGGCAACGAGCGTGCCGCTCTCCGCGCAGCAGATGGACCCGCATCTTTTCGATGGCTTGCGCTGGCGGCTCATCGGGCCGTTCCGGGGCGGACGCGTGAATGCCGTGGCCGGTGTGCGCGGCCAATCAAATGTGTTCTATTTCGGCGCGGTGGGAGGAGGCGTCTGGAAGTCGACCGACGCGGGACGCTCGTGGAAGCCCATTTTTGATTCGCAACCCATCGCCTCGATCGGAGCCATCGGCGTCGCGCCGTCGGATCCGAGCGTTATCTACGTGGGTTCCGGCGAAGCGGACATGCGCTCGGCCATCTCCTACGGAAATGGTATGTACAAGTCGAATGATGCCGGAAAAACATGGGCGCACATCGGGCTCAACGATTCACGGCAGATTGGACGCATTCTTGTGGATGCGCATGACCCGAACATCGTTTACGTCGCGGCGCTCGGCCATCCTTACGGCCCAAACGGGGAGCGCGGCGTCTTTCGCTCGCGAGACGGCGGAAAATCCTGGCAGAAAGTCCTCTTCCACGACGAAAACACCGGCGCGATCGATCTGGCATTCGATCCGAAGAATCCGGCGACACTCTACGCCGCGCTCTGGCAGACGCGCCGTCCGCCGTGGAGCATTTACCCACCATCGAACGGCCCCGGCAGCGGGCTCTATCGCTCGACCGATGGCGGCGACCACTGGACGCAGCTCACAGGCCACGGATTGCCGAGCGAGGGACTCGGGCGCATGGGCATTGCCGTCGCGCCAGCCAACCCGAGGAGGATTTATCTCATTGCCGACGCGAAAGAAGGCGGGCTGTACCGGTCAGACGACGGCGGCGAGAACTGGCAGCGCGTCTCCGCCGAATCGCGGATCTGGGGCCGCGGCTGGTATTTCGGGGAAGCGCGAGTGGACCCAAAGGACGCGGACACGGTTTATGTCTCGAACACCTCGCTCTACCGCTCGCGCGACGCAGGGAAATCGTTCACCGCCATCAAAGGCGCGCCGGGCGGCGACGATTATCACGGCCTGTGGATCGATCCCGACGAGCCGCAGCGGATGATCCTCGGCAGCGACCAAGGCGCCATCGTCACGCTGAATGGCGGCGAAACCTGGAGCTCCTGGTACAACCAGCCGACGGCGCAGTTCTATCATGTCATTACCGACAGTCGTTTTCCTTATTGGGTCTATGGGGCGCAGCAGGACAGCGGCTCGGCGGCGACCCCGAGCCGCAGCACGCATCGCACGATTGGTCCCCTCGACTGGCGCCCGGTTGAAACCGGCGGTGAGAACGGCTACATCGCCGCTGACCCGCAGGATCCCTATGTAATCTACGGCGGAACCGTTTCGAGGCAGGACCTGCGCGCGGAGGAGATCCAAGAAATTCCGCCAACGCTGGCTCACCCGGGTGCGTATCGCAGGACGTGGACGTTGCCAGTAATGTTCTCGCCACTCGAGCCGCATGTGCTGTACTTCGGCTCGCAAGTTCTTTTTCGTACGGCGGACGGCGGCAAGACGTGGCAGAAGATCAGTCCCGACCTGACGCGAGAAGACCCTGGCGCGCCGAGCAACCTTGATGCGGCAACGGCGGCCGACGCGCCCGCTGGCAAGCGCCGCGGCGTCATCTACAGCATTTCCCCTTCGCCCGTGCGCAAGGGAGAAATCTGGATCGGCACCGACGACGGCTTGATCCAAGTGACCCGCGACGAAGGCAAAACCTGGCAGAACGTAACGCCTCCCGCGCTCACGCCGTGGAGCAAGGTGACGCACATTGAAGCCTCGCGGCACGATGCCAACACCGTCTATGCCGCCGTCGATCGCCACCGACTCGAAGATTACGCGGCCTATCTCTATCGCACGCATGACAGTGGGAAGACTTGGGAGCGTGCCTCGCGCGGCATTCCGGACGGAAGTTTTCTGAACTGTATTCGCGAAGATCCGGTTCGCAAAGGTCTCCTGTACGCCTGCACCGAGTTGGGCGTCTACGTTTCATTCAATGAAGGGGATGATTGGCAGCCCTTACAGCTCAATCTGCCCGTGGTTTCGGTGCGCGATCTGGTTGTTCACGGCGACGACCTGGTCATCGCCACACATGGCCGCTCGCTCTGGATTCTCGATGACGTGACGCCGCTGCGCCAATACAGTGCGGAAGTTTCCGCCGCCGATGCGTGGCTCTTTCGTCCGCAAACCGCGTACCGCGTTCGGCCGGGATCCGATCAGGGCACGCCTTTCCCGCCCGAAGAGCCCCAAGCGGAGAATCCGCCAAACGGTGCGATTGTGGACTATTTCCTGAAAGCCGGCGCCGCCGGACCGGTTACGCTGGAAATTCTGGACGGTGACGGGAAACTTGTGCGGAGGTATTCGAGCGAAGACGCGCCGGCAAGAGTGGACCCAAATTCCCTGGACATTCCGATGTACTGGATCCATCCCGCGGAAACACTCTCGGCAAAGGCAGGCATGCACCGATTTGTATGGGATTTGCGCTACGCGGCTCCGCCCGGTATGCGCGGCCGCCGGGGGAGCAGCGCGGGAGCGCTGACGCTCTCCGGTGAATATACGGCGAAGCTGATCGTGGCGGGCCACAGTCTTACCCAAGAACTCACAGTAAAGATGGACCCAAACATTTCCACGCCTCAAAGCGATCTGGTGCGGCAATTTCAAACGGCTTCGCGGCTGACGGCCGAAATTGCCGAGGTGAACGAGGCGATCCATCAGCTCGAGTCGCTGCACAAAGCGATCGCCGCCCGAGCAGGTGAGGCGAAGGCCAAGAGCGACGTGGCTTCCAAATTGAACCAGCTCGACGCAAAGGCGATTGCTCTGCTGGGGCCGGAAGGCGGAGGGTTTTTCGGATTGTTTGGTTTGGCCATGCCGGACACGGAACGAGTCAGCGTGCGCCAGCTTACGCGGGCATTCAACGGATTGTTCAGTCTGGTCGAAAGCGCTGATCTGGCGCCGACACCCGACGCACTCACGGCCATCAGCAAATATGAGCAAGCAGCCCGCACAACATTGGCGGAGTGGAAGCAATTCGTCTCGAGCGAACTCCCGCAAATCAACACCGTCTTGAAGGAGGCGGGGCTCGCCGCGCTGCCCGTGACTGATTGAGGGTGTCGCGCAGGGCCGAGCAAAGTGGCCAGCAGGATCGATCCTCCGCTTTCGCCGCGGTCTGAATCCGTCTGCGCAGGAGGCCAAACATTCGATACTGGGTCAGTTTCCGAGTACGCCGTCAACCGGGAGCAATCGCGATCACTTCCCATAAGTCGACTTCCCGGTACTTATCCGCACGATGCCCAACTGGATTACTACCGAATCGCCGACTGGTCCAGAACAATCGCATCCGCCTTGAACACCACAAGGCTTTGACTTGCGTTTAGTAGCACCCTAACATACAGCCACTCGGAGTACCTGCGGCACTCATGATTGGCCAGACCATCTCGCACTACCACATTCTGGAAAAACTCGGCGGCGGCGGGATGGGTGTTGTTTACAAGGTCGAAGACCTCAGCCTCGGGCGTCATGTCGCACTGAAATTTCTGCCCGAGGAACTGGCGAATGACCCGCAAGCACTCGAACGCTTCCGGCGTGAAGCCCGAGCCGCTTCGGCTCTCAATCATCCCAACATCTGCACAATTCATGAAATTGGACAGCAGGATGATCGGCCGTTCCTGGCCATGGAGCTCCTGGACGGCGAGACGCTCAAGCATCGGATCGGCAGACAGCCAATGCCGATAGAGCTGGCGCTGGATGTGGGAGTTCAGATCGCCGATGCGCTCGACGCCGCGCACGCCAAAGGCATCATTCATCGCGACATCAAGCCCGCCAACATTTTCATTACGACTCGCGGGCAGGCCAAGATTCTCGACTTCGGTCTCGCCAAGCTCACCCCCGCCCGGGGTACAGCAGGGGCAGTAAACCCTTCGGAGATGCCCACAGACACCGATCAAGACCTGCTCACTCGACCCGGGACGGCGATCGGCACGGTGGCGTATATGTCGCCGGAGCAGGTGCGTGGCGAGGAGCTCGACGCGCGAACCGACTTGTTCTCGTTCGGCGTGGTGCTCTACGAAATGGTCACAGGAGTGCTGCCCTTTCGGGGCGACACCTCAGGCTTGCTAACCGAAGCGATTCTGAATCGCGTGCCGGTCGCGCCAGTGCGCCTGAATCCAGATGTACCTCCGAAGCTCGAAGAAATCATCGACAAGGCGCTTGAAAAGGACCGCAAACACCGCTTCCAGAATGCCTCTGACATTCGCGCGGATCTGCAAAGGCTCAAGCGGGACACCGAGTCGGGGTTACTAGTGGCAGTCACTTCTCGCCCGCCACAGCGCCGTGGACTCGCCTTATTAGTTGCAGGCATCGCCCTGGCTCTGCTGGTCGGGGCTCTCGCTCTAACGAATGTCGGCTGGCTACGCGAGCGACTTTTCGGGGACCCCGACCCCGGCACCATTCGATCGCTCGCCGTGCTGCCGCTCGAAAATCTTTCGCACGACCCCGAGCAGGAATACTTCGCCGACGGCATGACCGAGGCGCTGATCACCGAATTAGCGCAGATCAGCGCACTCAAGGTGATTTCGCGCACCTCCGTGATGCAATACAAGGGGACAAAGAAATTACTGCCACAAATTGCCCAGGAGCTGGGTGTGGACGCCGTCGTCGAGGGCGCCGTGCAGCGCTCTGGCGACAAGGTAGAAATCACGGTGCAGTTGATCCATGCGCCGACCGACCGCCATCTGTTGGCCAAGTCCTATGAGCGCGGCCTGAGCGATATCCTGGCGCTTCAGCGCGAGATTGCCCGCGCCATCGCGGATGAGATCAAGGCAAAGCTGACGCCGCAAGAACGGGCGCACCTGACAACCGCCCGCCCGGTCAACCCCGACGCTCATGACGCGTATCTGAAGGGCCTTTATTATTACGGTGCCGGCCACGACGAGGCGGACCCTCGCAAATTTGACCAACTCCTGAAAACCAGCGTTGGGTACTTTTCGCAGGCTACCCGGATGGACCCGAATTACGCCCCGGCGTACGCCGGAATGGGCGTTGCCTATGCTTGGCAAGCTGGGTCTGACAGGAAAGTCAATTTGAAGGCGAGGGAAGCCGCTGCCAAAGCTTTGCAAATCGACGACACCCTCGGAGAGGCGCACTACCTGCTGGGCATCGTGGCCTACTACTACGATTGGAATTGGTCAGGCGCAGAGAAGGAACTCCGACGAGGAATCGAGCTAAATCCCAGCTTCGGAGAGGCGCACTACGGATATGCACTCTATTTGAATTCGGTAGGGCGGCATGACGAGGCGATTGTCAAAATTCAAAGAGCCCAGGAGATCGATCCGATCGTTTTTGTTCAGAAAGTAGACGCCGGAAGGATTTACGCTTGCGCTGGCCAGTACGACCGGGCGATTCAACAGTTGCGGGATGCTCCCGATCTCAAACCCAACGATGCTTACGTGCACGGCGTCCTGGGCGACATCTACTTGTATAAAGGAATGCAAGCGGAGAGCGCGGCCGAATACCGGAAGGCCGGTCAGCTAAACGCCAACGCTGCCGGCCGCCGGCTCTACTTGGTCGCGGCCGACATTGCGGTCGGCAATCGAACTGAGGCCAGCGCTATTCTAAGCGATCTCGCGAATCTGCCTGAGCAGTACGTTGATTGGCCGGTGCACTTGGCAAGGCAATACGCTTCGCTTGGTGAAAAGAATCTGGCAATGGCCTGGCTGGAGAAAGCTTACACAGAACACTCCTATGCGCTTCTGGATATTCGCTGCATGCGCAAATTCGATGTGCTCCACTCCGACCCGCGATTTCAGGATCTGCTCCGCCGGATGAATTTCCCGCAATGACCTCACTTCGGCAAACGCCAATCAGAATCGAGCCCCATAAACGCGCATCATGAAAATGCGCGTTGGCGGACCGTCGCGATGGCCAGAAACCACTTTGCTGTATAGCCGACCGCGCCTGGAAGTGACCTCCTTCGCAGCCGATTAGCGGCGCCTTTCGGGATTGTGCCCGGATCACGGGCAAGCCGGAAGTTATCGGTCGTCCGTCGGATTAGTACCGACAAACGCGCTTGTGTCCACGAATGGAGTAGTTCCCGGTTGGTCGGGTACTCGGAAACCGACTCACTGCCGGACATTCTCGCGTGTGACCGCCCCGACAAGTCGGGCTTCCCGGTAAAAGCAACCGGGACGCCCCGACCAACATCGTCCCGAGAGGATCGGGACAGGTCGGGGTAAACGCCAAGCGCGAAACTCCGTGAGCGGTCAACCTCACGCGTGACCGCCCCGATGGAATCGGGGTAGACGCCGCGGTCATTTGCACGCGTGACCGTGTAGCGGTCAACTTTGGTATGCTGCACGGTGTGCGTAACGCAGCTGTGTTCCCCTTTCTCGCCGGCGTGCTTGTCCTACTAACGTGTGACCCCGTCCAGGTCGGGGTCAACCTAACCGGCTTTCTCATACCCCCTTCGCATCAGGCACCTTCGGCGACTGCTCCCGCCAGCCAAACTCCCGGTGCATCTCAGTCCGGCGTCCCCGTTCGGCCGACTTTGACACCGCCGGCGCGGCCAACGCTCAGTGTCGTCGTCCTCGACCCGGCGCATGGAGGCACGGATCCAGGCGCGCGAGGCGGCGCAGGCTTGCACGAAAGCGATGTCGTGGTGGCGCTCGCGAGCAACCTGAGAGCGGCGCTCGAAAAAGAAGGATTTCAAGTGATCTTCACACGCCAGGGCAATGACAATCCGTCCTTTGACGACCGCTCGGCGCTGGCAAACGCGCAGAGCGGCGCAATCTTCGTGAGCCTTCACGCCGGTTCTACCGGATTGCCGGGCACGGTGCGGGTTTATACCTGCCCCGACGCGCCCGGAAATTTGGCCGCGCCCGGAGGTCTTCTCCCGTGGAACCGCGCGCAAGCCGCGTTTCTGACGCTCAGCCGCAAGCTTGCCGATATTGCTCAGGGGGAATTGGCAAAACAGTTCAAGGGCTCGCCGAACTCTGCTCCGACTGCGGCGATTCGCCAACTGCGGAGCATCGCAGCGCCTGCGATTGCCGTAGAGCTCTCGAGCGTGTCCGTGGACGATCGCAGCGAGCTGGACCGCATGCTTCCGGGCGTTGCCGACGCTGTGGCCCGCGCGATCGCCAGCTTCAAGCCAGTCTACGACTCCTGGCCGCCCGGAGGCGGGGGATGAATCCGCGCTGGCGCCAATGGCTTTTCATAGGACTAGCTGCAGCCGTGCTCGTGGCCGCAGTTTTCCTGCCCTTGCTGCGGCGCAGCGTCAAACGCTCGGCTCGCCTGCAAGTGCAATCGGAAGAGCAGGCTCGGCGCGAATTGCTGCATCCGACAATCGTCAATTCCAGCGAGCCGCGCGTAAAAACATCGCTTTTCTGGGCGAGCCCCGAGCAGGACGGCGCGCTCGCCGCCGTTTCCGTGCAGATGCCGCTCTCGAACGATCCCGTCTTGCGCGCAAAACAGGTGCTGGACACGCTGCTCGCGGGTCCCGTTGACGCCGATTTGCGCACGTTGCCACCGGACGCCGCGCTGCTCGAATTTTATTTGCTCCCCGACGGCACGGGCGTGGCGGATTTTTCCGACCCGATGGCGACGTCACTGCCCTCCGGGATCGAAAGCGAGCAGATGGCAGTGGATTCGATTGCGCGCACGCTGGAAGCCAACGTGCCGCAGGTGCAGCGGCTGAAGATTCTCATTCACGGCCAGGAAGCGGAAACTCTTGCAGGTCACGTGGACCTGACCGGGACGTTTGTGGTCAACACGAAAGGAGCCGTCGCCAGCGCTGCCGTTGCGCCGGAAATGTTGACACCCACCTCTGCGCCCGGCAAACTGAGCCAGCCCGAGCGAAAGCCGTGATTCGGGCAACCCGCCAAAGTGCGTGGGCGGGCGGGAAGGAGCCATTGTGCGAATCGACGGTCGCAGCGCCGACCAAATGCGGCCTGTGAAGATCGCCGCGGACTTCATCTCTACCGCCGAGGGCAGCGTCCTGATCGAGCTTGGAAACACGCGCGTGATCTGCACGGCGACGGTGGACGATGGTGTTCCAGCGTTCATGAAGGGAAGCGGAAAGGGCTGGGTGACCGGGGAGTACGGCATGCTCCCGCGTGCGACCGAACAGCGCACGCCGCGCGAAGCGGCGCGCGGCAAACAGTCCGGAAGAACGCTCGAGATCCAACGCCTCATCGGCCGGTCGTTGCGCGCGGTGACGAAGCAGGAAGCGCTAGGCGAGCGAACCGCATGGCTCGACTGCGACGTCATCCAGGCCGACGGCGGCACGCGCACAGCCTCAATCACCGGCGCATTCGTGGCACTAGCGCTGGCCTGCGAACGGCTGGTCGCCGCGGGAATCTTGAAGACTCTGCCGCTGACCGATACGGTAGCCGCCACAAGCGTCGGGATCGTGGACGGCCGAGCGCTTCTTGATCTCGCCTACGAAGAAGACTCACGCGCTGAAGTGGACATGAACGTGGTTATGACCGGCAGCGGAAAGTTTGTCGAAATTCAGGCAACCGCGGAAGGCCAACCCTTCAGCGGCGGCGAGATGCAGGATCTTCTCGCACTGGCGGCCGCCGGAATTCGCCGCCTCACCGAACAACAGCGCGCCGTTCTTCCCGTCCAATTCGCTGCCCGTGCCCGCTAGATTGTTTCTCGCTTCTTCGAACGAGGGGAAACTCGCGGAGTTCCGCGCTCTGGCGCGGACCTTCTCACGTGTGACCCCGACCTGGTCGGGGTCAACTTCGGCGACCGCCTCGATCGAGCTGGAAGCGCTGCCCCGGTTCGACGAGATCCCTCCCTTTCCCGAAAACGCTCCGACGTTTGCCGAAAACGCCCTGAGCAAGGCCCTGCACTACTCGCGCGTGCGCGGCGGAATGATTTTTGCCGACGATTCGGGACTCGTGGTGCCCGCGCTCGGCGGCGCACCCGGCGTTCATTCGGCGCGTTACGCCGGGCCGCAAGGGACGAGTCCGCAACGGATCGAGAAGCTGCTGCGCGAAATGGCGGAAAAGAAAGGTTCCGAGCGCGCTGCATATTTCGTTTGCGCCATCGCGCTCGCCGAGCGTGGCCGCGCACTCGCCGTCGTGACAGATCGAGTGGACGGAGAAATTCTCACATCGCCTCGCGGAAGCGGCGGCTTCGGTTACGACCCCGTCTTCTACTTCCCTCCCCTCGACAAGACGTTTGCGGAACTGCGCGCGGAGGAAAAGAACCTGCACAGTCATCGAGGGAAAGCGTTTCGCAAACTGCTCGCCTTTCTTGCGGTCAACTGACGGTGTGACCGCAAGCGGTCAACGCTTCGCCCTAGAGGCAGGTTCCATCCTGCCGCCCCAAAGATATTCGAGCTCAGCGGTGTGCTATAGTTTTCGCTCCCATGGCCCCAAAAACAAAAATCAAGAGGGCGCGTGCCGCAAAAGCAAAGCAGTCGAAGCGCGCAAAAAGGCCTCTTGCGGCAAAGACGGTGCGTCGCGCTGGAATCGATCCCAAGCGCGTGCAGGCGATCCTCGCGAAACTTGACGAGGCTTATCCCGTCGCAAGCTGCGAACTGAAGCACGAGTATCCCTTCCAGTTGTTGATCTCAACGATCCTCTCGGCGCAGTGCACGGACAGGCGCGTAAACGAGGTGACGAAGACGCTCTACGTCAAGTATCCGACTCCGGAAGCTTTCGCCTACGCCACCCCGAAAGACCTCGAGCAGGAAATCCGGCCGACGGGATTCTTCCGCAACAAGACGAAATCCATCATCGGCGCAAGCAAAGCGATCGTCGAGACGTTCGGGGGGAAAGTACCGCGCACGATGGAGGAGTTGCTCACGCTTCCAGGCGTGGCTCGTAAGACGGCCAACGTGGTTCTCGGCACCGCTTACGGCATCTCCTCGGGCATCGTCGTCGATACGCACGTGCAGCGCCTGGCGAAACGTTTGGATTTCTCCCGCAACGACGATCCAAAAAAGATCGAGCAAGATTTGATGCAGGTGATTCCTAAGGACAAATGGATTTTGTTCTCCCACCAGTTTATCTGGCACGGCCGGCGCGTCTGCCAGGCGCGCAAACCGAAGTGCGTGGAATGCAATCTCGAATCGCTCTGCTACTCCAAGGACAAAACGGTGTAGCGCCGCGGCCTTAGGCAACCGAACTCACATCCTCACGCGTGACCGCCCCGATGAATCGGGGTAAACTCCGCAAGCGATCAACCGGCCGATTGAGGCGCCCGCAACACCGCCGGGAGCCGGAGCGAGCGGGGCCCACACGGACAGAAATAGCCTGCCACCTCAAGAAATCGCGTTGCCTGCCATTCGATGCAAAGAGTGATACAGCCCCTCGATCATTGCCATGCCGCGCTTAAGAATTTCATGGTCCGACATTTGCTGTTTGCCCCATCCTTTTAAGACCTCGTCGATGCCAAAGCCTTCTTTGCGGCCGAACTTGTCGTCGCCAAGGTCGGCATCGTGCACCATTTCGGCCATGGCGCGAACTTTGCGATCCCGGATGTGAAATTCCTTCACCAGCGTTTCAAAGGTGCAATCCTCGCCCCGATGGCCGAATCCCCCTTGAAACATATCGAAGGGTATCGCTTTCGCGGGAACGCTCTCCCGGCTGGCGAACGTGAATCGCGCTCGCCGGTCGATGAACCGGCGAAGCAGCCAAGCCGAGAACACTCGATCCACGCCCGGCCGGTGGCGCGTCACCCATAGCTGGTTCTGATACCTCCGAGAATGAGCGGGCTTATCGGATGGCTTGGCAGGCGCCGCAGCAGATTGAGCCTCGAAAGCTTCCAAGGTCTCCGCCGCGCGCTTCCGAAATGGGCTGGTGAAAAAATCCGTCTCGACAATTTGGAGAAACTTGCGTCGCAACGCCGTGCTCGCCGCCGGGCTACGCTTGGGAGTGGGCAGCGAGGCTTGCCTGCGCGCCTCGCGGAGCAATTCCTGGTATTGCGCCGAACTCGCTGCAATGAATCTTTCCCGGAGTTGCGCGTGGGAGAAATTGTCAATCGCCTGCACGGCCACGACGGAAGCCTCTCCCGAATAACTCCGAGTCGCCGTGGCCAGCCATTCGAACCGCTCCCGGCAGACCGGATTGTTCGGCAGCAGGTATCCCGAGTTCCCGAGTGGGATCGCGCCGTACCGTTGGAGCTTGCGCCAGACCTCTACGCGCTGGCTCGCGCGCTTGGTCGGGAGACTGAGGATGAAGAGCAGCCACGGCGCCTCCCGCTTTCTGTTTGTTATAGTCATTACAACCAGCCGTTATACCCATTCGCGAACCTTAAAGCAATCGTGCGGTTGTGGCTCTCGAATGCGTCACGGTGCGCTCGTACCGAACCGGCGGGCGATAGGGTGAGATTTGCCGCCTTTTTCTGCTCCCCATCGTCCAGAAGTGGCTAACGGCTCCAGTTACTGGCAGGTCTGACATATCAGCCTAAAGACCAATTTAATCACAATTTGCCGGAGCCGAGACAAATCGAGGTTCAGGCAAGTCAACAAGCTCGCGCGTCCTTCACGGATTGAAGGAATAGGTCCATTTCACTGCGAAGCGGGTCTCACGGACCTGCGGGGGGTTCGCCGGTGCAATGCTGGCGAATTGTGTCCCAACGTTGCAAATGATGTAGAGGTCGCTGTCCGGGCGGTAGTTATATCTCAAACGCAAATTGGCACTGACCGCTTGCGTGTTTGAAGTATCCATCTGAATGAGGCTCGAGAACGTTAAGAAGCGGCTAAACGAATAGTTCCCTTGTAAGCTCGCGAGCACGACCGAAAAATTTCCATTCGGCAGGGGCAACCGGAACTGGTCCCACGTCTCGGAAACGGAGATCGAGAACTTTGCAGTCGGGCGATAATCGGCCCGCACGCGGAATTCATTCAGAGTCCCACCGTAATAGCCGCCGAAGCGTTCGAAGAAATTGTAAGTGAACCTACGATCTTGGCCGGACCCATAGGTCAATTCATGGCGGGTAAATTTGTACAGACCGTTCGGAATAAACACGTTCTTGTAAATGTGAAATGGCGTCGTGATCCGCTGCGTAAACACGTCTACGATATCGTCGTCAGTGTAGTCGCCGTTGTTGAAATCGGCGCGGAAAGTGCCCTGCCATTCCTGCGTTTGCACGACGTTGTGAGTGTCGGGCGCGTGAAGAATGAATCCCTCGAATTGCACCTCGCGCACACCATTGATCTTGGGTCTGACTTTAAGAGTTAAATCCCCAGACGTCTCGTTTGAATCGGTCCTTTCAATGAAA
>QHYP01000154.1:25962-40763 GCA_003224195.1 Acidobacteriota bacterium | reverse complement strand
CGACGGGGGCAGCATGGAAAGAAATGCGACCGTGCCCCCGCGCGCCTCCACAAACGCCACGAGATCGTCTTCCCCGGAGTGGCGCAGAGAATGCGGCTCGGAGGAGGAGGCAGCAGCAGGATCATATTTCTCGAACTTTGGAGATTCCTCGATCAGCATCCTCTGCGCCCGCGCGGTGTAAACCTCCTCAATGCCCAGCAGATGTTTGAGGACTTCGGCGATGGACCACCGGTCCGGGGCGGGCTTCCACGTAAACGTCTCTTCGGAAACTCCTTCGAGCAGCGTTTCCAGCAGCTTCGGCGTCTTTTCCAACAGTGCAATGGCCGCCTGCAGGCGGCCCGAGTCGCCTGGTTGCATCTGGGCCTCCGTTCAGCAGGTTGATTTTACGCGCCGGCACGCCGGGAAGCGACGCCGGGCGCATAATAGTGACTTACCGCTGCCGGAGGACAGAAAACATGGCCAGGGTCGCCGCGTTGGTGGACGATATGATTTTTCAGATGAAGCTCGCGGAGACGGCGCGTCAGCTCGGCGTGGAACTCAATTTCGCTGCCACTCCCGAGGCGCTGCTTGCGAATCTGGCTTCCTCGCCGGGCCTGGTGATCGTGGACCTCAACGCAAAAGGCCACCCGGTCGAGGCCGTCGCACGCCTGCGCGCGGCAGGAAACTGTGTTCGCGTGGTGGCATTCCTCTCGCACGTGCAAACCGGGCTGGCCGAGCGCGCACGGGCCGCGGGCTGCGACGAAGTGCTGCCCCGCTCGAGCTTCACGCAGAATCTGGCGGCGATTCTCTCAGCGGCAAAGGAATGACGCAATGCAGCGAACGAAGAAGTTCTTGGCCAGTCGGGGCGCCATCCTTGCGCTCCTCGCTCTGTTTGCCTGCGCAGGCAGCAGCGCCCGCGCGCAAGAAAAAAGCCCCGCGCTCTCGTCACCCAATCTGACGAAAGCATCTCCCGGCACACCCGTGGCCGCGCTCCGCGATCTTCTTTCCGCGGCCTGCTCGCAAAGCGAAGAAGGATTTGCGAAGTTTCTCACCTCGCGCAATGCCCAATCCTTCGCTCATCTCACCGCCGCCGCCCGCGTGGCGCTCATGAAGCGCCTCGTGCTCCTCGATGAGCCGGGCAAGCCCAGCGTCACGACAAACGAGGCCGGCCGGCCCACGGTTCGCTGTGAAGGCCCGGCGCTGGCTACGGAGATGCGCATCGGCGGGCCCGTCACGGAAGACAATCTTGCATTTCTGCCGCTCGAGATCCGCAACGCGGCTGACCGCTCCGCGGTCACAAACAACAACGACGACGCCAGCCCCGACGCCCGCGAAATCCAGATCGGCCTCGTGCACGATTCCGGCGGCTGGAAACTCCTTTCCGTCGGCCTGCTCCTGCTCGATTTGCCCTCGCTCGAAATCGAATGGAACCGCGCCTCCATGGACCAAAACGAGCGCGACGCCATCCGGACGCTCAAAGAGGTGGCGAAAGCCATCGAAACTTATCGTCGGACGTACACGAAGTTGCCGGGGAGCCTCTCGAATCTCGGCCCGCCGGCGAAAGGAGCGTCCACAAGCGCGGCCGCTGGGCTCGTCGATGCCGAACTCGCTGCCGGATCGAAGAGCGGCTACACCTTTCGCTACGTCATTGTCGGCGCAAGCGCCGTCGGCGCGCCAGCGAGATACGCATTGGCCGCGACGCCGCTGGTTTACGGCACAACAGGACGCCGGTCATTTTTCGTCGACGAAAATGGTTTCATTCATGGAGCCGACCGCCAGGGCGCCCTAGCCGGGCCCTCCGATCCTCGCGTAGAGTAATCCCTTTGCCGTTTACGCATTGGCAGCGGTCCCCTGAACGCCCCTTCCGTAAACGGCGGATTGCATTCAGACTTAGATGTAGATAGTCATTCAGGGGGATCTCGATGCGGCCCCCACCCTTGCCTTTATGCGCGACCGCGAAGCGGTCGACAGGTCTCTCAGATTTGCCCGAGGGACCGGGAGATGCCGAACGTGACGAAAGAACGGCGCCGGGCCCAGCGGTACCCTCTCGTCCTCACGGCGGAATTCATCGTCCTCGGAACCCGTACGAAACTCAACGGCCGCGCTTCGGACATCGGCCGCTTCGGCTGCTACATCGACACGCTCAATCCTTCACTCGCGGGAACGCCGCTCGAGCTCCGGCTCTCCCACGGTGGCGAAACTTTTCAGACCAACGCGAGAGTCGTTTTCGTCAGCCCGGGACTCGGCATGGGCGTGGCGTTCTTGGACACTCCCGCTAACCAGCAAGAGCTGCTGGACCGCTGGCTCGCCGCTGGCGTCGTTAGCTGATTCGCCGCTCGTCCCGAATGAATTTTCCGCAACCCGCGTTTCCGATTCAGACTTGGGGCAGGGCATCTTTCCTGCGGCGATGAACCGCTGCGCGGTCCCGCCGCCTTCTCGTTCCTCAGCGGGATGGTGGCATCGGGAGATACTGAGCCATGCTCGAACGGCGCAGAGCGCCTCGCTATCCTGTCAGTCTCGAGGCGGAAGTCACCGAAGTGGAGACCGGTGCGAAGCTCAGCGGCCGGACTTCCGACGTCAGCCGTCTCGGCTGTTACATTGACACCATTACCCCCTCGCCGAAAGGAACGAAGATCGTGGTGCGTCTCAAGCACAGCGATGAAATATTCCAAACCGGCGCCGTGGTGATTTACTCGAGCCAGGGACTCGGCATGGGCGTGGCATTCACGAATTTTTCCCCCGACCAGCAAGCATTGCTCGATGGCTGGCTCGCCACCGTCAGCGTCAGCTAAACTCTTTTCTCTTTCGCAAGTTCTCCGAATCTCATCCAGACGGGTTTGTGCGCCAAGGCGCTCGGCGCTACTATCGACTCTCCACCATGCGCCGCTCCGCCCTCGCTCTTCTTCTGTTCGCGCCGAGTGTCATCCTATCCGCGCCCACCGGGCCGCTTCAGGCCGGCGCCGCTCCACTTCCCGTCTTTGAGTTCCACAGCGGCTTCTGGATCAATCTTCATCACTTCCTCTACCAGCAGGCCCGCCAGCGGCGCGACGCGAAAGATTCGAAATCCGCCGTGCCGCCCGCTCCGGCCGCAGCAGAACTCTCCCCTGCGGAGCGCGCCGCCTGGGAAGCAGCGGTTCGCTATTACTCGGCGAACTTCGCCGATACCGACCTCGCCTTCAATTCCGACCTTGGCGCGGTGAAGGACAAGCTCAGCGATCTCGAAAACTGCGCCGAGCTTTCCGGTAAAACTACGAAGGACTGCGACGCGGAATTTCCTCCGGCGCTCACCCGGGCTCTCGAAGCGGCTGCGCTCGTCTATCGGGCGCACTGGTGGCCGCAGCACGACCGCGACAACCGCCGCTGGATCGCCCAGGCGGCTCCCCTGGTGCGCCAGAACGGCGTCGGCCTGGCCCAGCGCCTCGCGGAGATCTATCAGGCCAAGTGGCCGCGCGAAAAAATCCGCGTGGACATCTGCGCCTACGCCAACTGGGCCGGCGCTTACACCACGCTCGACCCGCTCCGCGTCACCATATCGAGCGAAGATCCCCGCAATCAAGGCCTCGCCGCGCTCGAAATCCTCTTCCACGAGGCGTCTCACGGCCTCGCCGGGCCGGTCGAGCTCGCCATCCTGCGCGAATGCCGCCAGCTCGGCAAGCCCATTCCCCGCGACCTCTGGCACGCGCTGCTCTTTTACACCACCGGCGAAGTCATCAAACAGTTGATCCAGCCACCGCCCGCAAGCGCGAGCGACGCCCCAGCTGCGACCGGCGCCACTGCCACGTCGAGCGCGCCCGGCTTGCCCAACGCGCCAAATTCCACGGCCTACGTGCCCTATGCCGTGCGCGAAGGTCTTTATAAGCGCGGCTGGGCCGGCTATCAGCGCGCCCTCGAACAATTCTGGCAACCCTACCTCGATGGCAAAGCCGACTTCGACGACGCGATTGCTCGTATTGTGTCCGCTCTTTAGCGCAAACTATGACGGAGTTTACCCCGCGCTTTGCGGGGACGACGCCATCGCCCGCCTCGTCTCCACCGAATAAGTGCGCGGTGTTACGAAGTGCCCGGCGCTGAAGGTTGCACGGACTTGCACATTGCGCCCTTGTTGGTTGCGTTGATGCATTCCGCTTGACAGATCCCTCGGAATCCGATATATCGGAGTCCGACTATGAAACTGGATGTCGGCCGATTCCTCCCTTTATCTCCGGCGGCATTGCATGTTCTGCTTGCGCTTGCCGGCGACGACCTGCATGGCTACGGAATCATGCAGGAGGTTGCTCGTCAGTCAGGGGGGCAATACAGACTTGGGCCGGGTACGCTCTACGACAACCTGAAAAAACTGATGCTACAAGGCTTGGTTGAAGAAACCGCGCACCGCTCTTCGGTGGACGACCCCAGGCGGCGCTACTATCGGCTGAAAGCTTTGGGGCGCGGCGTGCTCTCGGCGGAGGTCGCACGACTGCAAGGCGTGCTCCGCGAAGCCAGGGCGCATTTACGCGAACTCAAGACAAGGAGAGCCTGATGCCTCGTTCTCTCCCGCGTTTTCTCTACCGATGTCTGCTTCGCCTGCACCCGCCTTCCTTCCAACGGCAATTCGCCCAGCAGATGTTATGCATATTCGATGAAGCTGCGGCAAGGGAGGGAGTGGTCCGGCTATTCGCCGACGGCCTCGCGTCGCTCGCGCGTCAGTGGCTGGTCCGCTGGGCATTGCAGAAATTCCTGCTTGGCGAAATTGCTCTAGCGCGCTCGCCTGGTCTGATACCGGGGTTGTTCGCTTGGGAGCACATCGCCGTTCCGGAGACGCCCTTGCCCGCGTCGAGAATCATGCAAGGAAGCCTGATCTCGCTTCTCTTTCTCGCGGCAGTTTCTGTAGCCGCTTCCCACGCGGGGAACACGACGCCACTACGGCGCTTTTCCGTCGCAACGGGAAATTCGGCACATAGTCAGGCGTTCGCCGGCTCTCGTTCTCAGGGCTTTGCTTCGGACCTCGGCGTCCGGGCAGGAGAAAACTTGGGGGCGAGCGGCGCTACGGATAACGGCGGGGAAGAACAAATCAACGGTCAGAGCGGTTTGGCGGCCCAACCGCAAATTCCGGATACTCCGCCGGCCCGGCAGTTTTCAGCCTGGCTCGATGCCTTCAACAGCGGTGACCGCGCCAGCCTCCTTCGCTTCCTTGAAAAGAACTATCCGTCGCGCGCGGCAAATATTGATCAGGAACTGAACTTCCGCGAGATGACGGGCGGCTTCGAACTCAGGAAGCCGGAAGAGTCCTCCTCGACCCGGTTCACGGGTATCGTTCAGGAGCGCGATTCCGATCAATTCGCCCGCTTCGTTATCGAGGTAGAGCCTGACGAGCTGCACCGCATCACCCGGCTGGATCTGCAGCTAATTGCGCGGCCGCCCGATTTCCCGATGCCGCGCATGAACGAAGGCGCGGCCCTGGCGGCCCTTCGCGCCGAGCTCGAAAAACGTGTCGCTGCGGACCGCTTTGCCGGCGCCGTCCTGGTGGCCAAGAAGGACAAACCCTTGTTCTCAGGAGCGTATGGACTGGCCGATCGTGAGAAAAAGATTCCCAACAAACTTACCACCCGCTTTCGAATCGGCTCGATGAACAAAATGTTCACTGCCGTGGCCGTGCTGCAGCTCGCGCAAGCCGGTAAGATCAAGCTGACCGACCCAATCGGAAAATACCTCACGGACTATCCGAACAAGGATCTCGCTTCCAAGGTGACGATCCATCATCTTCTGACGCACACCGGCGGCACCGGCGATTTCTTCGGACCCGAGTTTGATGCGCATCGTTTGGAACTCCGCACCTTGCAGGACTACGTCAAACTCTACGGGAAGCGCGGATTGGCCTTTGAGCCGGGCAGCCGCTGGGAATACAGCAACTATGGCTTTTTGTTGCTGGGCGTCGTGATCGAAGGGGTGACAGGGAAGAATTACTATGAATACGTGCAAGATTACGTCTATAAGCCGGCCGGGATGACTTCCACCGGCTCGCTATCGGAAGACGAAGTCGTGCCAGAGCGCTCGATTGGCTATACGAAATTCGGCGGCGGCAAAACCTGGCGTCCCAACACGGACACACTTCCTTACCGCGGAACTTCCGCGGGAGGAGGCTATTCGACGGTCGAGGATCTTCTGCGATTCGCCAACGCGCTGGAAAATCATACGCTGTTGGATGCCCACTACTCGAAGTTGCTCACCAGCGGCAAAGTAGACACTCCAAACGGCGCCAAGTACGCCTACGGTTTCATGGATCGAAACGTTCACGGCGTCCGCAGCTTCGGCCACGGTGGCGGCGCGCCGGGGATGAATGGCGACTTGGAGATATACCCCGAGTCCGGCTACGTCATCGCCGTGCTGGCGAACATGGATCCTCCCGCCGCCCAACGCATCGCCGACTTCATCGCCAACCGCCTTCCCGAGAAATAAGCGCCCGATTTTTCCGGCGGAACCCTTCTCCTTTTATAGAAAAATGAATTTGTCAAGAAAAATTCATTTTTCTATGATTTATTCCCGCACCGCTCGCAAACCCTTTATTTTCAATCCATCGTCGGCCCGCCGACACCCCAAAACCAGCTAAAGCCACTTCCCCGAGGGCAACACACACCTGCCTCAGTTTGCAGCATGTGTCTTTCATTTCGTTCCTTCTTCCAATGTTGCGATGTCCCAACGTCCCAAGCTTTCAAATCGATCGCTTCTGGACTCTAGCTTCCGGCTTCGGGCTATGTTATCCTCGCTGTTTCGAGAACGACCCGGCCAGCGCCGCCAGGTCCTCGCGGCGCGAACGTTCTCCCCGTCCCGCTTCTGCTGCGCTCCTGCGGGCGGAGGTATTTGTTCGGGAAGACCCGGCCGGCAACGAGAGGACGACGCCTCATGTCTGGCATCCGGGCAACCTCCGAAGCGGCAAAAGAAGCGGTTGAGATCAAGCTCGCCCATTCGCCCGATTCCGACGATGCCTTCATGTTCTACGCCCTGGCGACGCACAAACTCGCGACGCCGGGGATGAAGTTCACCCACGTCCTCTCCGACATCCAATCGCTCAACGAAACCGCGCTGGAGGAAACCTACGACGTCACGGCCATCAGCTTCGCCGCGTATCCGTCGCTGCGCGACAAGTACATCCTGCTCGATTGTGGCGCCAGCTTCGGCGAGGGCTACGGCCCAATGGTCGTTGCGCCCCATCCGGTAAAGCCCGCGGAAATTGCCGGAAAGCGCATCGCCGTTCCAGGTCTAAAAACCACTGCGTACCTCACGCTGAAACTCCTCGAGCCGAATTTCGAGCCGGTTGTTACCGCCTTCGACAAAATCCTGGATGCTGTTCGCGACGGCGTCGTGGACGCGGGCCTGCTCATCCATGAAGGTCAGCTACTCTTCTCGCAGCTCGGCCTGCATCGAGTCATCGATCTCGGCGTCTGGTGGCAGGAGCAGACGGGTCTGCCTTTACCGCTCGGCGGCAATGCCGTGCGCCGCGCGCTCGGCCCGGAGCTCAGCCGGCAGATCGCGCGAACCATTCGCCACAGTGTGGAATACGCACTCGAACACCGCGAAGAAGCGATGAACTACGCCTTGCAGTTTGCGCGCGACATGGACGCCGACCTCGCCGACAAATTCGTGGGCATGTACGTCAACAAATGGACCCTTGGCTACGGTGAAGTCGGGCGCAGAGCCGTTTGCGAATTGATCGAACGCGGTACACGAGCCGGCCTGCTTCCGGGGCCACCCACGGTCGAGTTCCTCAGCGAAGAATAACCATCGGCGCGCGTTAGCCGATATGGCCCAGCAATCCCAGGGGCTCCTTGACGCACTTTCCTGAATCACTTAGAGTCGCTTGTTTCCCATGACTGCCCGAGTCACCGCCTATGCGTGCGCACTCTGCCTCATTTGTGGTGGCGCTGCGCTTGCCGTTCACGTCCGAGCTACCGAACATCGCCAAGAAGCGTTTCGACCGAATGCATGGCCGGAACAAGCAGTACGAGGGACCCACGCCATGGTAGCCACGGACGAGCCCCTCGGGTCAGCGGCGGGAGTCGAGATCCTGAAGCGGGGCGGGAACGCAGTGGATGCGGCTGTGGCCGTGGCGTTCGCGCTGGCGGTGGTTGAGCCCGCAGCCGGGAACATCGGAGGGGGCGGGTTCATGCTTGTGCGGCTCGCGGACGGCCGGACGAATTTCTTCGACTACCGCGAGGTCGCGCCGGCCAAGGCATTTCGCGAAATGTATATCCGCCCGGACGACACGCTCGACCCGGAAGCCCCGACCATCGGGTATCGCTCCGTGGCAGTGCCGGGAACAGTCGCAGGGCTCGAACTCGCGCTCAAGACTTACGGCACGATGAAGCTTCGCGACGTAATGGCTCCGGCGATCCGGCTCGCAGAAGAAGGCATTCCCGTGAGCGAGAAGCTGGCGCGCGAGCTTGAAAGAGAGCGGCCAAAGCTGGAGCGCTTTACGGAGAGCAAGCGGATTTTTCTGAACAGCGGGCGGATGTACAAGCCGGGGGACATTTTCCGCCAGCCGGAGCTGGCGGCAACCTTGAAGCGAATCGCGAAAAAAGGCAGCAAGGAATTCTATCGCGGCAAGACGGCGAGAATGCTTGCAGAGGACATGGCGCGGCAGGGCGGGCTCATCGCGCGCCAGGATTTGGCGAACTACAAGCCGAAAATTCGAGGAGTCCTGACACGGTTGGGAAATCATTTCGTCGCCGCCGCCGAGTTCGGGCGGCGTGGCGATGATCGAAGCGCTGAACATGCTGCAAGGGGTGCCGCTGAAAGGATGGGATGACGCCGAATCGGTGCACATGGTGGCGGAGGTGATGCGCCGGGTTTTTGCGGATCGCGCGGCCTACCTGGCCGATCCGGATTTTGGGCAGATACCCGTGGCGGGGCTTACGGACCCGTGTTACGCGAAGGAGCTTGCGGCAACGATCCAGGCGCAGCACGCCACTTCGAGTCAAGTTGTGCGGGCAGGAAATCCGCATACCTGCGGCACCGCCGGTGGAGGGGGCACGGGCGAAGCGCAGACACTTGTGAGCCCGACAGAAGGACCGGACACGACGCATTTCTCCGTGGTCGATGCTGCGGGAAACGCGGTGGCGAGCACGTACACGCTGAACAATAGCTACGGCTCGCACGTGGCAACTACGGCGGGTTTTCTGCTCAATGATGAAATGGACGATTTCACTACGCAGCCGGGCGCGCCGAACGCGCTCTTCGGATTGATTCAATCGGAGGCCAACACCATTGCGCCGGGCAAGCGCCCACTGAGCTCGATGACACCAACGATTTTGTTGCGCGACGGGAAGTTGAGCTTCGTCACCGGCTCGCCGGGCGGGCCGACAATCATTTCGGTGACGCTGCTGAGCGTATTGAACTGGATGCGGCTGGGAATGAGCGCGCAAGCGGCAATCAACGCGCCGCGCTTCCATCATCAGTGGATTCCGGATGAGATTCGGATGGAAAAGGAGTTTCCGGAGAGTCTGGAACAGGCGCTGCGCGCAATGGGCCACGCGACGAAACGCAAAGACCACATCGGTTTGGTGAATGCGATTGGGATCGATCCGCAGACCGGCGAGCGGCTGGGTGCAGCCGATCCGCGCGACGCGGGCTCGGCGCAAGGATACTGACGATCATGGAGAGGCTCCTTTCCACTTACCTTTTCGTCTCGGACCGGCTGACACGGGAGCTGCTCGGGCAAATGGCCGACGCGGGTTTTCAAGGGATCGAGCTGTTCTGCTCGCGCAGTCACTTCGACTACCACTCCCGGGAAGGAATTCTGGAGCTGGCGCGAGCCTTGAGCGACCGCCATCTCACGCTCGCATCGTTGCATGCGCCGACGAGCCGCGACCTGGGACCGACGCGCGAGGGCGGATCGCCGCTGTCGCTCTGCGAGGTCGAGCGCGTGCGGCGGGTGGAAGCCATGGACGAGTTCAAGCGGGCGATCGACGTGGCCGAAGAGCTGCCGTTCCCACGAATGGTGATGCACATGGGCGGCGCGCGGGAAACAGATGACCCGCGGAAGCGGGACGCGGCGTTCAGCTCGCTCGAGCATTTGGTCCTGCACGCGAAGCACGCGGGTGTGACCATCGCTCTGGAAAACACGACAAGCCTATTTGCGCGTGTTTGTGGAAGAGACGCGGCTGGCCGGCGTGCGGTTCTGCTTCGACATCGGGCACGCCAATTTGATGGAAGGCGCGCCGGAGGAACGCATCGAGAAGGCGTTCGAGCCGATGCGCGACCTCGTCGCGACGGTGCACGTGCACGACAATCGCGGCGAGAAGGACGAGCACCTGTTGCCGCACGACGGCACGATCGACTGGGCCAGGGCGGTGAAGCTTCTGAGGAAAGCAGGAGACGAAAATTTGCCGCTGGTGCTGGAGTTGAAAGAAAAGACCGGCCCCGATACGCCGGGCGTTGCCGAACAACTTGAGACGGCTTCCAAAGCGATGGACCGGCTGGAGAAGGACTGGCGGAAAGACGGATGAGCGCGATTACGCGGGATGCGGCGAGCGTCATTACGATTGAGCAAGCCGGGCAGCACGACGCGCAGCAGGTGACGCTGCGGGGCTGGCTTTACAACGTACGAGAGTCGGGCAAGCTGCTTTTTCCGATTTTTCGCGACGGCACGGGAATCATCCAGGGCGTCTGCTCGCAGAAAGAGCATCCCCAAGCATTTGAAGCTCTGCGCGGGCTGACGCAGGAATCGAGCGTCATCGTCACGGGAATAATTCGCTCGGAGAAGCGCGCGCCAGGGGGGTACGAGATCGGCGTCACGAAGGTCGAAATCGTGCAGAAGGTGCCGGAGAGCGATCCCTATCCGATCCAACTGAAAGAGCACGGCGTGGATTTTCTGCTGGACCGGAGACATTTGTGGATCCGCAGCCCCCGGCAGGCGGCGATCCTGCGGATTCGTGCGGAAGCGATCCGCGCGGCGCGCGAGTACATGGACGGCCAGGGCTACACGCTGACGGACGCGCCGGTTTTCACCCCGGCCGCGTGTGAAGGCACCACGACACTCTTTGAAGTGAATTACATCGACGACCAGAAGGCCTACCTGACGCAGAGCGGGCAACTGTACGTGGAAGCGACGGCGATGGCGCTCGGAAAGGTGTACACGTTCGGGCCGACGTTTCGCGCGGAAAAATCGAAGACGCGGCGGCACCTGACGGAATTTTGGATGCTCGAGCCGGAAGCGGCCTACGCGGACCTGAGCGACATGATGGCGCTGGGCGAAGGCCTCGTGAGCCACATGGTGCAATCGGCGCTGAAAAACAGGCAGCGCGAACTGGAGACTCTGAAGCGCGACACGGCAAAGCTTGCAAACGTGAGGCCACCGTTTCCGCGGATCAGCTACGAAGAGGCGATTCGCATCTTGAACGAGCATGGGAACTCCGCCAAGATGGGCGACGACTTTGGGGGAGATGAAGAGACGCTTCTTTCGAGTGAGTACGACCGCCCGGTGATGGTGCACCGCTACCCAGCCGCGATCAAAGCGTTTTACATGCAGCCGGACCCGCAGCGGCCCGATCTGGCGCTCGGATTCGACATGCTGGCGCCGGAGGGCTACGGCGAAATCATCGGCGGGGGTCAGCGCGTCCACGACTACGACTTGCTGGTGAAACGCCTGCGGGAAAACAAGCTGCCCGAGGAAGCGTTTCAGTGGTATCTGGACCTGCGGCGTTACGGCAGCGTGCCGCACGCCGGGTTCGGCCTGGGCCTGGAGCGGACGGTCGCCTGGATTTGCGGAACCGAGCACATCCGCGAGGTGATTCCCTTCCCGCGGACGATTTATCGCGTGTACCCTTAAACTTCTCCATCGAACAAGACAATGCCGCAGAAAATCCGCATCATTGGAGTGCCGATGGACCTGGGCGCGAGCCGCCGCGGGGTGGACATGGGCCCTTCGGCTTTGCGCGTGGCGGGATTGCAGGCGCGCATCAAAACGCTGGGGCATCAGGTGGAGGACATCGGCAACATTCCCGTCAAGCAGGCCGAAGAGCAGCACTACGGCGAGAAGCGCGCGAAGTATCTGGCGGAGATCTCCGATACGTGCAAAGAGCTCGCCGCAACGGTGCAGAAATCGCTCGAAGAAGGATTCACGCCGCTGGTGCTTGGCGGAGACCATTCGATTGCCGTCGGAACGATGTCGGGCGTCGCCGCGCACTATCACAAGGACAAAAAGCAGGTTGGGTACGTCTGGCTGGACGCGCACGGCGACATGAATACACCGGAGACTTCGCCATCCGGCAACGTGCACGGGATGCCGCTGGCCTCGGTGATGGGCTACGGGCCGCCGGAACTGGTGGAATTGCTGGGATTCAAGCCCAAGGTTGAGCCGCAGAACCTGGTCATCGTGGGAGTCCGCGATCTGGACGCGCAGGAAAAGAAGCTGGTGAAGAAATCCGGCGTGCACGTCTTCACGATGCGGGATATCGATGAGCGCGGAATGCGCGAGGTGATGAGTGAGACGCTGAAGTTTGCGACGGACGATACCGGCGGGATCGCTGTGAGCCTGGACATGGACTTTGTGGACCCGATGGACGCGCCAGGCGTGGGCACGCCGGTTCGCGGCGGCGTGACCTACCGGGAGGCGCACCTGGCGATGGAGATGATCGCGGACAGCGAAGCAATGGCGTCGCTCGAGGTCGTGGAGATCAATCCCGTGATTGACGAGCACAACCGCACGGCGCTTCTGGGAGTAGAGTTAGCGCTGTCGGCGCTGGGAAAGAAAATTCTTTAGTGAATTGCCGGTTTGCGGCGGCCAGTTCTCAGGAGACAACCGGGGAACACACAATCGCAACAACGAAATCTCTTTTGACTTATAACTGATAACGGAAAACTGACTGGCGGCGAGCGAGATCTATCCGTGACCCTGGAAAAGAAGAGACTGCGAGTGGGAGTGCTATTTGGAGGGCGGTCGGGCGAGCATGAGGTTTCGCTCGCTTCGGCGGCCTCCGTGCTTCGCGGGCTGGACCCCGATAAATACGAGGCCGTACCCATCGGGATTACCAAAGAGGGCCACTGGCTGGTCGGCGCGGGCGCACAGAAGATGCTGCCGGAGGTGCTGCGCGGCGGGAAGCGCGTGATGATGACTGCCGATCCGACCGACGCGGCGCTGGTCCCGCTCGACCCCGCTGAGCGGGGAGGCGGGCAGCGCTTGGACGTGGTTTTTCCCGTCATGCACGGAACGTACGGCGAGGACGGCACTATTCAGGGATTGCTCGAACTGGCGGGCGTGCCGTTTGTCGGCGCAGGCGTCCTCGGGTCCGCCATCGCCATGGATAAGGACGTCGCCAAACGGCTCCTGCAAGTGGCAAAGATACCCGTCGTGCCTTGGATTGCGGTGCAGCGCGCCGATTGGGAGAAAGACCCCCTGCCTGTTCAGCGCGCCATCGAAA
This sequence comes from Acidobacteriota bacterium, assembly GCA_003224195.1. Lineage (GTDB taxonomy): Bacteria > Acidobacteriota > Terriglobia > Acidiferrales > UBA7541 > Acidiferrum. The sequence continues at coordinate 27,390 of QHYP01000154.1, read as the reverse complement.
AGAAATTCCGTTACCCCGTGTTCGTGAAGCCGGCGACACTCGGCTCTTCGGTTGGAATGAGCAAAGTGCATTCGCGGGCAGAGCTGAAGCCGGCGCTGGACCTGGCGGCGGAATTCGCAATGAAGATTCTGATCGAGCGCGCCATTGTAGGGCGCGAGATTGAAGTCTCCGTACTCGGCAACGCCGAACCGCGCGCGTCCGTGCCCGGCGAGATTGTGCCGCACCGAGAGTTTTACGACTATGCAGCGAAATATCTCGAAGAGGGCACGGAGCTATTGATTCCGGCGAAACTGAGCAAGGGCCAGGTGAAGAGATTCCAGGAACTCGCCGTGAAAGCGTTCCGAGCGCTCGAGCTGTACGGGATGGGGCGCGTCGATTTCTTCCTCGAAAAGCGCGGCGGCAAGATTCTTCTCAACGAAGTGAACACCATCCCCGGCTTCACCTCGATCAGCATGTATCCGAAGCTGTGGGAGGCGAGCGGCATCGCGTTCCGCGAGCTGATCGACCGGCTGATCGAGCTGGCGCTCGAACAACATCGCGAAAAGGCGCGCACGAAATACGCCATCGAGCTGCCCGAAGGCGCCGGCGGCGCTCTCGAAGCGTGATTCTATCCGCCTGAAGCAGGCGGGCTTCCTTTCACCCACGCGCCATTTACTCCCCGACACCCCTTCTGCTAGGGTTTGTGTGCCGCACAGCAGCGGGAATTTGAAACTGTCGCCGCGGCTGGTCTCACGGTCACAGGCGCAAGGCCCTGCCATGTCACTTCTCGAATCTCCGAGCGACGCGCAGTCGCAACACCGGCGACTGCTGCTCTGGGTCGGCCTGACCGCACTCGTGCTCCTCAGCATCGTGCTCTGGCTCGCGTTCCGTTTCTATCCGGAGAAGCAAGCTGCGGAGAAGTTCTTCGACGCGCTGGTAGCAGGCGACACGGCTCGCGCATACCAACTCTGGAAGCCTGGGGCGAGCTACAAGATGGCAGATTTCCTGGCTGATTGGGGGCCCAACGGGTATTACGGCCCCGTGAAGAGCTATCACATCAAGAGCGCCGGTTATCCACGCGGAGGTAAGAACCCGAGCGGAGTTCTGGTGACGGTCGAGATTAGTCCGTTCTCGCCGTTTCCCCCGCCAGAGGACGTGGAGAAGAGCCGAAAGACAAAAGTTGTGACCATCTGGGTGGAGACTAAGGACAAGTCGTTCAGTTTCCCGCCATAAATCCGCTTGCGCGCGTCTGCTGCGAATTAGGGAAAGACTCAGACCTTGCTGGAACCAAAATGAGGTTCCTCGCTCCGTTCGGAAGGACGCGGACGCGAGCGAGCGGCGGCTGCTACGAATGACGCAAGTCAGAGAGTGCGGCGGCTAATTCTTGCGCGCTGACGGTGGCCGTGCCGAGTTTGCCCACGACTACGCCGGCGGCAGCGTTTGCGAGAA
>QHYP01000154.1:4398-25850 GCA_003224195.1 Acidobacteriota bacterium | reverse complement strand
CTGGCCAACACGGGCGTAGGTGACGTCAAAGCTTGTTGCGGGCACATGAAAGTGTTTTGGTGAGTCCTCCTCGAAGACGTTCATGCCCTTTTCGCCGCGCGTGATGACGACGGCGGCGCAACCGAAATGCGCGAGCAGGGCGCGGCCCGCTTCTTCGACGGACTTGTCGTCGCCGACGGCACGCGTGACAAAGAAGCTCGCTTCCCTGTCGTTGCAAACAATGGCGCGGGCGCCGCGATAGGCGTAAAGCCGCGAGGTCTTCGGCTTGACGAAAACGGGCACATCGAGGCGATGGCAGGCGTTCAGAACGCGGTCGGCGAAGGCGTCGGTGATCAGTCCCTTGTCGTAATCCGAGAGGACCAGCGCGTCCAGCCGGCCGAGCGTGGCGAGGAGCCGGCGAACGAGCTTTTCCTCCGTTTCCTTCCGCAAAGGCTCGCGGCGCTCGCGGTCCACGCGGACAACCTGTTGGTGTCGCGCGATGATGCGCGTTTTGACCGTCGTGATGCGCTTCGGGTCGGCGATGACGCCGTCGTCTCCGATGGCCGCGGCGCGTAAACAGGCGCGAAGCGCGCGGCCGGGCTCGTCGTCGCCGCCTTTCTCACCGCCGACAGCTCCGAAGGCTTCGACACGTGCCCCGAGCGCAGCGAGATTCGCGGCGACATTTCCGGCACCACCGAGGCATTCGCTCTGCTCCACGAAATCAACGACCGGAACGGCGGCTTCCGGCGAGAGGCGAGTGGCCGTGCCCCAGAGATAGCGGTCGAGCATCAGGTCGCCGAGGACGCCGATGCGCTTCCCCTTGAGGCGCGGGAGCAAACGCTTGAGGCGCGGCACCGGATCAGCGGGAGAAGAGGGCATCGGCGCTATTCAGGTGCGATAGCAGCTTCCTCGGGAAGCATGACCGGTATGTCGTCTTTGATCGGATAGACGCGGCGGCAGGTGGAACATTTGAGCCCCGCGCCGTCCGGCGTCAGTTTCACGGGGGTTTTGCATTGCGGGCAAACCAGAATGTCGAGCAATTCCCGGCTAATGGGCATGAGTTCTTCCTGACTACAAGCGCAGTTTGAAAGCTTGTTGCCAGCCCCGTGACTCTAGCAGACTGTATTTCCAGAGGGCAACTAAAGGCCTTTGGAGGCGCGCAAGGAACGGACAAGGGAAGCGACGTCGCGGTGCTCGCCATCCACGGCGTAGTTGAGGCGGCGCATGTCCGCAGCGGTAAGTTTGCCGGCAAGGTCGGCAAGCGCGGCGCGAAGCTGGGGAAATTTTTCGAGCGTGTCGCGGCGGACGATCGGAACGGCATCGTAAGGCGGAAAGTAGTGGCGATCGTCTTCGAGCGCGACAAGACCCAGAGTCTCGATCAGGCCGTCAGTGGAATTGCCGGCGACGATGTCCACGTGCTTTTCGGCCAGCGCGCGGTAGATCAGGCCGAGGTCCATGACGCGCGGCGGTTCGGCAAAGCGCAGACCGTAGCGTTCGGCCCAGCCGCGGAAACCGTCGGGGCGCTCGAGGAATTCGTAGCCGACTCCGGCGCGCCAACGGGAAGCGAGTGGAATAATGTCCGAGATGGTGCGCAGGTGCTCGCGGCGGGCATCGTCGCCACGAACGACCATGGCGAACGTGTTCTCGAAGCCAAGCGGCTCAGTGAGTTCGAGGCCAAAGCGCTGTGCGTAAGCCTGCTTCACGCGTTGATAGACAGCGGTGGAATCGCCCACGGGCTTTTCGCCGAGAATGGTGGTGACGGCGGTGCCTGTGTATTCGACGTAGAGATCGAGATCGCCGGCAAGGAGAGCTCGATGGCAGATCAGCGAGCTGCCGAGATTCGAGCGGCGCTCGACGCGCAGCCCGGTGCGGGCTTCGATGTGCTGCGCCAGAAGCTCGGCGAGGATGACCTGTTCCGTGAAAAACTTCGAGCCGATGACGACGCGGTCGGCGCGATGCGAGCGGCACGCGTTCGCGGCGAGCAGCAAACCGAGCAGGAAGCAGATCGGGGCGCGCCGCGGCATCTCAAATGACTTTCAGGCGGCGCTCGGCCCAGCCGAGCGCGAGATCGGCAGAAAGGGCTAGGAGCGCGGCGGGAATTGCGCCCGCAAGAATGACTGCATTGCTGACGAGAGCGACGCCGCGAAAGATAAAAGAGCCGAGGCCGCCCGCGCCGATGGCCGCGGCAATCGTGGCGACGCCCACGGTGATCACCGTGGCCGTGCGAATGCCAGCGAGAATCACGCTGAGCGAAAGCGGCAGCCGCACGCGCCAGAGGATCTGGCGGTCGGTCATGCCCATGGCCTCAGCGGCTTCGAGCACGGCAGGATCCACACCCGCGAGACCCACATAGGTGTTGCGCAGGATCGGCAGGAGCGCGTAAACGACGAGCGCGACGATCGCCGTGCGGCGGCCGATGCCGCCGATCAGCGGGATGGGAATCAGGAAACCGAACAAGGCAAGGCTTGGAATGGTCTGGAAAACGTTGGCAATGCCGAGCGCAGCGGCGCGCAGGGCGCGGCGGCGGACGAGCGCCATCCCCAGCGGCACGCCGATCAGAATCGCGATCACCATGGCGATGGCAACGAGCGCCAGGTGATTCAACGTTTCAGCGAGGATTTCGGCCCGGTGATCGGCGAAGAAGCTCCAGAACGTCACGGGGATCCTCCTGCGCGCGGCTCGAGCGCGGCGGCAAAGGCTTGCACTTCGGGATGGGCGATCTTCAGAAATTCATCCGGCGCGGCGAGAGCGACGATCCGGCCCTCGACCAGCAGAGCGACGCGCGAAGCTAGCAGAAGCGCTTCGCGCACGTCGTGTGTCACAAAGACAATCGTCTTGCCGAGCCGCCGGGCCAGCGCGCCGAATTCGCCCTGCAATTCGGCTCGAGTGACCGGATCAAGCGCGCCGAACGGCTCGTCCATCAGCAGGATGGGCGGATCGGCCGCCAACGCGCGGGCGACGCCAACTCTCTGCCGCTGTCCGCCGGAGAGTTCGCGAGGGCGCCGCGCGGCGTACTCCGCAGGGTCGAGACTCATGAGGCGGAGCAGTGAGTCCACGCGCTCTTGGACGCGCGAGCGCTCCCACCCTTCGAGCGACGGCACCAGGCGGACATTTTCCGCCACGGTGAAATGGGGAAAGAGGCCGCCTTCTTGAATGACGTAACCGATGTGGCGGCGCAGGCGGATGGCGTCCCAAGCGGTGGTAACCACGCCGTCAACGACGACCTCGCCTCGCGTTGGCACGAGCATGCGGTTGATCAATCGAAGGAGAGTTGTCTTTCCGGAACCGCTACGGCCGAGAAGAACGAGAGTCTCGCCGGAGGCGATCCGCAGCGACACGTCCGAGACGATCGGGCGGCCGTTCACCCCGTAAGAGACCGCACGAAATTCGATGGCTGTCGCGTCGAGCGGCATGGCGGTTCAAAGTTTCGCATTCATTTCGATTGACTTCCACATCTTCGAGCGTCAGACTTTGCGAGTTCCCAATCTCCTGCCTCATTTTGGGCGCATCCTTCGAAGCGGTTTTGCATCAAACCGGAAGAGGAAAACGCCATGGGAGTCTTTGCCACTTCCGTCCGCGCCCGTCACGACCTCCAATCGCGGCTTTCGGAAGCGCGCATGCGCACGGACGAGCTTTTCCGCATTGTTCGGCCGGAAGCGATATACGACCGACCGATTCCCGAGCGGCACCGGATTATTTTCTACCTCGGGCATGTGGAAGCCTTCGACTGGAATCTGCTGGCCCAGCGCGCGCTCGGGTTGCGTGCGTTTCAGCCGACGTTCGACCAGCTCTTGGCCTTCGGGATTGACCCGGTGGGCGGCGGGCTCCCCGACGATCGGCCCGGAGACTGGCCGAAACGAGAGGAGGTCGAGCGCTACAACCACCGGGTGCGCGACGAGCTTGACGCCGCCATCGCGCGCGCCCTGCGCCGGCCCTCCGAAGGGCATCCGCAGTTCCTCACCATGCTCGAAACCGCCATCGAACACCGGCTGATGCACATCGAGACGCTGGCCTATATGCTGCACCGGCTCTCAGCAGAGCGAAAAACGAAAGGGCCGACCGGCGTTGCGTCCCAGCCGCGAAGCCGCAGTTGCCGGATGATTGAAATCCCCGCGGGCAGGGCGACGCTCGGGTTGCAGCGCACGCACGACGACGAGTTCGGTTGGGACAATGAGTTCGCGGCGCATGAAGTGGACGTGCGCGACTTTCAGGTCGACGCCTGCAACGTGACCAACGGCGAGTTCCTGCGATTCGTCGAGGCCGGGGGCTACGATAACCGCGCGCTGTGGCCGGAGGAAGCGTGGGAATGGAAGGAAAAAGAGGGAATCCGGCACCCAGCGTTCTGGAAACGGGACGGAAATCTTTGGCTGTATCGCGCGATGTTCGGGGAGATTCGTCTGCCGCTCGATTGCCCGGTGTACGTGAGTCATGCGGAAGCTACCGCGTATGCGAAGTGGCTCGGCCGGCAACTCCCCACCGAGGCGCAATTCCATCGCGCGGCGTACGGCGCGCCCGACGGCACGGAACGCAGCTACCCGTGGGGCGAAGAGTCGCCAAGCGCGCATCATGGAAATTTCAACTTCCACCGGTGGGACCCCGCGCCCGTAGGTTCGCATCCAGCCGGAGCGAGCGCGTTCGGCGTGCTGGATCTTCTCGGCAATGGGTGGGAGTGGACGCGCACGATCTTTGCACCTTTCCCGGGCTTTGCACCCTACCCCTTCTACCCGGGGTACTCCGCGAATTTCTTCGACGGGAAGCATTACGTGATGAAGGGTGGTTCACCGCGGACGGCCGCTTGCATGCTTCGGCGGTCGTTTCGCAACTGGTTCCAGGGGCACTACCAGCACGCCTACGCAACTTTCCGTTGCGTCGAGGAATAATCCACAACTTCCGGAGCAAACATGCCGACTCAAGCCCTTCCTCTGCGGCAAGCGTCCGAATTCGCGGCCGAAGTTCGCGCCGGGCTGACGAAGCCGGGCCAGCGCGAACTGCCTTCCAAATATCTTTACGATGAAGCGGGCTCGGCGCTCTTCGAGGTGATTTGCGTGCTGCCGGAATACGGCCTGAGGCGGGCGGATGCGCGCCTGCTGCAGCGCTACGCCGAAGAGGTTGTGGATGGCTTGCCGCTTCCGGTGCTCGTGGCGGAATTGGGCAGCGGGAGCGGGAAGAAAACGCGGTGGATCCTGGAAGCGCTCTCGCGGCGCCAGCGCACGTACTACTTCCCCATCGAGATTTCCTCCTCGGCGCTGGCGGCCTGCGCGAAGGAGCTTGGGCACATCGAGCTTGTGAGCATCGTCGGCTACGAGCAGCCGTACCTCGAAGGGCTTGCGGCGGCGGCGGAGCGGCGAGGCTCGGACGAACATTTGCTCGTACTGTTCCTGGGCAGCACGATTGGCAACTTCGACCGCGACGCCGGTGACGAATTTCTCCGGGAAGTCCGCGCGATACTCTCTCCAGGCGATGCTCTGCTCCTCAGCACGGACCTGGTCAAGCAGGTTTCGCAGCTTTTGCCGGCGTACGACGATCCCGCAGGCGTCACTGCGGCCTTCAACCGAAATCTGTTGTGCCGGCTGAACCGCGAACTGGGCTCGAATTTCGATCTTTCGGCGTTCGCTCATGAGGCGCGCTGGAATGCTCGGGAGCGCCGCATCGAGATGCACCTTCGTTCCATCCGCAAGCAGCGCGTGGAAATTCCGGTGGCCGAACTTTCCTTCACGCTCGAAAAGGGCGAAACCTTGTGGACCGAAAGCTCGCACAAATACTACGCCGAGGAAGTTCTCGCCATGGCCGCGCGCACGGGCTACCGTTGCGACGGTCAATGGGTGGACCGAGAGTGGCCCTTCGCGCAAAACCTCTTCATCGCGGAGTGACGCCGACAGAATCGCAAACTGCCTTCCGAAACAAGCTGCGCGTCAAAAAATGCTTTCGATGCGCCAAATCAGCCGCGCGGTCCACTCCCTTTGCGGCGCGAGCCGCGGGCTCCAAACAGCGAGAATCTGCGAGCCCTGATAGACACGCTCGAAACCCTCTTCGGATTCGGAAACCGTTTCAATCGGCGCGACCCAGAACTCTTTGGCTTCCGGCGCGTGAAGAATTACGCGGAGGCGCTGCCAGCCGTCCTCCATCCGCAGCCAGGGCCCGGGCAAAATGCCGCTCCAGCGAAGCTTCTGCCGGCCGTTGGGTGTTTCGAAGAAGCGGTCGGGCTCCGAGGGCGCGAGAAGGTTGATGACAGACTCGAGGCCCACCGCGAACGGCTGCTCCGGGTCGCGCTCGATGCGCAGCGTGAATTCGCAGGCGGCTTCGAACCCGCGCGGCGCCGTTCCAAAAGAGAAGCGCTTGATGACGGAGAGTTTCGGCGCTGCATCCGCGCTTTTGAAGCCCATAAGAAAGCGGTCTTCGCGGAGCAACTCGGCGCTGCTGGCCGTCGTCTTGCCGACAGCGTAATCGCCGCCGGCGAAACTGGCGTTTTCATCGAGACGTAGCGCTTCATAGTCGGCCTGCGTGCGAGCCGGATCGAACAACAAAAGACGAAGGCCTGGCTCCTTGACGCGCACTTGATCGTGGATGGAGGTCACGCCGGCGACGACCTGTTTACCCGCGTCGCGCAGTCGCGCGTGATAGGCCTCCGGCCGCCGCGTCATCGAATTGACGAGCGTCGCGGCGGCGGAACGGAAATCGAGTGCGACCAGCGTGCCGCCACCAGCCGGGCGCAGGAGCGCATGATATTCGGGACCGGCAAAGACAAGCTCCTCGACGCCGTCGGCGTCGAAATCGGCGCGTTCGAGGTGAGGCAGAAAACCTCCGGTGGTGTGGCGGTCGGCAGCGGTCTCCGCCTGGATCAACTCCTTCCACAGAGGCGTACGCAGATGGGGCGCATAGACGCCGCCGAAAATGCCGTGCCAGTAGGCGTCATTGCATTGGGCGCGGAGAAGATGCGTGCGCGCCTGAGCCAGCTCTTCCGCTGCGCGAGTTCCCTCCGGCCGCGCGGGAACGCCAGCAAGCTTGGCCGAGATGCAGAGCATCTTCTTGTGCAGAAGATTCGCCTCCGGATATTTGCGGAAGAAGGCGCGCCACGGCCCGCCGCGGAGGAAGAACTGAACCTCGGAGCGCTCCGTGAACTCCTGCTGAACTGCGTTGTATCGCTGGCGGACGCGCGTTGGCAGGACCCACTCCATCATCTCGCTGTACGAGGCGGCAGGAAGATCGGCGCGGCCGACGGGCGGGTGCGCGGCAAGGTATTCACCGGGCGTCGAAACGCGCAGCCAGGATGACTCCGCTTCGAGCGCGGTGAAGAAGTCTTCGAGCCAGTGGTTGCCGTAACAGTGATCGTACGTGCCCGGCCAGACGCCGAATTTCTCGCAATCGTCGCCCATTGCCGCCATCCCGCCGGGGTGCGTGGCCGCCGATTCGTTCAGAAAATTGAGGACTTCCGGCACGGGTCTGAATGGGACGTAGTAGCGAAGCAGTCTCAGACCGGGCAGCACGCGCACGATTCGCCCGCAATCCTCAGCGACGTAATCTGCAAAAAGCTCTTCCGCCTCGAAGCCTGCAGCGAGGAAATGCATGTCGTCCACAAGAGTGTAGTTGACGCCTGCCGAAGCCAGCGCCGACGGAAGCTGTGGCTCCCAAACGCGCTCGGCGAGCCACGCGCCCGCCGGGCGGCGCCCGAAATGGCGCGCCATGTAATCGGCCATGCGCGTGATCTGTTCCTGCTGGTCGGCCTGGGGGATGGAAATGAGAATCGGCTCGTAAAAGCCGCCGCCGATCAGCTCGATCTGCCCCTTCGCCGCCAGCCCTCGGAGCTGGACGAAAAATTCGGGGTGGTGTTCTTCGATCCATTCAAGCAACGGGCCCGAATAGTGCAGGCCCAAATGGATGCCGGGATGGCGTTCGAGAAGCTCGACAAAGGGCAGATAGGAGCGCTGGTAGGCCCGCTCAAAGACGTCGCAAAAATTGCCGCAGGGCTGATGCGAATGGATCAGCAGGACGAGATGAAAGTTCGGCCGCACGGGGAGTCGCTAGTCTATCCGAAAACATCATAACAAGGCGGGCAAGCGGCCGCGGAATCCAACGCGAACAGCCGGTTACGTCTTCTTTGTGTACCAATCCGCGTTTATCGCGGTGTAGTTCTGCCACTTTTCCGGCAAATCCTCGAGGGCAAAGATGGCCGTCACGGGACACACCGGGACGCAGGCGCCGCAGTCGATGCATTCGACCGGGCTGATGTAGAGCTGTGTTTCGCTCTCGAAGGTGGGCTCGTCCTTGCGTGGGTGGATGCAGTCCACCGGACAGACGTCCACGCAGGCGGTATCTTTGGTGCCGATGCACGGCTCGGCAATCACGTAGGCCATGAGCGGTCTCCTTTGCTCGTTTCCGCGCGACCGGCCCCGTTCTGCGGTAGACGGACGCCGGCGAAATTCTCCTTATACCATGCGGCCCTCGCGGGAAACAAGCGACCTACCTCCATTCTACGCGGCGGGAAAGCGATTCTCAACCGGCGCGCGGCCGGATAGAATGGGGCGGTAAAGGTCCTGAGGATTGACACGTGAGATTTCGCACCGTTCCTGCTGCGTTGCTGTTTCTTGCCTGCGCCGTCGCTCCGGCCGGGCCACAGACACAACCGGAAAAGCCCCAGGATCCGCCGCTGATTGACGCTCGGGGATACGCCCAGCTTATCGAATCGCATCGCGGCAAGCCTCTGCTCGTGAATTTTTGGGCCACCTGGTGCGAGCCCTGCCGCGCGGAGTACCCGATGCTCAACGAACTGGCCAAAGAGTATGGCCCGAAGGGGCTGCGGGTCTTGGGGATAAGTTTGGATGATGAAGGCGAAATGCTTCTTGTGCGAAGGTTTCTCGCCAAATATCAGCCGGTTTTCCCAAATTATCGAAAGAGCGCCGGCAAGCAAGAGGAGTTCGTCAAAGCCGTGAATCCGCAATGGAAGGGCGCGCTCCCCGCGACGTTCCTTTACACCGCCGATGGACGCCAATTGCGACCGTTCACCGGCGCCGGCAGCCGGGGGCAGTTTGAGGCGGCGATTCGATCTCTTCTTTCTCGCGCCGGAACCTTAAATGGAGAGCCGCCGGGCCGAAAAAACCCGTAAGCCATTCAGCAGGCCCCGGTGAGGGAAGACACATGCTCGATACGCGCGGCAACCGCCTGACCTACTTCGGACACAGTACATTTTCGATCAATACGCCCTCGAAACAGGTGGCGCTGATCGATCCCTGGGTGATGACGAACCCCGTTTGTCCGGATTCACTCAAAAAAGTTCCGAAGCTCGACGCGATTTTTCTGACGCATGGGCATTCGGACCACTTGGGCGATCTGCTGGCCCTCGCGAAACAACACCGGCCGCAGATCGTGGCAATTTATGAGGCCTGCGCGTGGATCGAATCCAAAGGATTCGAAAAAGAGACGCGGCCGATGAGCAAAGGCGGCTCGCAGAAGATAGGCGACTTCGAGGTGACCATGACGCATGCCTTTCATTCGAGCTCGATCGAGGACGACGGCCTGCGCATCTACGCGGGCGAGCCCGCGGGGTTCGTGGTCCGCCTGCCTGGAGGATTCACCCTGTACCACGCGGGAGACACCGCCGTCTTCGGCGACATGAAGATCATCGGCGAACTGTATCGGCCGGACCTGGCCTGCCTGCCCATCGGCGACCTCTACACCATGGGCGCGCGCGAGGCCGCCTATGCGATCCGGTTGCTCGGCGTCAAGCACGTCGTGCCCATGCACTACGGAACCTTTCCGTTTCTCACCGGTACGGTGGATGCGCTTCGCCGCGAAACGCGGGAGATTGCGGGACTCGAAATTCATGCCTTGAAGCCTGGCGAGCATCTTGGCTGAAGCAACTTCCAGGAGTGAACTGTGATCTCGTCAAACGTAGTCGGCACGATCCAGGCGATTTTCTACGCCAGCGGGACTTTTGCCGCTTTGGCCTCGGCGCGCGCCTATTGGCGGAACTCCGCCCAGGAACGAGCAAAATGGCTTTTTGAACTCTACCAGCGGTTCTACGATAGCGATTCCCACGGCGACATCCGCAGAAGGATCGAGACGGGCAATACGCGCTTCGCCCACGAAGAGCAGGACGAACAGCTTCTCCAAAAACTCGACGATTACCTGAATTTTTTTGAATTTATCAGCTTCCTTCTGCGATCGCGAAGACTGAAAAAGAAAGAGGCCATGGCCATGTTCGACTACCCGCTTCGCAAAATGGCGAATGACAAGCCCATCCGGCGGTACCTGTCGCGTCCCGAATACGGGTATGAAGGGCTGAATGAACTCCTGAAAGATCTCGGTTATCCTAACTAAATGAGTCGGGCGAGCGAAAAATTGTTCGTGTACGGAACGCTGCGGCGCGGACACGTTCTCCATTCGCGGCTCGTCAAGATGAACGCGAAGTATCTGGGAAGTGGACGCATCGGAGGAGCGCTGTTCGACCTGGGGAAGTATCCCGGGGCGTTTCCATCCGGTTCCAGGAGAAGCCGCATTCACGGCGAGCTGTATGAACTCGCTTCGCCCGAGGATCAGCTCAAGGCCCTCGATCGGCTCGAGGAGTATTTCCCGAAGCGGCCCCGCGCGTCTCTTTTCGTGAGGCGCAGAGCGACCGTGCATCTGAACGGCGGGCGGCGGGTTCGCGCGTGGGTTTATTTCCTGCCGAAGCGGCCTTCGAAGGCGCAGATGATTGCCGGGGATGATTACAGCAAGCCGGGCCGGGCGCGGTCTTGATTGCATCCGTGCGAACAGCGTACGAGGCGTAGCCAAAAACATGGCAAGGAACCGAAACCTCACGAGCGCGTTTGTCCGGCAGGACATCGAGGAGTACATCTACGGGCTTCTCCCGAAGCGCGACGCCGTGCTGCGCGAAATGGAAGCTTACGCAGCAAAGAACCGCGTGCCCATCATCGGACCAGCGGTAGCGCGGCTGCTGGCGCTTCTAGTCCGCATTTCCGGCGCAGAGCGGATTTTCGAAATGGGCTCGGCCATCGGCTATTCGACGATCTGGCTCGCGCGGGCAGCCGGGCCGAGGGGTGAAGTGTTCTACAGCGACGGCGATCCCGAAAACGCGCAACGCGCGCGGAGGAGTTTTCAGAAAGCAGGCGTCGCGCATCGGATTCACGTCGGAGTGGGCGACGCCCTGAAGATCCTCAAGAGGACGCGCGGTGCGTTCGACCTGATCTTCATCGACGTGGACAAGCACCAATACCCGGCGGCGCTGCGGGCTGCCTTGCCGAAACTTCGGCGCGGCGGCTTGCTCGTAGCCGACAATACCCTGTGGCACGGCCGCGCCCCGCACCCAGCGAAGGACGCCGCCACGCGCGCGATTCAGAAATTCAACCGCGCCGTCTTCGCTCATCCGCGGCTGGACACTTCGATGATTTCTTTGCGCGACGGCGTGACGATTTCGCGCAAGCTCTAGTGCCGTTCCAACTTGTTTCGGCGAAATCTTTGGCTTGATCCCGCGCTGCGGAATAGGGGCGGGGCTCGCCATGCCCGCTTTTATCCCGCCTTTGCGTTAGCGGGGATAAGTTGGAACGGCACTAGCTTTGCTGCCGATCCTGCCTGCGTACCGGCAGACACATGCCGGTCAGGAACGCAGCAGATTCCTGAGGAAGAAGGCGACGTTGGCGGGGCGCTCGGCGAGCCGGCGCATGAAATAGGGAAACCAGTCGCGGCCGAAGGGAATGTAGATGCGCAGGCGGTAGCCGTCGCGGACGAGGCGCTGCTGCAAGTCCGTGCGGATGCCGTAGAGCATTTGAAATTCGAAATCGTCCTTTGAAATTTTGCGCTCCGCGGCGAATCGAATCGTCGCCGTGATCATCTTCGGGTCGTGTGTGGCGATCCCGTGATAGAAGCCGCTGACGAGCAGCATCTGCATCAACTTGACGAAATTTGCGTCTACCTCTTTTTTTTTCACAAAGGCGACTTCCGGCGGCTCCTTGTATGCGCCCTTGCACAGTCGGATGCGGCAGCCGAGCCCGAGAAGATCCTGGACGTCCCGCTCGCTGCGGTAGAGATAAGCCTGGATGACCGCGCCGACTGCGGGATTGCGCGAGCGCACGCGCTTGACGAGCTCGATGGTCCGTTGCGTGTACGGTGATCCCTCCATGTCCACGCGCAAGAAATTGTCGTAGCTGGCGGCGCGCTCGACCACTGACGCCACCAGGCCTTCACAGAACTCTACGCTGAGGTCCAGGCCGAGTTGCGTGAGCTTGCAGGAAACGTTGGCATTGAGTTTCTTTTCCGCAATGCGCTCGAAAATCTCGAGGTAGGTATCGCGGGCGCGTTGGGCGTCCGCTACTGTGGATACATTTTCGCCGAGGTAATCGAGGCTGGCGAGCATCCCGGTTGCGTTGCACGCGCGGGCGGCGGCAAGGGCTTCGTCGAGCGTTTCGCCCGCAACAAAGCGATGCGACATGCGGCGCGTCGGAGAATTCGACGTGACCCAGTGGGCGAGGCGCTTGCTTTCGGACAGCTTCAGCAGCGTGGCGCGGAGCATGCGTGCTCGATTATGCCTGCGCTCCGTGCGCCCATCTAGTCCTTGTGCTCTTCAAGGAACTTTTCCGCGTCCATCGCAGCCATGCAGCCGGAGCCGGCGGCGGTGACGGCCTGGCGATATCGGTGGTCCTGAACGTCGCCCGCAACGAAGACGCCTGGAACGCTTGACTTGCTCTCGTTGCGGGTAACGAGATAGCCGTTCGCGTCCATCTCCAGCTTCCCGCGGAAAATCGCCGTATTGGGATCGTGGCCGATAGCCACAAACACGCCTTCGAGAGCGATCTCCCGTGCTTCGCCGGTCTTCGCATTCCGTAGCCGCACGCCCTCGACCGCTCCCTTCGACGCCGAGTGAATCTCTTCCACCACGAAGGGCGCGACGAACTGAATCTTTTCATTTGCCCGAGCGCGGTCCAGCATGATCTTCGACGCGCGAAATTCGTTGCGCCGGTGCACCAGATGAACTTTGCTCGCGTAGCGCGTCAGAAAGTTCGCTTCCTCCATCGCGGAGTCGCCGCCTCCGACCACGGCGATCTCTTTCCCCCGAAAGAAGTAGCCGTCACAGGTGGCGCAGGTCGAAACCCCGTGGCCCATCAGGCGCCGTTCCGACTCGAGTCCAATCATCCGCGCCGACGCGCCCGCCGCAACAATCAACGCTTTGGCCTCGAAGGTCTCTTTCCCGGCTGTAATTTTGAACGGTCGGCGGCCGAGGTCCACGTCCGAAACGGCTCCTACTTTGAACTCCGCGCCAAATTTCTGCGCCTGCTTGCGCATGTTTTCGATGAGTTCGGGACCCAGAACGCCATCGGGAAAGCCGGGATAATTCTCGACCATCGTTGTCAGCGTGAGCTGGCCGCCGGGCTCGTAGCCGTCAATAACCAGCGGCCGCAGATTGGCGCGCGCCGCGTAGATCGCCGCGGTCAGGCCGGCGCATCCGCTCCCGATGATGATCACGTTGTGCACGCCCGTATCTCCTCCCGCGATTGGATTCTCCAGCGAGCGTTTCGGATACAGCAGGAAGCGAGCATTCTAGCATCCCCGCTTTCACGCTGCCGACCGGGCCAAGCCAAATTGGATGAGCATTTTTTCGCCGGTAAATTGACCACGCGTCCGGCCGCTCGCTATAGTGGCCGCACGGCTGCTGCTCAACCTGAATTGACCGAGGAGAAAGAGAAATGGATCCGCGCTACCCGATCGGAAAATACACTCCGCCGCAGGAAGCGACACCTGCGTTGCGACAGCAGGCGATTGACTCCATCGCCGCGACGCCGGCGAAACTCAAGGCCGCGCTCAGCGGCCTGAACGACGCGCAGCTCGATACACCTTACCGCGACGGCGGCTGGACCGTGCGCCAAGTGGTGCATCACGTTCCGGACAGCCATCTCAATGCGTATGTGCGCTTCCGCCTGGCACTGACGGAAAATCAGCCCACGATCAAGCCGTATGAAGAAGCGCGGTGGGCGGAACTGGCGGACGCCAAGTCGGCGCCGGTCGCGGTATCACTCGCTCTGCTCGAGCCGCTGCACGACCGCTGGGTGCGTTTATTGCGTTCGCTGACCGCGGCGGACTTCGCTCGCACCTTCGTCCATCCTGAGCACGGTGTGCGCACACTCGATTGGATGCTCTTCCTCTACGCCTGGCACGGCCGCCACCACACCGCGCACATCACCGAGCTGCGCGAACAAAAAGGCTGGTAGGAAGTCCCTTTCGCCCAGATTACTGGCGTGGCCGACTGGCGCGGCGCATGAGGATTCGTGTACGATGCCCTTCGCACGGAAGGAGCTTGCATGAGCCGACCTGCCGGAACCTACGCCGTGTTTGAGACTTCGCTGGGCAAGATTGTTTGCCGGCTGTTTGAGAAGGAGGCGCCGGAAACAGTGAAAAACTTTGTCGGGCTCGCGGAAGGCACGAAGGAGTTCAGCGACGCCGCGACCGGCAAGCCAGCGAAGCGGCCTTATTACGACGGGCTCGCCTTCCATCGCGTGATTCCGAAATTCATGATTCAGGGCGGCTGTCCGCGCGGCGACGGCCGCGGCGGGCCGGGCTATGCGTTCAAGGACGAATTTCATCCGTCGTTGCGCCACTCGAAAGCCGGGAAACTTTCGATGGCCAACGCCGGACCGGGAACGAACGGCAGCCAGTTTTTCATCACCGTTGCGCCGACGCCGCACCTCGATGACCGCCACACCATTTTTGGCGAGGTCGTTGAGGGCCAGGACGTGGCCGACAAAATCTCCAACGTGCCGCGCGATTCGGGCGACCGCCCGCGCACGCCCGTGGTCCTCAAAACGCTCAAAATCGAACGCGTGGCCTGACGACGCGCCGGGCGATGCTCACTCCCGACCGCCTTTTCCGCCTGATCACGGAGTTGATTTTTCTTCTCCTCGGCGGTCTGCTCGTCTGGCTGGGATTGTCGGGCCGATTGTTTTTCGACCGGCGCTCGCTCGCCTGGGTGATCGCGAGCGTCGCGCTCATCCTGTGGGGGCTGCGCGCGTTCTACAAGCCCGGCGAGTGGCGGGCGCGCTGGCAGAATTGGACGAGGGGACTTTCGCTCGTGCTTGTCGGTGTGATGATGGTGGCGATTGCGCGCGTGCCGTTTGCGTGGGTTGGACCGCTGCTCACCTTCGCGGGCCTGTTGCTTGTGGCGCGCGGAGTCCTCGGCTCGCTTCTTTCCCTGCGTCCGCGCTAAACGCATTTCTTTCGTTGAGAAGGCTCTCTTGGCGATTTCCGGGGGCGGATCGCGAGTTGCCGAGGCGCGTTTCAGTTGGGCTTGCCGCCGTTGCGCTTGCGCTTATTGGTTTCGAGGTGTTCGCGCAAACGCGCAACAACCTCGTCTTCGTGGCCCTCATCCATTTCCTTTTGCACTTCCTGCAGCGCAAAGTGCACCACGTCGTGGTGATGCAGCTCTTCGGGCGCAAGAACTTCGCTCAAGTGCAGCCAAAGCCGGTGCAGTAGGTTTACTTCGTTGGTCGTGAGGTTGGGCGCGTGGGGGCCGAGGACTTTGTAGATCTTGTCCCCATTGGGCAAGTGGATTTCCAGATTGAATTGCGGCTTCGGATCGCCGAGCTTTTCCCAGGCCTCACCAATGTGCCGCGCCTCTTCTTCGCTGCTCCATTTGGCCGAGTGGCCGAAAACAATCGTGCTCGATTCGAGCGACTCAGCGGCACGAAGAATACCTTCCCACAAATCGTTGGCCGCAACGACCGCGAGGCGGATCGACTTGCCGCGCTTTTCCGCTATCGCCAACGCCTGCGAAAAGAGCTGCTGTTCGATGCTGCCAAAGAGTTGCTGGGCTTCGAGATCGTATTCGCCCGACGCCGAGCGCCGCAGCAAGCGCACGTGAAGAACGACGACGTCGCGACGCCCGGGCTTGATGCGGTCGAGCACGTTCCCCAGGTGGTACAACTTGTGAATGTTGCTGACCGGAACGAGGATATTGCCAGGGCGCACGTCGAGGGCGGCCGGTGTCAGTTCACTTTCCTGTTCGAGATTGAATTGATCCATGGCTTGCATGTTGCCTGCACCAGCCGTACGGCGGGCGGAACGCTCCGAGAACGTGAACACAAGGAAGAGCAGGATGGAGAACACCACTCCCGAAACCGTAGCGGCGGGCTTGGTGAACAGGTTCACAACAGCGATCGCGAACAGGATCAGCGCGATCAAGCCGAGGCCAACGGGGATTTCGACTCCGCCGATTCGGAAGTTGAGCGGCACCTGATACTCACGCTCGCCCGGCTGCTTGTAGCGCAGCACGAGGACCGAAAGGCTATTCATCGCGAAACTCCAGATCACGCCGAAGGCATAGAGATTCGCGAGAAACGACACGTTGCCGCGGCTGATCAGAATCGTCAGGATCTGCAGCCCCGCGATGATATTGATAATCCGGTACGACGTGCCGAACTTGCGGTGCGGCTGCCGGAACCAGTCCGCAAGCACTCCATCTTCCGAAACGCGGTTCAGCACACCGTTCGAGCCCACAATCGCCGTATTCACCGCGCCGGCCAGGATCATCGTGCCCACCACCACGACAAATCCGTGAAAG
The DNA here is from genome assembly GCA_003224195.1 of Acidobacteriota bacterium. Taxonomy (GTDB): domain Bacteria; phylum Acidobacteriota; class Terriglobia; order Acidiferrales; family UBA7541; genus Acidiferrum. Next base: position 9,331 of record QHYP01000154.1, on the reverse strand, counting down.
ATCAGCCGTGCGGGGAGCGGTCCCTGTAGGTTCATCGCAAGGCCGCCGATGAGATTCTGAAGATAGTTCTGCCGGTCGGCGTCGGGGATGATCATCACGGCAAAGAAAGACACCAGCGAAGTGAATACCAGGCTGTAAATGAAAATGACGAGTCCCGTTTTTCTCAGGTTCGGGAGCTTCGGATGCTCGATCTCGCGATAGACCTGGGCAAGCGATTCTTCGCCGCTCATGGCCAGTACGGAGTGACCCAGCCCGATGAGGACCGCCAGCAGACCGGCGAAATGAGTGAAGTGAAATCCGTACAGCCACCCCATGGCGTTCGGTCCGAGCTTCAGATTCTGCGGCCGCGGCAGCGGCGGCAGTGGCGCGTGGCGGATCCACGCGGTGTAGCCGCACCAACCGATCAGGATCACTACCATCACGGTGGTGACCTGCATGATGCGCATCGCCTTGTGGCTGGATTCCGGAATGCCCTTGATGTTTTGCCACCAGAAATACAAGGTGACGCCGATCGCGAAGGTGGCAGCCGATAGACCGGGCGCAAGGTGCAGATGGAGATGGAAATAGCCGAAGAGTTCGTTCACCAGGCCCGCAAGATACTGTCCGGCGGCAACGCCGCTGATCGGACCGGTAAGCACATAGTCGAACATCAGCGCAGACACGCTGAATTTCGCCAGCGTGCCGCCCAGCGCCTGCTTGACGGCACGGTAGACGCCGCCGCGAACGAACATGCTGCAGCTTTCGACATACACCGCCCGCACGGCATACGAAAACAGCATGATTCCCAGAATGAACCAGGGGGCAGCCTTGCCGATGTAGCCTTCCGATTCGCCGCCCGCGTAGTACGCCGAGGAGGCCAGGTCATTCAGCACGATGGCGGCGGCGCGCCAGAAGGAGATGAAGCTGAGGAGGGCGGTCGTCGCGACCAGGACGCGCGGGATGCTGCTGGCCCGATTCATTGGGGCCACGGAACCATTCGTTGGCGGACTCATGTACGCGGTAGTTGGCGCTTGGCGGAGTATGAGGACCGAATGCGGAGCTCAGGTTGGTTCCAAATAGTTGGAACGGCACTAGCCGCCACAGCCTCGCGATTTCCGCGCCTGCCACGCAAGATCCGCGATGTTCACACGACCAGCGCAACGTGCCGAGCAGAGCCCGCAAGCGGCAACTACTTCTTCGGGGAGATTTCAGCCGAAGCCCGGGTCGTCTCCCAATCCATGCGCAGCGTGCAGCCGCCGCCCGTCTGGTCAAATGCGATCGTGAAATTCTCAACGGCTGACGGCAGTTGCGACACCTTCATATCCACACGCGCGAGATCGTTCGCCTCTCCGGGATAATCGGTTCCCCACTCGCCGGTTTTCTTGCTGATGACGAGCCACCACTTGTCTTGATTGGGGATCGCGAAGATGGTGTAGCTTCCGGCGGGCACGGGCTTGCCTCCCACGGTCAGGTCCGTTGTGGTTACGAATGTGGTCGCTTCGTTCGCGCCGGCGCGCCACACCTCGCCGAAGGGCACGAGCCCGCCATAAATCTTTCGCCCTTTCATCCGCGGGCTTGAGTAGTCCACCGTGATGGACTTGCCGCCCGCGAGCTTGCACTCCGCCTTCGCTGGCGGGCTGGGACGCTTGCTCTTATCCTGCCCGCCCATCTGGCTCAGAGCAGGAGCGGCCAGCACGCCAACACTCAAAAAAGCAGCTACACAGTGCAAAAAAAGATATTTCCGCATCGAGTTTCCTCCCCTTGCGTGATTCATCCGATTTGGACGCATCGGTGCCGCCATACGATAGCGCATTGCGCCGCTAATCTTCCAGGCCAGGCAGCGCCGCGTCTGGCGGGCGGCGATCCATCGAGCGATAGGAAATCGCGAAGCTGTTTCAGGCCCTCAGGCAGTAAAGCGCTCTTACTCAGCGGACGCGCGGAATTCCTTCTCGCACTCCGCGCAAGGGCACAAGGTGCGCAGGTAATCGTAGCTGTAAATGCCGGTGCCGTGGCCGTCGCTGTAGCTGATCTGGATGGCGTAATTCCCCACAGACGTCGCCGCTTGGGCGCGCGGGCGCGGCTTGAAAATTGGCAGCGCCGCAGGCGCCGCGGGAACGGCCGCCGAGAATGCCTTCTTTTTCTCTCGCTCGTCGTTGCAGGTGGCGCAGGGGCAGTGTTCGCGCAGATACGTAAAATCATAGTGGCTCGCGTGGCCGTCCGACCAGGCGATGTCCACGCCTGCCCCGCTCGAAACGTGAACCTTCACGCTTGTCGGCTTTCTTCGCGTGTCAATCGGTATGGGCATGACGCATCGCGCCCGATGGGAATCGCTTCACGGTGAGATTCGCATCGCTAGGGATTCTTGCCGTTGGGGCAGCAATCGCCCGGCGGAATCGGATTGCCGTGCGGGCAAGTTTTCGGATGCCCCAAAAATGTGCAGATGCGCTGGTCGAGCTCCGGGCTGATGATGTGCTCGAACTTGCAGGCCTGGTTGTGGGCTTCGGGATCTTCAATCGAGAAGGTGTCGCGGAAGAGTCGCTCGGCGAGGCGGTGGCGGCGGACGACGTCGCGGGCGCGGCGGCTGCCGCGATCGGTGAGCTGCACTTCGCTGCTGCGCATCTCGACCAAGCGCAGATCAACCAGGCGGCCGAGCGTGCGCGCGGGATCCGATTCCCCCCGCGCCCGGATCAGGTCCACGCGCGTCGACGTGCCCTCTTCGCCGCAGATCCAGATCTGCTCGAGCAGGTGATCGAAGCGCACTTCGTCGTCGGTGGACGTGGCTGTGTCCTGCGCCAGCCGGCCGTGAGCCAGCTCGATGCGTCGGTCTGCCTGCCGGGCAATCGCCGGGTCGTGCGTGACCATCAGGATCGCGTGGCCTGCCCGGTGCAGCTGGCGGAAAATCCGCATGATGATTTCTTCGTTGGCTTCGTCGAGGTTTCCCGTGGGCTCGTCGGCCAGGATGAGTTTCGGCTCGTTGATGAGCGCGCGGGCGATGGCCACGCGCTGTTGTTCGCCGCCGGAGAGTTGGGCGGGCAGATGCGCGAGCCGGTCGCCCAGGCCCACGCGGCAGAGCGCTTCCGCGGCCTGCCTCTCATCCGTGACGCTATGAAAATACTGGGCGAGCATCACGTTTTCGAGCGCCGTGAGATACGGCACGAGATGAAACTGTTGGAAGACGAAGCCGACTTTTTCCGCCCGGTAGCGGTCGAGTTCGGCTTCACTGAGCCGCGAGACTTCGACGCCGTCCACCAGGACGTAGCCCGATGTGGGCGCGTCGAGACCCCCAAGGATATTGATTAACGTCGTCTTGCCGGAGCCCGACGGCCCCATCAGAGCGATCCATTCGCCCCCATTGATGCTGACAGTGAGTCCATCCAGCGCGCGCAAGGCGCCGTACTGCTTCACCAAGGAATCGACGATGACCTGGCCGCTCACGAAACACCTCGAAGAATCTCGCCCGGACGAACACCTGCCAGCCTCCGCAGGGGAAATGCGCCGGCAATGGCGACAAGCACCGTCAGGCCTATGGCTACAGGATACACAATCAGGCGCGGTTGCGCTGCTACGCCGAAGACTGTCTTCCCGAGCCAGATCGAAAGCGCGATTCCCGCAGCGCCGCCAATCGCCCCCCCAAGCAGGCCAAGCAGCGCCGCTTCCGCCAAAAACAGCCGCAAGACGCGCGAGAAGGGACCCCCCAGAGCCTTCATCGTCCCGACGTCGCGTTCGCGCTCCATCGCTACGCCGGCCATCGCCGCGAGAACGCAGAGCCCTGTGAGAATGAGGATCAAAGCGACGGTCGCGAGGAGCAAGCTGCGAATCTTTGTGTAGAGTTTTGCTTCCGCTTCGGTGAATTGCCGGATGCCGCGCACGTCGGCTTCGGGAATTCGCTGGGCAAGGTCAGCGATGTGCTTTTGCAGGGCTTCCGGCGCGCCGTAATAGCCAGCCAAGATCAGGCTGACGCGTTGGGGCAGCGAGGCAAGGCGTTGCGCGGTATCGAGAAGCACGAAAATTTGATTGTCCTCTTGCCCGCCGGAGCGAATGACGGAAGAAATCCGGCAGGTTTGTTCGACAGCCCGGTTCCGCAAGAGCAAAGGATCGCCCGCGCGAACACCAAGTTGGGCCGCGACCTTCGTCCCTGAGATGCAGTTCGTTCCATGGCCCGGGGAAGATTCGAGCGTGGCGAATTCAGCAGCGATGAGAGGATCGCCTTTGTGGCCGGCGATAACCAGGGGAACCCATTCCGGCGAAGCTGGCGCACGGGCCTCAGCGATGACGTAAAGCAGCGCGGAGCTTCGCGAGCGCTCGGCTTCCTGCTGAGCGGCTAGTCGTTCGTAGACGGATTCATCGAGAGTGGCGGCGGAAAGTGCCGGCGCAGTCGTGTTGCGCGGGGTGATGATGATGTTCGCGCCGAAGGAGCGGAATTCAGTGGTCAGGCGATGCTCGGCGTCGGTTTCGAGATTCAGCAGCGCAGCCGTGACCGCTGCACCCGCGCCAAGAGCCAGGAGAACGAGTGTCAGCCGCGCGCGGTGTGCGAACAGAAGCCGCCGTAGGATGCGCCAGAACATCATTCCCCTCGCAGAATCGGCGCCGGCCGGAAACGCGCGGCACGAAGCAACGAGACCGCGCTTCCCCCGAGCGTCACAACGGCTGCCAAACCAAGAACGACGACAAACACATGCACCGAAGGTCCGGGCGCCGCGCCGAAAACCATCTCGCCCAGGAAGCGCGCGAGCAAAATTCCCAGCGCATAGCCCGCAGCGCCGCCGAAGCACGCCAGAAGCAACTGTTCCGCCGCCAGAAGCGCCCCGACGCGACCGGAACTCGCGCCGAGCGCCTTCATCAGACCGATCTCGATGCGCCGCTCGAGCACCGTGGCCGCGGAACTGGCCCCCACGGCCATCCCGGCGGCGAGCAGTGCAGCCAGCGTCACAAGCCAAAGCAGATTGCGCACGCG
>QHYP01000154.1:0-4240 GCA_003224195.1 Acidobacteriota bacterium | reverse complement strand
GTGAGCGCGCTGACGTATAGGCGGCGATATTGTCCGGGTTTGCCGGCGAGTTGCTGAGCGATCGAAAGAGGGATGATAACAGCATCGTCTTCTGGACCGCCGCTGTCGAGTATCCCAACTGCCTTCAGGAACAGCGGTGGCTCGCTATCTCCGCGGTAGACAACCAGATTGTCGCCAATCGGCAAGCCTCGTAGGAATCTGCCTCCGACATAGCTTCCGGCTTTTCGCGCTAGATTCTTCCCAACCACGCATTCCGCTGCGCCCTCGGCAAACCAGCGGCCGTACATCAATTGCCACCAGGGGTTTGTTCTTCCCGTCCCGGTTTCGAAAACCGCTCCATCTGCGAGGCGAACCGAGTGATTCGCCCATGTGCCAATCAGCGGAATAGTTGGCCACACGGATCGGTTTGAAGCTAATCCGAGTTCGTCGTCTCGATCATGTGACATTGCTTTTGCCGGCACTTCGAGAACGGGCGCGAAGCCCATGATGTTGTTGCGCCAGAAAATCATTTTGAGTTTCCCGAGATCGGCTTCGGGAAGATAAGCCCCCGCATTCGCGGGGCGATAGTCCACCCCCCCAATTTCCAGCGGCAGCGAATCAGCCACGGGCCTGACCAGCAGGTTGGCTCCCAGGCTGCGGAATTCGCGGGCCAATCGGTCGCCGACATCCAGAGCCACGCTGAGCGCGGCCGTGGCCACGGCCATGCCAAGCGCCAGCGCCGCCGCGGTCACCAGCTTGCGCGTCAAACGGCGGGAGAAGGAATCGGCAACCAAGCGGAAAAACATGGAATCTTACCTGTCTTACTGCGGCACTTCGCGCGCCGCCTCCGCGATCGCGTTGAGGTTCAGAACCAGATCATCTCCCTCGACGTGGGATTTGACGCCCACAGGATTACAGCCGCCCTGCTCGCCGATCGAGGGCACATAGATGGCGGAGCCGCAGTGGCGGCAGATGACGTTCGGCCCGCCCTGGCGATAGCCGGCAGTTCCGCAGATGCGGCACGCATCGAGCGCTGTGGCCCAGCCATCAGGCTTGCGAATGACAAGGAAGCGCACCGGAGAGCCATTCACTCGGGCGGTGAAAAAATGAAGGCTCGCGTCGCCAAGCTTGGCGACCGCGATGCGCACAACGCCATCCTGCGTCTCGACGACAGGCGCTTCCGGCGGCGCGGCGCTCGCGCGGGTGTAGATGAAGTCCGCCGTCATCACCACGACTACAGCCACGCAAGCCGCGGCAGCGGCCATCATCCAGCGGCGCTGGCGCCGGAGCAGCCATTCCTCGCGGCGGCGCTCGACGTCACCGAGCGGCGCTCCCGCAGGCGCGGATGCCGTGGCATGCTTCACCTGGAGCCATTCGCGAAGCACAAGCAGCGCGGCGGCTCCGAGGATGAACACAAAAAAGAATAGGTCGTCGCGGACGATAGGCCCGACAATGGCCATTTCACGCTTGCTGGCGGGCAGCCAGCGTGCCTCACTCAGTTCGTGCAAGCCCGTGATGGCAAGCTGGAAGGCGACAAGCGTCAGGATGGTGCTGGTGGCGGCGAAAAACCGGTGCAGCGGCACCAGAAGTGTGCCCTGGAAGAAAAACAGGCCGACGGCAACCGCGGCGGCGACGCCGACAAAAGTCCCGAGCCACGTGCGAAAACCCTCGGTGGAAAACTCGACCGCGCGTAAAATCAACGCCAGCTCCACGCCTTCGCGCAGGACGAGCAGAAAGGCGAACAGGAGCAATCCCCAGCCGGCGGCGCGGCCCGCGCGGCGAGCGTAGGAATCGACGCGCTGTTCGATCTCCTTGCGCAGGCGGCGCGCGGCGCGGTTCATCCACAAAATCATGGTAACGACGAAGAACGCCGCCAGAAGGAGCAGCAAACCCTCGAATCCATCCTCGCTGATTTGCCAGCGCTGCAGCCCCAAGGCAACGCCCAGGCTACAAAGCACGGCGGCGGTTACCCCGAACCAAACGTAGCGAGCGAGATGAGAGCGCGACGTGCGGGTGAGATAAACGAGGATAATGCCCACAATGAGCGAGGCTTCGACGCCTTCGCGCAGAGCAATCAGAAAGGCAGAAAGCACAGGGCTCCAGTTGAAATCCATTTGCAACTGCAGTTCAAGTTTACCCATCCAAACGCTCTCCGTCAAGCAAACTCTGTTTCCTTCTCTTCGCCACGCTACAATGAGCTTCGATTCGGAATCGTCATGCTTCCTTGGTTGAAACGCGCGGCTGCCTGGTTGTTGATCGCTGCCCTGAACATTCCCCTGGAGGCGATGGCCCAGGCTCAGGACGCGAAGCCCTTGTCGGTGCCCGCGGCGCGGACGGACGCGAAGCGCGCGCAGAAGGCGTTCCTGGCCGGTAAGAACGCGGAGGTGCGGGGCTGGCTGGAAGAAGCGCTCGCGGACTACGATGAGTCGGTGCGGCTGAATCCCCGCGACGCCGAGGCGCTCTCAAGAGACGCCCTCCTGCGCTCGCGATTGGTGCACCTGCGAGTGGATGCAGCGGAGCAGCATGCGCTCGCCGGCGACTTGGCTCTTGCAAAACAAGAGTTGCGCGCGGCATTGCGCATCGATCCGGGAAATCCAAGCGTGGCGGAGCGCCTCAGCCAGATTTCCGAGATATCCCAATTCCCTGTCCCAGCCGAAGCGCCTCGTCTGGCGGGAATCCCGCAGTTGCGCCCGGTACCCGGCAAGCGCAATTTCAATCTGCGCGGCGACTTGCAGTCCACCTACCAGGAAGTCGCGCACGCCTTCGGCCTCAAGGCCGTGTTCGACCCTGATCTGCCTTCACGAACTGTACAGTTTCGCGTCGAGGATGTGGATTTCGCCACGGCAATGTCCGTTTTGCAGACGCAAACGGGGACGTTCATGCGTCCTATCGACGCGACGACTCTATTCGTGGCCGCAGACACGCCGGCCAAGCGTGCGGAATACGGGCTGACCGTTGAACAAACTTTCCCCTTGGGGGAATCCGTGGCCCCGGAAGAGATGTCGGAAGTCCTGCGCATTCTCCGCGACATCACCGGTTCGACTCATCTTCAATTGGACACGCCAAACCGCACTCTGACCATGCGCGATTCCCCGCAAACCGTGGCTCTGACGGGCCGCCTGATTCAGCAAATCGAGCAGGCTCGCGGCGAGCTGTTGTTGGATATCGAGCTCCTCGAAGTGGACCGAAACAAGGCCTTGCAACTCGGCATCACGCCGCCCTCGAGCGCCCGCCTCTTCGCCATCGATCCGAACGCCGTCCGCTCCATCCTAAAGGCCAAGGATCTGCAGACTCTGCTCACGCTTCTTCAGCAAATATTCGGCGGCCAGAGCGGACTTCTCGGTTCCGGACAGGCCGCCGCCCGGATTCCGCCGTTCATCCTCGTGGGTGGCGGAACGACGACGATGCTGCTGACGCTGCCGAACGCCGCGGCAAATCTTTCCGATGCGCTGACGCTCGTGCAGAGCGGTCGGCGCGTGCTGATGCGCGCGCAGGACGCCAAACCGGCGACGCTCTTTGTGGGCGACCGCTTTCCGATCACGCTTTCGCTGCTGTCCTCGAGCCTGGGCACCTCCCCGTTTATTCCCACCGTCAGCGGAAGCGGCTTTCCCCGCGTGGACCTCGCCGTCGGCAATTCTCCCGCGGCCCTGGCCGTCGCTAGCTTCACCGGCAGCAGCCTGAAAGACATCGCAGTCGTCAACCACAACGACAATTCCATCACCGTCTGGCTGAATCAGGGGTCGGGTAACTTCGCACAGGCCAAGAATTCACCGATTGTGCTGAGCGCAGCGGAAACGGGGCCTTCCGCAATCGTGACGGCGGACTTGAATCCTGCCACCGACTCCTTTGCAGACCTGGTCGTCGCCAATTCCAACTCCAACACGGTGAGCGTTCTCCTCGGGAACGGCGACGGAACCTTCACCGAGGCGGCCGGTTCGCCGTTTCCGGCGGGCGATCAGCCGAGCGCAGTGGTGGTGGCGGACTTCAATGGCGACGGCAAGCCCGACATCGCCGTCGCGAACAAGGGCGACAATTCCATTACGGTTCTCCAGGGCGACGGCGCAGGCGGATTCAAACCATTTCCCAAGTCGCCTTTCAACATGCCCGGGCCGCTCGGGATTGGCACCACTTCGCTGCCGGGCGCTATCGTGAACACAGCGTATGCGGCTACTCTGCACTCGACGGGGGGAACCGGCGCGGTGACGTGGAGCATTACGGCGGGAAGTTTGCCCGCCGGGCTTACGCTGGACAGCAGCACGGG
>QHYP01000153.1:15962-17698 GCA_003224195.1 Acidobacteriota bacterium | reverse complement strand
AAGAGCAGGACCACCAGGGTGCGCTGCATCAGTCTCTCCTTGGGCGTTTGAGACGCGAGTTGACCCCGACCAGGTCGGGGTCACACATAGTTAAAATTGAGTGTGGCCCACCCTCCCCCGCCGCGCAAGCCTCCACAGAGGACATGGTTCGCGCACGATTGGCCCGTCGCGCTTCGAGCGCGCTGGCTAGTTGACGGCTATGTGGTCACACGTAAGGTTGACCGGTTGCGGCGTTTACCCCGGTCTATCGGAGCGGTCACTCATGAAAATGAAAAGTGGAAGAAGAATAGAAAACGTGCAGCCGGTTTCAGATCAAATCAGCGGGGTCCGGAGCGACTGAATCGTAGGGATGCAGCTAAGTGTGCCTGCCTCCTCAGTTTGGTTTGATCATTGCCGCCTGGATGGACTCCAATCGTTTCTCCACTTGAGCAGCTTCTTCCGTGCGTCCCAGGCTCCGTAGCGCCTTTGCCTCGCTGGCAAGCGTGGAGACAAGCTGGGGGCTGTTCTCACCGAACTGTTTTTCCAAGATGGTGAGCAATTGGCGATCGCAGGGCTCGGACCGGTCAGGTTTCTCCCAATTATCGTAAAGGCTGCAGAGAGTCCCCAAAGGCATAAGCAAAACAACGGCCTCTCGCCCGAAAAGTGATTCATCGATTTTCACGGCTCGCAGAAGATAGGGTTCCGCTTTGTCATAAGCCTTTTGCATCAGATACACACGAGTTAGAATTGTGAGGCTGTCTGCAACCTGTTTACTCGTTTCCCCGAACGTCTTTTGATTCACTTCGACCCCACGCGAATAGAATTTGTGAGCCGAATCATAGTCATGCTGCATTAGCGCGCTGGTGCCCAGCGATTCAAATGCCTGGGCCATCATGGCAGACTGCGGGCCGTAGAGCTCCTCGATGACCTTCAGCTCGCGTCCGTAAGCGGCGTCCGCAGCGGCAAAATCTACTCCCACGTATTGGTTCCCAAGGTGATCGAGGGCCGTGACCAATCGCGGGTCGTGCGGTTGGAGTTGTTCGCCGAGCCTCACCGCTTCCTTGTAGTACCTTTGCGCCTCATCCCACCGTCTCTCCGACACCGCCTTGGCGCCCGCTTGCATCGCCACATCTAATTTCTCGGAGAGGTTCGGGGCCGCTTGCATATCTCGCACGCGCTTTTCCAGTACCGCGGCTTCGGAGGCTTTTCCCGAGGCTTTCAAAGAGGCGATATGTCCATTCAAGCGGTCCTGAGCGGCCTTGTATTCGCGTTGGGGATCGCGATCCTCGGCTCGCACGATCTTGTTCCGGAAATGGATACTCGCATCGGCCAGCGCCGCCCTGCGATACTGATCGAATGCGGCGGCCCAATCCCCTTTCTTTTCGAGGGCAGCCGCTAACTCCAATTGCACCTGAAGCTGTTTCGGATCGAGCGAAAGGGACTGCTTGAACTCGCCGATGGCGGAGTCGAGGTCTCCAGTGGCCTGCAGGGCTTGGGCGTAATAATCGTGGGTGGTCCAATCGCTGGGCTTGAGATCCTCGGCTCGTTTCAATTCCAGCAGGGCATTTCGGAAATCCTTCTTGGCCAGCAGGACTCTGCCGGCGCCCCGGTGTGCGTCAGCCGAATCTTCATCTGTCTGTTCCGCCCGGCGGAACTCCTCTAATGCCGCGTCGTACTGCTTCTGCACTTCGTGGATGGCGCCGAGGTAAACATAGGGTATGGGGTCTGATGGGTTCAGTTGAGCGGCTTTGCGGAAC
>QHYP01000153.1:15347-15911 GCA_003224195.1 Acidobacteriota bacterium | reverse complement strand
GGCACACGTGGCACACTTCGGAATCGGGGGCCATGGCTTCCAGTTCGCGGTATTCCCGGACGGCCTCAGCGTACATATTGCGACTCATGAGAGCGTGTCCGAGATTGATCCGCACCTCGAACCGCTCTGGTTCCAGACGTTTGGCCTCGCGAAACTCCCGAATCGCCGAGTCGAATTCGCCCTTCTCCTCCAGCGCATTCGCCAAATTGTAGTGCGCGTTCAAGTGCTTGGGATCGAGCGCAAGCGCCTTCCTGTACTCCGCGATGGAACCAGCAAGGTCACCCTTGTCGTGTAACAGAATTCCCAAGTCATAATGCACGAGCTCATAGTCAGGCTTGATGCGAAGCGCTTCCCCGAAATCCAGCGCCGCGGCATCAAACTTTCGCAAGTCAGCCAGGGCGATCCCTGCATTTCTGTGGGCTTCTGCGTTACCCGGAGTTCGCGCCAACGCGGCCTTCGCTTCACGTAACGCTTCCTCAGCATCTCTCAGACGGTGCAAGATGTAACTCAGCTTCGTGTGTGCCTCGGGGAAATCGGGATCCTGGCGCAGCACTTCCTCGTACA
>QHYP01000153.1:10374-15278 GCA_003224195.1 Acidobacteriota bacterium | reverse complement strand
ACCGACCGCGAGCGCCTCGTTCAATTCGTTCGCGGCTTCCGTGTAGTGCTTGTCCTTCATCAAGCTGGCAGCGTTGCTCATATGTTGCAGCACTGCCTTCTCGGACTCGGGCTGTGAAGGCGGCGCGGCAACGACCTTGGCGGCATTCACCGCCGCCAATAGAGTGGCGTCTGCCCCAGCCGCTTTCAGTTGCGACCGATATTCATCATCCGGACGAAAACCCAGTCCATTCGCCTCGATTTCGTGCACTACATTCTCGCGTAGCGCGCCGCCCGCCACCAACGCGAGCAGTTCAACTTTCGCCACGGGCTTGGGAGAAGTTTCTGTAACAAAATTGGGTTGAGAGAGGACAGCAATAACGAGAAGCGCAGACGACGCGCGCACTAACGATGGCACCGTGGAGTCTCCTTGAAGAGCGCCTTGAGGTTACTTCCTATGGAAGTTATCATCGCCGGGAAATGATGGCAGTACTAATTCACATGCCGTGAATCCAAAGAGGAACGGCTGCACTTTGCGCACCTGGCGCAAGATATACATCGATTCTGAGCGATTCGGTTGTGTCCGGAGCAGCAGGCTCGATATCGCGAACTCGCCCGCCCACGAACAACCCGCTACTGACGAAATAGCATGCTCTCGGTGATTGGTCCAAGGAGGAAGCTAGCCACCCGGCCCATGCGGGGAACCTAGTGCCGTTCCAACTTCTTCGACCAAATATTAGGAGATAGTCCTCCCGGACTCGGTGCGCCAATGCCAATTGAACGTTCAGCCCAAATAGTTGGAACGGCACTAGAGCTGGAGAAACCTCTGTGCGCCGAACACTAGCCCCAGCGTCAGCGCAGCGATGACGACCTCTCCAATCGCACCCACGGCAAACGGCCTCAGCCCTTGCTTCCGCAGCTCGCGGAAGTTCGTCCGCAGGCCCACGCCCGCGAAGGTCAACAGGAACGCCCAGCGCGATAGGTTCGCCAGCGCCGTGGTCTGCTCCTTGTTGAAAAAATGGGAAGTCGCGAGAATGGAGATCAGCAAAAAACCGAGAACGAATTTCGGAAACTTGCGCCACAGAAAGGCTGCTTTGTTCTCTACGGTGCCCGCTTGACCCCGGCTCGCCCAGTAGATTGCGTACGCCAGTACGACGAAACCGATCATGGCGTTGCGCGTGGTCTTCGCGAGTACGGCGGCGTCGGAATAAAGCGCGCCCGCCGCAGTGGCCTCGGCCGTATTGTCTACGGCCAGCCCCGCCCAAAGACCGTAGGCATGGTCGTTCATGTGTAGCGCGTGGCCGATCACCGGAAACGTGAAAAGCGCCAGCGCGCCGAGCGCCAGAATCGCCGCGATAGCGAATGAGGAATCCTCGTCATCGGCTTCTATCGCGCCCTTCGCAGCGATGATGGCCGAAACTCCGCATACGGCCGAGCCCACAGCGAGCAAGGAGGTTAGCTTGGGTCGGAGCCTGAACGCGCGCCCCAGCAACGTCATAAAAGCGATTGAGACGGTGATCTCGATTGCCACAAGAGCTAGGCTCACGCCGCCGAGCTTTAGCACGTCGCCGAGCAGAAACCTCGAGCCCAGGAGCACAATCCCGGCCTTGAGCCAAAACTCATAGGTCGCCACACCGGCGCGGAAGATTTCCGGCACGCCAACCGTGTTCGAAATGGCCAAACCGATCAGGATGGCCCACAAGACGTATTCGATGTTCGGGATTGTCCAGTGATGCGCCTTCGCGTAGCCCCCCGCGAATTGTTCAAGGAATTTCCCGCCACAGCCGACTGCCGCAAGCAGCAGAATGCCGGGGGCAACGCGCAAGAATTTCCAACTCGATGCTGCCGGCTCTAGCCGGGGAACTGCGATTGCGTCCGCCATTCATTACCCTCCGTCGCGCCTGGCTTCATGCGACAGCAACCTCTACCACGGGACGTGCTTGAGAACTCCTGCGCGCACCAGCAGCGCGGCGAGTAACGCCGCCGCCACCGCCCATCCGTCCAGTGTAAGCACCCAGCGTCTCCGCTTTGGGATTCCCTCGACGTTTTCGCTCATTTCCTGCCTCCTTGGCTTCGCTTCAGAACACCCGCCGTTGCAGGCCCTCGTTCCTTGCTCCTCTCGCTGAAGCTTTCTCCCAGAAACCCTCTCTTGCTTCCTCAACGACCTGTGCGGCCACGCGGCCAACGATCAGCAGAGCTGGCGCCGGCAGTGCTGGCTCAGTGGCAAGCGCTGCGAGGTTGCTCCAACGGATTTGTTGATTCTGCACCGTCGCGGCAGAGACGATGGCGCAGGGCATGTCCTCCGGCCAGCCGCTCTCGCGCAGCAGCCGCGCAACGTGTTTGTGGTCGGCCCCCGGCATGTAAATGACCAGCGTGGTCGTGCTCGTCACGCGGCGCCAGTCGATTTCAAGCTCCTCTCGCACCCGGTGCACCGTTGTAAAAAGCACCTGCGATGCGGCGCGCCGGTAGGTGAGCGAAATGCGTGCCGCAGCCGCGGCCCCCATCGCCGCCGTGATCCCCGGCACAACCTCGAAATACACGCCCGCGCCCCGCAGCGCTTCCATTTCTTCGCCGGCCCGCCCGAAAATCAGCGGATCGCCGCCCTTCAGCCGGACGACGACGTCATAGGATTTGGCATGGGAAATCAGCAGAGCGTTGATCTCTTCCTGCGTCAGCAACTTTTGTCCGCAGCGCTTGCCGACGTCAATCCGCTCGGCGTTCTTCGCCACAAGCTCCAGTACTTCCCGGCTCACGAGCGCGTCATGCAGCACCACGTCGGCGCGGCCCAGAATCCGCGCTGCTTTCAATGTCAAAAGTTCGGGATCGCCCGGCCCTGCCCCGACCAGATAAACTTTCCCCAGAGTTTTGACTTCTTTAGCTCGCATCATTTCGGCCTCTCCACGGCCAGAAAACGAAAAACCCACATGACCAGTTGCTCTGGCATGTGGGCTTCGGGACTTCAGGATTTGACGGAAGCTAAGTCCGCAATCTCCACTCGCCAGAGCGTTGCGCGCGGCAACAGGCGCAACATGCGCACCGGCAATGCATCGTCTGACAGCAAGAAATCATCACGACAATAGGCTAGCCCCCTCCGTGCCCAAGGTCAATGCCGGAATCTTCATGCATGACATCGCTTTATTCGATGCATCGGGCCGGAGCTTGACTACAACGGGCGGGGCAATTCTGACGCCTGATGCCCTTCGACCCGGTGCCGGGAGATCAATCGCCGCAGGCGAAGCTGGAAAGCGCGCATACCGGCGCGAACACGGGCGCCCGCCGCTCCGGTCTCCTCGATGCCGGAACCTGCCGTCGAACGGACGTTCTCGCCTCTTCGTGCAGTCTCTCGCGCAGTTGCCGGCGAGCGCGGAAAAGACGCACGCGAACGGCCGTGGCCGAGATGGCCAGTCGGCCGGCTGTCTCGGCAGTGGAATATTGCAGAACGTCACGCAGCAGGATCACGGAGCGCAGGTCCGGGCGCAGCTGCTCGATGGCATCTGCCAGGCGGCGCCGCGTGTGCCGCCGCTCGTACAGCCGCTCCGGGCTATCAGCACGAGAAACCAAACGAGCAGCAAGAGTGTCCCGCTGTTCGCCTGCTGGCGCATCGAGGGAGAGAAGCTTATCCGCGCGCCTCCGCCGCAGCATGTCAATGGACTGATTCTCCGCAATCCGGTGTAGCCACGATTGGAACGAATTGACGGACCCCTCCGGGCCTTGGAATTGATGCAGATGAGTCAGCGCCTTGAGCAGCGCCTCTTGGGATACATCTTCGGCCTCGGCGGCGTTTCGCGTCCGGCGCAGGGCCACCCGATAGAGCTTATGCGAAGCGGAGGAGGCCACAGCCGCAAAAATACCTCTGTAGCCTGCCGCAGACCGCTGGTCTGAGTTCGTTCCGGTTAGGGTCATGGGAATCATGGACGCACTCATGATGGCAAGATGTGGCAGGGGAGCGGCCAATGGCACCCATCGCAACTTTCTGATAAGAAAAGAATAAGCGAAGTGGTGCACAAATCCCGGCCAGCGAACTGACCGCTTTTGGGACGCCATGTCGCCAGAGCGCGCACTAGGCGCGCGGGACAGATGCCTGATTCGCGTCGCTTCGCGATGCGTTTCTTGCGGCTTCATGGTCCTGCGGCTACCTTGAGAAGGTGAGTCCGCTTAGCGGGCAACCCATGAACGAGAACACGCTCACCGCGCAGTCCCCAAAGGCCGCTTGGCGCACGGCCTTCCGGATTGTCCGCTGGACGACATACGCCGCAGCGATCGTGAGCTTCCTGCTGATCGTGCACAAAAAACCTCCGCCACTGATCGAGACCAACCCGCAGGCCGCCGCCCGCGCCGAGCAAAAGATCCAACAGACAGATCAGGCTGTTGCCGCCGGACAATCTGCGACTCTGCGCATGGACGAGATGGAACTTAACTCCTACTTTGCTGCTCATCTGAACCTTGCTGGAAACGGGGGCGCAGGAGCTCCGGCTGGCAAGCCCGATGTGGAATCTGTTCGATCATCCGTGAGAGACGTGAAGATTGAGTTGCTTTCCGACCGCGTGCGCGCCTATGTCGTCTTCGACATGCTTGGCAAAGACTTGTCGCTGCAAATAGAAGGCAAGCTCCATGCCGCATGCGGATACATCCTGTTTGAGCCCGTGGCAGGGGAAATCGGTTCCTTTCCAATCCCACGGTCCGCCCTGGACTCGGCGGTACGCCGCATGATGGAATCGCCGGAGAACAGGGAGAAGTTCAGGCTGCCCGACGAAGTCAGCGACATCCGCATCGAAAATGGCGAAGTGGTCCTGTCGTATCGGTAGAAACGCTCTGCTAATGGCAGGCTAAAGACGCCGCGTGACCCGCCCTGCATTCACCTGGCGGGTGTGGGGGGATCGGGAGGCTCTTGGGCGAAAAGACGCGCAAGCTCGGCGTGCTCCATCA
>QHYP01000153.1:0-10297 GCA_003224195.1 Acidobacteriota bacterium | reverse complement strand
GATCTTGGCCGCCAGCGCGATCATCGTGTGGGCGTCTCCGGGCGTCGCGGGAGGCTCGGCTTCGAGCATTTCGTCGAGGCGAACGACAAATTCGGAAATGTTGTGTAGCCACGCAAACTGCGGGTGGTCGATCACCAGGCGGAAGAGCTCGCCAGCGGTCGCGCGGCCGTGAACACGTTCGTATTCGCGGCGCTCCATGTCGAGAAGGACTTTGTGCAGACGCAAGAGCGCCAATCGCAGTGTGAAGAGTTTTTGGCGAGCGGGAGATCCGCCGACGTCACCCGGTCGAGACCTGGGGTCCAAGGGAGCCATGTTACCCGCCGAAGATCCTGGGCTATATTCATTGTCCGACAGCCGCGTGACGATTTCCAGTCTTCACATGAGGTGCTGCCCTTCAGATGGAACCTCCAACGCGCGCGATCGCGCGCCGCGGCCGCTTGACTTCGACCAGGGCTAGGCTTGAGAACCGGCCGTTGGCGGACCGACTGTTTTGTGCACTTGCGGCGCGCATCCATGGAACTGCGCGGCTTCCGTGGAATCCGCCATCGCGGTTGTGGACGAGTGGCCGCTGGAGACTACCCGGGCGATTTCGTCGAAGTAGCCTGTACCGACAAAGCGCTGATGCGTCACGGCGCCGTACCCTAAGTCTTGTGCGGCGAACTCCGCTTCCTGCAGTTTCGAGTACGCCGTCATACCGCTCTGCGCGTAGCCGCGCGCCAGCTCGAACATGCTCAGGTTCAGCGCGTGAAAACCCGCCAGGGTTACGAACTGGAATTTGTAGCCCATCTTGCCAAGCTCCTGCTGGAAATTGGCGATCATCACGTCGTCGAGCTTCTTCTTCCAGTTAAAAGACGGGGAACAATTGTAAGCCAGCAGCTTTCCCGGGAATTTCGCATGAATGGCATCCGCGAATTTCTTCGCTTCGGCAAGATCGGGCGCCGAGGTTTCGCACCACAGCATATCGACATACGGCGCATAGGCTAGGCCACGCGCGATGGCGGCGTCGATCCCGCCGCGGAATTGGTAAAAGCCTTCGACCGTGCGCTCGCCATAGATAAATTCGCGGTCCCGCGGGTCGGCGTCCGAGAGAAGCAGGCCCGCGCTGTTGGCGTCCGTGCGCGCGATGAGAACCGTCGGCACACCAGAAACGTCCGCTGCGAGGCGCGCGGCCACGAGCTTTTCGACGAACTCGCGCGTCGGCACCACAACTTTGCCGCCCAAATGGCCGCACTTCTTTGCGGAGGAAAGCTGGTCTTCGAAGTGCACGGCCGCGGCCCCCGCTTCGATCATTGCTTTCATCAGTTCGTAGGCGTTGAGCGAGCCTCCGAAGCCCGCTTCCGCGTCAGCAACGATCGGCGCGAACCAGTACGTGCTGGCAGTCTTGCCTTCCGCCGATTCAATTTGATCGGCGCGGAGAAGCGCGCGATTGATTCTTTTCACCAGCGCTGGCGCGCTGTCGGAGGGATAGAGGCTTTGGTCGGGATAAACGTCGCCAGCCGTGTTCGAGTCGGCGGCCACCTGCCAACCGCTGGCGTAAATCGCTTTCAAGCCCGCCTGCACCATCTCGATAGCTTGATTTCCCGAGAGCGCGCCGAGCGCCGGGACGTACGGTTCGGTCTGCATCAAATTCCAGAGCCGCTCCGCGCCGAGTCGCGCCAGCGTATGCTCGATCTGGATCGAGCCGCGCAGCCGCAGAACATCCGCGTAACTGTACGGTCGCGCTATGCCTGCCCAGCGCGGATTCGTGTTCCAATCGGCGTGGCCTTTGCCGTTTGCTCCGTCGTGGCCGTTTGTTCCGTTGGTTGACATCGGCGTCTCCTCTGTAGATTGGGTTCGTGTAGACGACAACTCGCCCGCAAAAACCCTCCACGGTCGCTGGCTGGCGCGTGTTTTTCTCATGCCGGCGTGAACTCCCCGCGCAGAATAAGTGCCTCGCTGATCCGGCGCGCTTCACGCATGCGCGCCGCTTCGCCATTCGCGTCAGCGGGAATATCCGCCAGCAAGCGATCAAGCTCCTCGTCGAAGCGGCGGGTGATGAGCTCGGGAGTGTGGACGACCGGCTTGCCGTCATCGCCCAGGATTTCAACTTTTTCGGAGTGCTTTATCCGCTGAGCGATCATCAGGCGATAGATGCGGTCGGTGGCGAGGTCTTCCATATAGCCATCCAGCAGGCTCGCGCCGTGCCCGTTGAGCACGCCATCGCGATAGCGGATCACGGTGCGCACGGCGGCGCGCGTACCCGCGAGCGTGCGCTGTCCTACGCCATGAGGCACGGGCCGCAAATCGGGATGCGCTTCGGCTTGCCGCGGCGTTAGCGCTTCATGCAAGGGCATCAGGAAGGGCAAGAAGCCGGGCGGAGAGTCAGTTTCCGTGTCGAATCCCGGCGGAGCAGAATTCATCGCAACGATGCGCTCAGGGAAGGGGAGAAGTTCGCCTGCCTCGCTCTTGAAAGTCGCAGTTGCCATCGTTCGCCAGCCTCCTTTCTTAGACCGCTTGCCAGTGTCCTTAGTCCTTCTCACGAACGGGCTAGGTGCTGGTGCGCTCCCTACGCGGCGCATCTCCACTTGACTATCACCGGCTGGCCTAGCCGACAAGCCGAGGAACACTGCAATTCCCGCCCGGGGCATCTACCTAGCTGGCAATCCAGATGCCAACTGTTGATTTCCAGCGGCCGTGTAAATCGTCTCCTTTGAGTAAGTCCAGTGTGCCAACAATTTTTTGCGGACTCGAACTGGAGCATAGCCGGGACACGAATGAGAAATTCTGCACATTCCGGGTGCCTGGGTTCCTTTCCATGTTCAAATAGTAGAACACATGTTCAGAACAAATGTTGCGACGACCAAGCCTCATGCAGAAGGCTGGTTTTCGTTCAAATAGTTGAACAACTATTCTATACTCTGCATTGCGGCCGGCGGGAGAGGCCGACTCATGCCTGTGACTGATCCGAGCCCAGCGACTGCCGTGGAACGTGCCCTGACCATCCTGGAGGTGGTCGCCGGCCGCCGCGAGGGCCTCACCAATTCCGAGCTGAGCCGCCGTCTGGAGATCCCCAAAAGCTCGGCGAGCTACATCCTTCGCGCCCTCGAGCGCCGCGGCTACCTGCGCCGCGATGCGGAGTCCGGCCGATATCAACTCGGGCTGAAGATTCTTTCGCTGGGCCGCGATGTCCAGGCCACTTTGGACATTGCGGACATCGCGCAGCCCTTCATGTGCGCGCTGGTCGAGCGAGTTCACCTGACGTCCCATCTGGCGCTTTTGGATCAGGGCGAGGCGGTGTACGTCGAAAAGGTCGACGCGCCGGGATTTTTCAAGGTGAACACGTGGGTGGGCCGCCGCATGTTCGTTCACTCGACAAGCGTGGGTAAAGTGCTTCTGGCCTGGCGGCCAAAGGAGGAAGTCGAGGAAATTCTGCGGGCCCAGGGGCTGAAAAAACGCACGCCGAAAACGATCACCGGCATTACGCGGTTGATGGCGGAACTCGAAACCGTGCGCCGCAACGGCTATGCCGTGGATGACGAGGAAAACAGCCTGGGCGCGCGCTGCGTCGCCGCTCCGATTTACGACCCCGCCGGAAACGTTATCGCCGCGCTCGGCGTCAGCGGCACGCTCACCCAAATGGAAGAGGCCCAATTGGTGCGCATCGTCGAGGCCGTCAAGGAGGCCACGCGGCGCATTTCTCGGCAGCTCGTGCGCACCGGCGCGGCCGGGTCTGCCTGAGGGCACGTGGATTGGCGCGCCTAATTCTTCTTGCTCTCGACCTTCAGCTGGTTATCGACGGAGAAGACGCCCGAGACGGCATTGGCGCTGATTCCGGCGACGTTTTTTTCCATCTCCGTCGCCACGACGCCGACCAGCGTGACGTTCCCATTCTTGACGATGATGTGGATCGGCGGCACTGCTTGCAAGGAATACTGCTGCAGCGTCGGGTTGCCGTAAATTCGGCGGTACAGCGCGCGCCGCAGGCGGTCGTCGTTGGGGGAGAGCGGCAAGACCTCGATGTTGTTCACCACTTGCGCGACGCCTTCGATGCTCTTGACGGTGGCTTCCGCATCCGACTTCAGCGTTGGACGCACTACCTGTCCCGCGAGTGTGACGACATCGTTCTTGACGGAGAACTCTAGATTGTCAAACACGGAATAGTACGGAAGCAGAATCAGTTGATGGCGCACCTCCCGGGCGAGCTTTTCTTCCGTTTGCGGTTCGCTCGGGCGCTGCTTCTTCTGCTGAGGCTGCGCGTGGATCGCAACAGCGCCGGCAAGCGGAACGAGGAACATCACCAACAGGGTCCTAAGAACCGACTTGTGCATTGTCGTCTCCTCTCCGTGGAACCGGCGCGCCCGGTCATTTCACTACGGAGCGCAGTTTCCCGGTCGCACACCCGGGTCTTCCGCGCGTCTGTTAGCATACACAAGCCGGGCGCCGGTGGAAGCCTCAGGCTCCGACGCGCGGCCATAACTCTACCATGTTGATGATCGCGCATCGCGGAGCTTCCGGTTACGCGCCGGAAAATACGTCGGCTGCCTTCCGGCGCGCCGTGGCGTTGGGCGCGACGTTCATTGAAACCGACTTGCATCTTTCGCGCGACGCGCACTTCCTCGCCCTGCACGACGATACGCTCGAGCGCACCACCAACGGCCGCGGGGCGGTGCACGAGCATACGCTCGCGGAGCTTCGCCAGTTGGACGCGGGCTCCTGGTTCGGCAGCGACTTTGCCGGGGAACGCATTCCCACACTCGATGAGATTCTCGATTTTTCCCGGCGTAACGACGTGGTGTTTTACCTCGAATTGAAACTGAGCGATTCCTGGGGGACGGAACATGCCCTCGTTCATGCGCTCCGACAATCTGGCGAGATTCCCCGCGCCGTCGTCATGTCTTTTGAGCCGCGGGTGCTCGAATCGCTTCGGCGGAGCGAGTCGACCCTCATGACCGCGCTCCTTTATGACGGGTCGCTCGACAACCTCTTCGAGCGCGCGGTCGGCGTTGGCGCGCGCCAGCTCGCGGTCCGCGGCAATCTCGTGACCCCCGCCTTGCTCGAGGAAGCGCGACGCAAGGATTTGCAGCTCGTTTGCTGGACAGTCAATCATCCCGCGCACATGCGCTCGCTCATCGCCGCCGGCGTGGACGGAATCATTACCGATTATCCGGATCGCTTGCTGGCCGCCGCCAAGGATAAACGCACTGGGGAAGGGAATTCTAAACAAGGTTAGCCTTCCGGGATGAGTCGCCGGAAGAGTGCAGCGAACTGTGCGACGGCGAGTTGCTCGGCGCGAGTGTCGCTTCGGACTTTGAGGGCTGCCAGCGCCTCCCGAACGAGTTCAGGAACGGCCAGCGTGCGCAAGTTGTTCACCAACGTTTTGCGCTTTTGCGCGAAACACAGCTTCACGAAATCGAGGAACCTCCCTTCGTCCGCAAGCTGCAAGCGCGTCCGCTCGCCCGGCAAGCGCAGCGTCACGAGCGCCGAGGCCACTTCCGGCGGCGGACGAAACGCGCCGCGGGGCAAGCGCAGCACAAACTCGGGCCGCGTGTAAAATTGCACCGCCACGGAGAGATAGCCATAGAGCCGGCTGCCCGGGCTGGCGGTCAGGCGCCGGGCGACCTCGAGTTGCACGACGAAATGCATCTCGTCGATCTCCGCCGCAAACTCGAACATGCGGTGCAGAATGGGCGACGTGATGTAGTACGGCAAATTCCCGTAGATTCGCATGCGGTGCCCTGCGGCAATTTTCAAGAGATCCACTTGAAGGGCATCGCCGGGAACAACTGTCAGCTTTGGGAAACGCTCGCGAAGTCTTTTGAGCCGCTCGGCGAACTTGAGATCCAGCTCAATCGCGTAAACCGCCGCGCCCGTCGCGGCGAGGTGCCCGGTCATTTCGCCGTGACCCGCGCCGATTTCAATCCAGCACTTATCTGCGCTCTGCTCTTGCGCTCCGCCCATCGCGCGAGGAGAAATCCCGATGGCCCGCGCGATCTTGTCGCGCCAGCCCGCGTCTACTAGAAAATGTTGCCCGAGCCGCTGCCTCGCCATCTCGCGCAAGAGTGTAGCAGCAACGGAGAAAGGGCACGTCGGGCTGCCTCTCTTGACGATAAAATCGCGTCACCTTTACTTGCGGAGCGGCTTGACGGCCCGTCGCGCGTCCGTTAGCGTAGGTAATTCCGGTTGCACGCATGAGGATTCTCTTTGTCGCCTCCGAAGGACTGCCGTTCTCTAAGACCGGCGGGCTTGCCGACGTCGTCGAAGCTCTCCCCAAGGCGCTTGTCCAGCTGGGTCACGAGGTGGCCGTCGTTTTGCCGCGCTACCGCGGCACGAAGGCGTCTACCATCGTGCTCCCCAGCTTGACGATTTCCCTTGGCGGCAAACTGCGGTTTCCAGCCATCGCCGACGGGACGGAAATCGCCGGCGTCCGTTATTTCTTCGTGGAGGACCCCGCTTATTTTGACCGCCCGCAGCTCTACGGCGAAGGCGGCCGCGATTATCCCGACAATCCGGAGCGCTTCAGCGAGCTTTCCCGCGCGGCGATTGAGGTGGCCAAGCACGTCTGGCCGGCGGACCTGATCCATTGCCACGACTGGCAGGCTGCGCTTGTGCCCGTGCTGTTGCGCACGCAATATGCGGAAGATCCCGTCGTCGGCAATCTTCCCGCCGTTTTGACGATCCACAACATGGGCTACCACGGCCTGTTCGCCAGCGAGGTTTTGGCGCGCGCAGGCATCCCCGCGGAGATTTTTCATCCCGCCGGGATTGAATTCTTCGGCAAAGTGAATTTCCTGAAGGGTGGCCTGGTCTATTCCGACTATTTGACGACCGTGAGCCGCAAATACGCTCAGGAGATTCAGACGGCGGAATATGGCCACGGTCTCGACGGCTTGGTGCGCAGCCGCGCCGACCGCCTGGTAGGCATCCTCAACGGCGTGGACTACTCGGCGTGGAGCCCCGAAAATGACGCTTTCATCGCTGCAAAATATTCCGCCGAGAATATGGCGGGCAAGCAGGTCTGCAAGCTGGACCTCTTGCAAGAGTTTGGCCTGCCGCCCGAGAATCGGAAACGGCCGCTTGTCGGCATCGTGTCGCGGTTCGCCGATCAGAAGGGTTTCGATCTGATCGCAGAGAAGGCCAACGAAATCATGAAAGAGGATGTTGCATTGGTTGCGCTCGGTACGGGCGAGCCGCGCTACGAAGAGCTCTTCCGCAAGCTCGCTGTGCGGTTCCCGGAGCGCGTGGCCGTAAGAATCGCCTACGACAACGCCGTCGCGCACAAGATCGAAGCCGGCGCCGACATGTTCCTGATGCCCTCGCGCTACGAGCCTTCCGGTCTCAATCAGATGTACAGCTTGCGCTACGGCACCGTGCCCATTGTGCGCGCTACGGGCGGGCTCGACGACACCATCGAGCCTTTCGATCTGCAGCACGGCGCGGGCACCGGCTTCAAGTTCACGGCCTACTCCGGCGAGGCGATGCTTCAGAGCATTCGCGAAGCGCTGCATCACTTTGCGCACGAACGCGTCTGGCGGCGCATCCAGCTCAACGGCATGGCCAAAGATTTTTCCTGGCAGGCTTCGGCCGCCGAGTATGGCAAACTCTACGAGGCCGCCCGGGCCCTCCGCGGCTCAGGGCAAGCTGGCCGAAACCAAATCTCTGTCGCAACATCTAATTGATGTCGGGGAAAGGAGATCCTCCGAGGCGCTCGGGGGCTGTAACAATAACAAAACATGGCAGATAACATTCAGGCAGTGAACGATGGAAACTTCGAAGTCGAAGTCATCACGGCCAGCAATACGCAGCCCGTGGTTGTTGATTTCTGGGCCGAGTGGTGCCGTCCGTGCCTCATGCTCGCGCCCACCGTGGCCGAAATCGCGCATGATTACGCTGGAAAAGTGAAGGTCGCGAAGCTCAACGTGGATGAAGCGCAGAATTCCGCCTTCCGGTTTAACATCCGCGGCATTCCCACGCTGCTGCTCTTCAAAGGTGGACAGGTCGTTGATCAGATCGTCGGCGCCGTGCCCAAGGAACAGATCGCCAAGGTCCTCGACCGCCACCTCGCGCAGTGAGCGAGCTTCGCGGGCGGCACGCGGCCACGCTGCTGTCGTCCGCTCCAGTTTCTATGGCTGCGTCCTCCGCCGCATTCGGCACTGTGATGAGTCTGGCCCTTCCACCAATTCGCAGCTCAATTGCCGCGCAATCTCCTTCGCATGAATAATTCGCAGCAAAACGCAGCCGCGATCCGCTGCCCTTGGGCCAAGAGCGAGATCAACATTCCTTACCACGATGAGGAATGGGGCGTTCCGGTCCACGAGGATCGAAAACTCTTCGAATTTCTCATCCTCGAAGGTGCGCAGGCCGGCCTGAGTTGGGACACGATTCTCCGCAAGCGCGGGCGCTATCGCGAAGTCTTCGATCAATTCGATCCCGAACGCGTCGCCCGCTACGACAAGCGAAAAGTGAAGTCACTTTTGAAAGACCCCGGAATCATCCGCAACCGTTTGAAGATCGAAGCCGCCATCTCCAACGCGAAAGCGTTTTTGAGAGTGCGTGATGAGTTCGGCTCTTTCGATGCTTACATCTGGCGCTTTGTGAACGGCAAGCCGCGCCAAAACGCCTGGCGAGGCCTCAAGCAGATTCCCTCATCAACGAAAGAGTCGGACGTCCTCAGCAAAGACCTGCGCCAGCGCGGCTTTCGCTTCGTCGGCTCAACCATCTGCTACGCCCACATGCAGGCCACCGGCATGGTGAACGACCACCTGATTTCGTGTTTCCGCTACCAGGACTTGAACAAGTAGCGTCGCGCATCGGGATACGTCGCCCGGCTAGACTCATGGCAGCAATTCGATATCGTATACGTGAAAGGTCGTCGAACCCACGTTCTTCACTCGATGCGTGTACGGTTTCTTCGTGCCCTCCGCAAAATGGACTCCGCCAGCCTCCAGCCGCTCTGGCGCCTCCCATTCCTTTCCGAGGTATTGTCTCTGCACGACAGCTTGGTTGAGCCTCACCGATTCTCCAGGCGCGAGCACCACTTCGAGGACCCGCGTATATTGATTCTCGAACCTCCACCGGTGATGCGGTTCATCCTGCAGCGCAACCGGCTCCCCGGACGGACCGGGCGCCGCCGGATGGACAGGCGCCGAAGCAGCGATAGACGGCGCCGCAGCTTTCTTGAACTCGATTTCGATGTTTTCCATCGGCTGGTTCCTCAGATTTTCCACGGCGTGCGTCGTTGGCTCTTGCCAGGTGAATTCGCCGGCGCTGCCCTGCACGTCCCTCGAAGATCCGTCGGGAGCGATTACGCGCGCGGAGCGTTCCGTCAGCCGCACGATGGCTGAAGCAGGGTGCGAGTGCATGGCGAGGCGCTCGTGCGGGCCGAGGCGCACTCGCAGGACCCTCACCCGGTCGTTCTCGAATTCCACTTTGACGATCTTTGGGTTTACAACGGCTGGATCCTGCGCCGGGAGTGGCAACGCCAGCGCCAGGACAAACAATAAGAACATGCGCATGACTTCCATCCCCCTTTGCCCGCCAGTATAGTTGCGGCGCAATCGTCCAACAAGCTTCCTGTCCCGCAGGAAACGGACAGTGGGCAGTTTCCGAATTGCCGACCATACGGGAGTTATCGCGTGGCGGCCTGAAATGCCGAGCGCGGACTTCTACCGAAACTTGCGGAGCTCCGCAAGAAGGCAGTAGCCGACATCGGCACCAAGACCGGCGGTCATCGGCACGGCCAAGATTTTCACGCGTCTCGTTCAGTTCCACCACAACCAGCGGTATTCCTGAACGAGATCGCGCAAAGACAGCTAGCTACAGGTGATGCGGCACCTTCTTCGCGTTCGCACTTGCTGGCGGAGCCGCATGCCGGTGCGGAGCCGTGAGCGTCGTACCCTGGACATTCGTCGAGGGCGCGGTCGCCGCGAACGTCGGCAGGTTGTGAGCGCGCACCTGCGTTGCCGCCTCGAAGCCCGACGCCAGCTTGATCAGTGTAGGCTCACTGAACGCCGTGCCGAAGAAGCTGATCCCGAGCGGAACACCGTATTGCGTGCAGTTTGTCGGCTGCGTAGGTGACGCGCAGAGCATAGGAAAACCCGCCGGCACCTGGACGATTGGGTATCCCGGCCCCGCTGCCAAGCCCGACGTTCCGAAGATGAAGTGGTCGCCGTAGAGCAGGTCGGTGGACCACGCCGGATTGTCCGTCGCTGAAACCACCGCGTCGAGCCCGAACTGGCTGATCGCCAAGTCAATTCCGTTCACGCCCGCGTTGTGATCGATGGCCAGCGCTTGGTTGTAGGTCAGCCCGCCGAAGAAGGGC
>QHYP01000152.1:12525-24789 GCA_003224195.1 Acidobacteriota bacterium | reverse complement strand
GCTCATAAGCGCGGCGGCCCGGCAGGCGCCGTGGCCGCTTGCGCCATGCCTGGCCATGCTGGCGTACGGCTACACGTTTCACATGGGCTTCCTCAATTACTACCTTTCGCTCGGCTTGGCGTTCTTTGGTTTGGCCATTGTGTGGCGAGCGAGAGGTTCGGAGTGGCTGTGGGTCGTGGCGCTGCTCGCTCTCGCTTTCGTCGCACATCCCATCGGGTTTCTTTGGTTGGTTGGGGCGGGATTGTACGTTCGGAGTCCTGAGTTTCTGCGGGGACGATTGCGGCTGTTGGCAATTGTGGTCGCGGGGATCGCCCTTCTTGGAGCGCGCTTTTATCTGGGCAAACACTATGAAACGAGCCAGCCGGCGGAGTCGCGTTTCTTCTTCAACGGCAGCGACCAGTTCATATTGTTCGGAGAGCGTTACGCGTGGCTCGCATGGGCCGCGCTGGCGTTGGGCGCAGCGTGCTTCCTGAAGGCGGCGATCTCCCGCGGGAGCAGTATCTATTCGGGGCGAGGGCTTCGGCTCGCGCTCGAACTGTATGGGATCGCGTTCCTCGCGACGGCCTTGCTACCGGAGAACATCCGCGTGCCGTGGTACGCGGGGTGGATCGGGCTGCTGATTGCGCGCCTGACGGTGATTTCCGCGACGCTGGGGTTGTGCATTTTGGCTTGCCTGCGCCGGGAAAAGTGGCATGTGGCGGGATTCGGCCTTCTTGCGCTTGTTTTCTTCGCGATGGTCTATAGGGACACCGGCGCGCTCAACCGAATGGAGGAACAGGCGCAGAATCTTGTGCGCGGCTTGCCTTACGGGCGGCGCGTGCTGGCGACGATCTGGGCTCCCTCGGATTCGCGAGTTTGGTTTGTCGGGCACCTCGCGGACCGCGCGTGCATTGGCCGGTGCTTCAGCTACGGAAATTATGAGCCTTCCTCGGGAGAGTTTCGCGTGCGCGTCCGGCCGGGAAGTCCCATCGTTACGGCTTCCGCGGATGATGCCGAAGACATGGCTTCGGGAGAGTATGAAGTGCAGGAAGAGGATCTTCCCATTGTCCAAATCTATCAATGCGACCCGCGCGACCTGACGAAGCTGTGCCTGCGCGAGCTATCGGCGGGAGAAGTGAACGGCCAGATCGGGTATCATCCCCCGAGGTGAGCGAGGCGCAGGAGCCGTTCGATGCCCGAGGAATTGCCGGAGCGTTTTAACCTGGCAGCGCATTTCTTGGATGAACCCGCCAAGCGTCATCCGAATCGAGCGGCCATCGCGGGCGAGCCGGACGAAGTTACTTATAGCGAGCTCACGGCGCTGGCGAATCGCGTGGGAAATGGGCTTCTCGAGCTTGGAGTGGCGCGCGGCGATCGCGTGCTGATTGTCCTGCCCGATTCGGCTGAATTCATCGCGGCATTTTTCGGCGCGACGAAAATCGGCGCGGTGGCGGTTCCAGTGAATTCCTTCGCCCGCGCGGCTGATTTCATCCACTACGTGCAGAGCAGCGAGCCGCGGGCGGGGATCGTGCATTCGGACGCGTTACCGGAGTTTCTCCCCGCCTCGGCCGAGCGCGCTCAGATGCCGATCATCCTTGTCGGGGAGGAAACCACCGATGCCGGAGGCGTGCGCTGCTCGAGATGGAGCGAGTGGACGTCTGCCGCCAGTGAGCGGCTCGATGCTGCCGACACCTCGGCCCACGACACTTTCTCTACACGTCGGGCAGCGGAGGCTCGCCCAAGGCGGCGGTTCATCAGCACAAGGACATGCTGGCGACGAGCCGGGGTTTCGCGCGCGGCGTGCTGAGGCTTTGCGCTGACGACGTCACGTTTTCGGTGTCGAAGCTCTTTTTTGCGTATGGTCTCGGGAATGGAATGTACTTCCCATTTTCCGTCGGGGCGCGGACGGTCTTGAATCCTGAGCGCACAAAAGTCGAGCGAGTGATCGAGATGGTCGCGCGTCATCGGCCGACGGTTTTCTTTGCCGTGCCGACGTTTTACGCCGCGCTTCTGCGGCAGGCCGAAGGCGCGCCCAAGCGGATGGATTTTTCGTCCGTGCGGCAGTGTGTGTCGGCCGGGGAGACGCTTCCGGAGGAGATTTTCGAGCAGTGGCGCCGCCGCTTCGGCCTCGAGATTCTCGACGGCATCGGCTCGACGGAAATGCTGCACATGTTCCTGTCCGCCCGTCCGGGACAATGCAAGCCGGGGAGCTGCGGCGTTCCTGTGCCCGGCTATGAAGCGAAGATTGTGGATGATGCAGGCGAGCCGGTGGCCGAAGGCGAAATCGGCAATCTTTGGGTGCGCGGCGCCAGCGCGTTTTCGGAGTATTGGCGTTTGCCCGAGTTGACGGAGAGGACCAAGCGCGATGCGCCGGGCGCGGACAATCGCGACAAATGGGTTGTGACCGGAGACAAGTTTGTGCGCCACTCCGACGGCTTTTACCACTACTGCGGCCGAGCGGACGACATGCTCAAGGTCGCCGGAATGTGGGTCTCGCCGATGGAAGTGGAGAATGCGCTGCTCGGACATCCGCGCGTGGCCGAGGCGGCGGTTGTCGGTTGCACAGACGCGCAGGGCCTGACCTATCCGGTAGCGTGGGTGGTCGTGCGCGGGGATGAGGGCACGGCTCGTGTCCTACAAGGTGCCTCGGGGGGTGCGTTTCGTGGCGGAACTGCCCAAGACCGTCACGGGGAAAATCCAGCGGTTCAAGCTACGAGGGGGCTGATCCGCTTCCATAGCTTAGTAGATAGGTCATTTCTCTCATCCGAACAAGAATCAGGAACAGTCCATTCGACTGGGGCAATGGAAGGGGCTCCGCCGTTGGCGCTGGCGAGTTCCTAGGGTCGGCGGCGCCACTTTGCGTGACGACCCTCGCCGGATCGCCAAATTGGCTCTTTACAGAGGCCAATTCCATGAGAGAATGGCTCTCACGGAGAGACAATGCTTCCGCTCCAACTACAGCCGGAGAGCCATATTCCCCTCTACGTCCAACTCAGAGATCAATTGCGCGCGCTCGTGCATGCAGGCGATTTGCGTCCGGGAGACCGCATCCCGGCGAGCCGGGAATTAGCGATACAGCTTGGCGTGCACCGAACGACGGTGGCCAACGCCTACGCCGAGCTCGAATCCGAAGGTTTGATCGAGGGTCACGTCGGGCGCGGGACGTTTATCCGAGCGAACGGGAATGGCCTGAAGATCACGCCTCCGGCCCCGCCCGTCCTACACGGCGCCGAAGGAGTCCGCTGGGAACTGCTGTTTGCGGATGAGCGGGGAGAAGAAGCGCTCGACCGCTTGACGGCCAGCGCGCCGGAAAATGCGCTGTCGTTTGTGATGGCCCGCCCTGCCGAAGAATTCTTTCCCGTAGATGAGCTACAGATGTGCGTGAATGCCGTACTCCGGCGGGAGGCAACGGAGGTGTTGCGGCTGGGCCCCTCGGACGGCTATCCGCCGCTCAAACAAGCTCTATTGGAGTTGCTGCGTCACGACGGGATCGCCGCGAAGGACGAAAATCTCCTGATCACGGACGGCTGCCAGCAGGCGATGGACTTGCTTTGCAAGGCGTTCATCCGGCCGGGCGATTCGGTGATTCTGGAGAATCCCGCTTATCCGGGAGCGGTGGCGATCTTCGGCTCTTCGCGGGCTCGCTGCCTGGGCGTGCCTGTGCGCACTCACGCCGAGCCTGGTGGTGCGCTGGGTGTGGACGTCGAAGCGCTCGAAGCGACGCTGGCAGCGAACCGGGTGAAGCTGATCGTGCTGACGCCGGACTTTCAAAACCCGACGGGCACGTCCATGCCGGTCGCCTCGCGGCGCCGAGTATTGGAACTGGCGGCGCGCCATCAGGTGCCGATTGTCGAAGACCACATCTACGCCCGGCTGCACGCGCGCGACGAGCGCGTGCCATCGCTCAAGCAGCTCGACCGCGCGAATTTGGTCATCCACGTCGACAGCTTTGCGAAGGTTGCGTTTCCCGGACTTCGCGTCGGATGGGTCGTGGCCCCGGCAACCGTCATCGAGCGGCTACGAATAGTGAAACAAACAACGGATTTGCACACCGACCAACTGGCTCAGGCGACGCTGGCGGAGTTTTTGCGGCGCGGGCTAT
This sequence comes from Acidobacteriota bacterium, assembly GCA_003224195.1. Lineage (GTDB taxonomy): Bacteria > Acidobacteriota > Terriglobia > Acidiferrales > UBA7541 > Acidiferrum. The sequence goes on along the minus strand of QHYP01000152.1, from coordinate 20,708 downwards.
TCATTCGGCATCTCGGGCGGATGCGCAAGGTGTATGCCTCGCGGCTGAAGGCCATGGATGAAGCCTTGCGCAAGCACATGCCGGAAGGCGTGCGCTGGACGCAACCCGCGGGCGGAATGTGCGTGTGGCTCGAGTTGCCTCCCGGATTTGACGCCAACGAGCTGCTGATTCACGCGAAAGAGCGCGGCGTGCTCTTTTCGCCTGGACGGTATTTCTACGTGCAGGGCCCGCTGCCGAACACGTTGCGGCTGGGCTTCGCCAATCTCGACGAAAAGCGCCTCGCTCGTGGGGCGCAAATCCTTGGGGAGACGCTGCGCGTCGAAATGCGCAAGAGGCAGCGCGGCGTGCGGCGCGCCGAACGCAGCCGCGTGGCGCTGGTCTGAGTGAGACGCGTTTTGGGTGGGACAATTCGTCCGGAGTCGAGACCGGCGAAAGGAAATGGGAGCTTTGCGGTGATGGGGAAGAGGGAATAGCCGGGGATACGCGGGAAGTCAAAGTGGAGTCAAGATAGCGAAACTCTTGGGGAAGAGGAGAAGGGCGATGGAAACGAAGAACGTCAACGGGAACGAGTGGCGAGTGAAAGTCGGTTTGGCGGAAATGCTCAAGGGCGGCTGCATCATGGACGTCACGAACGCCGATCAGGCGCGCATCGCGGAGAAGGCGGGCGCGTGCGCGGTGATGGCGCTCGAGCGCGTCCCGGCCGACATCCGCAAAGAGGGCGGAGTGGCGCGCATGGCCTCCGTGAAAATAATTCGCGAGATCATGGACACAGTTTCAATTCCGGCGATGGCCAAGGTGCGCATCGGCCACTTCATGGAGGCCGAAGTGCTCCAGGCGCTGGAGGTGGACTACATCGACGAGAGCGAAGTGCTGACGCCGGCCGACGAAGAGCACCACATCTGGAAGCACGATTTTCGCGTGCCGTTCGTTTGCGGGGCGCGGAACCTGGGCGAAGCGCTGCGGCGCATCGCCGAAGGCGCGGCGATGATCCGCACGAAGGGCGAAGCCGGCTCGGGCAACGTCGTCGAGGCGGTGCGGCACATGCGCGCCATCACGGGCCGGATGAAAAAGCTCACGACGATGCGCGCGGATGAATTGATGGCTGAGGCGAAGGAGCTGGGCGCGCCGCTCGAGCTGGTGCAGCAGGTGGCGAAGACAGGCAAGCTGCCGGTACCGAATTTCTCGGCCGGTGGAATTGCTACACCGGCGGACGCGGCGCTGGTGCGGCATCTCGGCGCGGAGGCGGTGTTTGTGGGCTCGGGGATTTTCAAATCGAGCGATCCGGAAACGCGCGCGAAGGCCATCGTCAAGGCGACGACTCATTTCGACGACCCCAAAGCGATCCTCGAAGCGCACGAGGAGCTCGGCGAGGCAATGAAGGGAATCGACGTTCGGCAACTCGAAGAGAAGGACCTTCTGCAGACGAGGGGTTGGTGAGAAAGGCAGGGGGGAATGAGCAAGCCGAAGATTGGAATCCTCGCGGTGCAAGGAGATTTTGAGGCCCACGGCGCGATGCTCGCGCGGATGGGCGTTGACTCCTCCGAAGTGCGCAAACCCGGCGAACTCAAGGACTGCGATGGGCTGATTCTGCCGGGAGGCGAGAGCACGACGCAACTGCAATTTTTGCAGGAGGAAGGTCTCTTTGACGCGATCCGGAAATTTGCAGCGGACGGCGGAGCCATTTTCGGGACGTGTGCCGGCGCGATCTTGCTCGCCAACGAGGTAAAACATCCGGACCAACCTTCTCTCAGTTTGCTCGACATGACTGTGTTGCGAAACGCCTATGGCCGGCAAATCGCAAGCGAGGTCGTCACCGGCCGTTCCACTTTGAAGGCGGAGGCGCTGGAGATGGTGTTCATCCGCGCGCCGATCATTGAGCGTGTTGGGCGCGGTATCGAAATCCTTGCCGAGTATGCGGGGAAGCCAGTACTGGTGCAAAAAGGGCGGATCATGGCCGCCACGTTTCATCCCGAATTGACGACGGAAACGGCCGTACATCAGCGATTCCTGGATACCGTTGCCTCGCAAAACGGCGCCCGGCATGCGGCCGCGTCGCAAGAGTAGCTTCGTCCCAATATCCATGGAACGATTTCCTCGAAAATGACCAGCGGCCATGACGAGTTTTGCGCGCGGCTCGCCTACGCCCTCGCCCGCGCAACGAGCCGTTCGCAAGCTGCGGGCGAAATTGCACAAATGATCCGCGGAGAGCAAGGCTATCGCTGGGTCGGGGTGTATGAGGTCACCGCGACGGAGATTCGCGCCATGGCGTGGACCGGCACAGTAGCGCCGGCGGTTCCGCACTTTCCGGTAACCGAGGGGCTCTGCGGCGCGGCGGTAGCGTCACGCGGAATTGTGAATGTCGCCGACGTGCGGAGAGATCCGCGGTGGCTCACCACTTTTGGGAGCACGCGGGCTGAGATCATCGTGCCGGTGGTCACCACAACCGGACATGTCGTCGGTTTGATCGATGTCGAGAGCGGGCAAGTAAATGCTTTCGGTGAGGGCGACGAACGCTTCCTCGGGCGCTGCGCACAAATCATCCTTCCTCTTTTCAAGCGCCTATCCTAATCGCCGGCGCCGCGAAAAATTGCACTTAATCATGGCCGGCGCCGATTTGACGCTCTACCTCCCGGGTGCATTCACCCGGTGGGCGCGAGCGGATTCTCTTGGCGCGAAACTCAGTCCGGCTGTACGCTGAGAGTGAGAGTCCCAGGGATCATGGCCCGGCGCACAAAGGTGCTGTTTATTTGCTTGGGGAACTCCTGCCGCAGTCCGATGGCGGAAGCCGTCGCGCGGGAGATCGCCAGCGACGTCATGGAAGTCTCGAGCGCGGGGCTTGCCCCGCTTGGCCACATCATGGAAATGACGCGGCGAGCGCTCGTGGCGAACGGCTACCCGGCGGAAGGGTTGGCGTCGAAGCCGATCTTGCCCCAAGCATGGGACGCTGCAGACCTCGTCATCAACATGAGCGGCCGGCCGCGGGACCTTGCGTTCCAAGAATTCGACAAGGTCGAGGATTGGGACGTCGACGATCCTTATGGCGACGACATCGAGACGTATCAGAGAATCGTGATCGAGATAGAGGGCAGAGTGCGAGATTTGGCGCGGCGACTCAGGGCGCGGAAGACGCAAGGAGCGAGGCGGTAGGCAAGCGGGGAGAGCAAGCGTGCAGCGGCAAAAGACGAGCGTCTCGCAAGAGGACTATTTGAAGGCCATCTGGGAGATGCTCGAACAGGACCAAACACCGATCAGCGCGCGGCTGGCCGAAGAATTGGGCGTGACACCGCCCGCGGTGAACGCGGCCCTGAAGCGTATGGCCCGCGATTCGTATGTGCGCTTTGCCCGCGGCGGCGGAATCGGACTGACGAAGAAGGGCCGGCAAGTGGCACAGCGGCTCGCATTGCGGCATCAACTCGCAGAGATGCTGCTCACGGACGTGATCGGCCTCTCCTGGGCGCGGGCGCACGACGAGGCGGAGCGGCTCGAGCACGCCATCTCGCCGGAAATCGAGACGCTGCTGCTGAAGCGCTTTGGAAGCAGGAGCGCGTGCCCTCATGGCGTTCCGTTGCAGGGCGGGATGGCCAAGTTGCGGCAGCAAGGCGCCGTGCTGCTGGCCGATCTAAGGGCCGGGGAAAGCGCGGAGATTGTTTGCGTCTATGAAAAGGACGGAAAGTTCTTGGAATTTCTCGATGGGCTGAAGCTGCGGCCGGCGACAAGGGTCGAAGTGAAGAGGCGCGAATACGATGAGACGATGACCCTGCGGTCCGCCGGGAAAACCATTCACCTCGGCAAACCCGCCACCTCGCGCATCTGGGTCAAGCGCCTCGCCGCCTGAGAGTCATGCGCGCTCGTCGAGCAAGGCTTTCGGGCGGGGATTTGACGCTCCCATCCAGAAGCCCAGGCCATACTGCAGGCCCTTTCCTTGCAATTAGGTAGGGTTTTGGACTAGGTTTGGTGCCACCAGATTGGCCTTCACCGGCCCGGCCCGTAACGCTTTCTTTAGATTTGTCACGAGGACGATAGTGGTCTGTGTGCCCACGGGCCTGCGGAGCGCGTCGGCCAAGGATTTCAAGGCGGGTCTTTGCGGACCTGCGACCTGGATGATGCTTCCAGGGCATTTTTCTGAAATGAGAAAGGACGGCAACATCTCTGAGATCAGCGCCCGCTACACGGGGGTTGGAAGAAGCGCGATGCCAATTGGGCTATCGTCGACAAGCATTAGTCCCCCCACTCTCCGGGAACTGATCGAAGAAAGAAGAGCGACTATGTGGAACATGCTGCGCTACTACTGGACCGTTGCAAGGGGGTACCGGCTGAAACCGTGGAAAAGTCCTTATCTTCGTTGGAGATTTGAGACCTTCCTTGGGAAGGAAGCTGCCGAACTGGACGCCGGGAAGTTCCTCCATCTCCTGTGGAAATACCGGTCGCACCTGAAGCGGTTCGTGGACTGGGCTGGCGAGCGGCAACAAGCACAGCGCCGCCACGCGTAATCCAGTGCGAGGGGTGTTTCCCGCCGCACGAGTGAAACAGGCGCTCCAGCGTGTGGCATTTGGAGCCGGGCGGCGCTTCTCTCGATTCCGCTATACGACAGACCGTGCCACCGCATCTGCGCGGATAATCGCCCGCCAAGCCGGGCATTTTGCTTGACAGTTGCACCTTCTGTGGCTAAGTAGGGCGCGTTCCGAGGTGTGGGGCGGTCCGTGTGAGAACAGAACTACCTCCCTGTAGCGCGCAGCCTGTGGCTCTCGGTGCTCGCCGCTGCGGCGCCGATTTTTGTGTTGTTGTATCTGCCGGGCGTGCGGCGGAAGGCCTCGTGGATTGCATCGCTTGGAGGATGGAGCGCCGCGGCCTATGGCGCGGCCTTCGGGCTTTTTCCCATCGGCTGGGTGGTCTTTACGACCATTCTTCTATTCCGCCTTACCGAAACCTCCGGACAGTTTGAAATTTTGAAGGACTCCGTCGGCGGGCTGTCGCGAGACCGGACTCCCGCGAGATGACGAGGCGAGGCTCTTCCGCAAGGTGTTGAAGCACAGCCTGCTTCTGATGGCGTTGATCGGCGCGATTGTCGTTCTGTATTCGCACTGGGGCGGCGCCTGGACGCGATGAAGTGCGGAAAATGGGAAGGCCGGTTGCAGGGTGTGACGAGACGCGATTCCCTGCGACGATTCGGTGTATGATGAAATACAGGGCCTTGGAGAAGGGAAGGGGGATCGGTGAAAGAGCTGAAGATCCTCCAGAAGACGGATACGTTGCATGAAGCGCGCTGGTGGGAGCCGGAGCCCAACGGCCGAGTCCACTGTTATCTCTGCCCGCGGCATTGCCACATCGGCCTCGGCCAATCGGGCTTCTGTTTCATCCGCATCAATCAAGATGGAAAGCTCTATAACTTAGGCTACGCTTCGCCCGCCGCGCTCCAGATTGATCCCATCGAAAAAAAGCCGCTGAACCACTTCATTCCGGGAACGCGTATTTTTTCCATGGGCACTGCGGGCTGCAACATGGGCTGTTTTTTCTGCCAAAACTGGGACATCTCGAAGTCGCATCACGATCAGGTGCACTCGACCCATATCCCTCCCGAAGATATTCCGCTCCTGGCCCTCAAGTATGGCTGCCCTTCGCTCGCCTTCACGTACAACGAGCCCACCATCTGGGGCGAGTATGTGATCGACATCTGCCAGGCGGCCAAGGAATATGGGCTGAACACCGTGATGGTCACAAACGGCTACATCACCTACGAAGCGTTTCACGACATCTACGACCACATCGATGCCGCGAACGTGGACCTCAAAGCCTTCACCGAGAACTTCTACGGGAAAATCACGCTCACGCATCTTCAACCCGTGCTCGAAACTCTCGAGTGGCTGAAAAACGAGACCAACGTCTGGTTCGAGATCACCAACCTGATGATCCCGACGCTGAACGATGATCCGGCGGAGACGCGCAAATTGGCGGAATGGGTTTTGGAGCATCTCGGCCCCGATGTGCCGCTGCACTTCACGGCGTTTCATCCCGATTTCAAATTGCAAGACAAGCCGCGCACGCCTCCCGAAACGCTGCATCGCGCCCGCAAGATCGCGCGCGCGGTGGGACTCCATTACGTTTACGAGGGAAATATCTACAGCGATGGCGCACATACGCACTGCCCGAAGTGTGAGACGCTCCTGATCCGCCGATCCTGGCACGACGTCCTGGAAAACCATTTGAAGAAGGGTGCGTGCCCGAACTGCGGTCTTGAAATTCCGGGACGCTGGGAGAATCCGCGCGGCAGGACTCCACTCAAAGTCCTCCCCAAAGCTGCACAGAGCACGGAAAAGTACGATCACCTGAATTTGTAGGCGCTACGGGCAGTCAGCGGAGATACGTGTAGAATCCCGGGCCGACCCGCATCGCGTGGTGCCACGCCAGCGGAAAAGCCCACCAGACGAGTGCGCCCAGAATCGCCTGGCCAAGCGCGAGCGGCAAGATATTGCGTTCGCGCGCGAAGAGCCAGCACATCGCCGTGCCTCCGATGAACGTGAGAGGAACCAGCACGGGATTCGGCCAGTGCAGCGCGGCGAAGATGCCGCCCGCGAGAAGAGCGGCAATGCGTTCGTTCTTGATTGCCGCGAGGAGCCGGTTCATGAGGAAGGACTGTAGAGCGACCTGCTGGAGCAGGCAAAACGCGAGATAGCTGCCGAATCGACGCGGGTAGACCAAATGCTCCGGCAGCCGGTGCAGCGCGCCGAGGAAAATCCCCGCCACGCAGACGCCAACGATGAAGGTGCCGATTACCATCGCCGCGCGGCGCGTCGCGGGCCATAAGTTATCCGCGCGCCAGCCCATCGTTTTCGGCGTGTCCCTATGAAGTGCAAAGCTGAGGATGAGCCAGCCGGGGAAAAGAATCCATGAGGAAGCGTGTGAGGTCTGCAATCGCCAGATGTAGAGGCCCACAAACATGGAAAACGCAAAGGCTTCCGAAAGGCAGATCCAGCGAACTGACGGTACGCTTCTCAGCGATATCTTTAACGGGCGGCCCATCTTTTCCTGATCCCATTCCCTCAGAGTGCGGAGCGCGGCGAGGAGGTCTTCGAGTTCCTTTCCGCGCGAAGGAGCGGCCTCCAACAAGGCGTCAAAATCGAAGTCGGGGAAACCGCGGTTCGTCACGCGCGCGGGAAGCAACTCGCGGAGGCGATCCGAGGGAAGCTGGCTGAGAGCGCAGAGTTCCTCATAGACGATGCAGTGCGAGGGTTCGAGGAAGATCGCCGGGTCGATGCCGCGAAGCAATGATTCGCGCGACCCGCGGCTCAGGGCGGATTGGCAAAGCAACCGCAAGACGCGGAACTCCAAGTCGCTGCGTTCGGATCTGGTCATTTCGGCAATAAGAAGAGCTTCTCTTCTGTTTTACCCAGCGTGAGATGATATCCGCGAAAGGCAGGGTTGTGCAGTCCGGAATGAAATGATAGGACGCACGCGGGAAGAGCTGTGCAAATCGTATGAATCCTTGGCTATTGCGAGGGCAAAATTTGGAGGAATCTTCCGGAGGGCTAGATGGCAGCGCGCCATAGAGTGGTGAGGCGGCTTGAGCGCGGCGCAGAAGTTGAAGCGCGCGCAAGTGGACGTGACGCTGATTGACCGGCGCAATTTCCATCTCTTCCAGCCGCTGCTCTATCAAGTGGCCACCGGCTCGCTCTCTCCGGGCGAGATTGCCGCGCCGTTGCGCGGCGTGCTGAGCCGGCAGAAGAACACGCGCGTCCTGCTGGGCGAAGCCGTGGACGTGGATCCCCGCGCCAGGCGCGTGATCTTGCGCGACGGCGCCGAATTTGAATACGACTCGCTGGTCGTCGCCACCGGCTCGCAGTCCTCCTACTACGGGAACGATGCGTGGCGCGAATGGGCGCCCAGCCTGAAAAGCGTCGAAGAGGCCACCGCCATCCGCCACAAAATCCTGTACGCCTTCGAACGCGCCGAGCGGTCCTCGAATGACGAGGAGGCGCGGGCTTGGCTCACGTTCGTCATCGTCGGCGGGGGCGCGACGGGCATGGAGCTTGCCGGAGCGCTGGCCGAAATCGCGCGCGAAACGCTCCGCCACGACTTCCGTCACATCCGGCCAGAGAAAGCTCAGATCATGCTGATGGAAGGCGGCCCGCGCATCCTGCCTGCTTTTCCGGAAGACCTTTCGGCAAAAGCAGAGCACCTGGTGAAGA
>QHYP01000152.1:0-12372 GCA_003224195.1 Acidobacteriota bacterium | reverse complement strand
CCGACCGCGGCGGCCGCATCAAAGTGAATCCCGAGCTGACCGTGCCGAACTTTCCGGAGATTTGCGTCATCGGCGATCTTGGACTGGCATTCCGTGAAGACAGCCGCCCGCTGCCCGGGGTCGCGCAGGTGGCGATTCAAGGGGGCGCTTACGCCGCGAAAGCCATCCGCAAGCGTCTCGCGGGTGAGAAACAGCTCAAGCCGTTCCGCTATTTCGACAAAGGCGATATGGCTGTCATTGGCCGCGCCGCAGCCATCGCCAACATCTTCGGGATTCACATTTCGGGCTTGCCCGCGTGGCTCGTGTGGCTGTTCGTCCACCTGATGTACATCGTGGAATTCCAGAGCCGCGTGCTCGTTTTCATCCAATGGGGATTCGAGTATTTGACCTTCAGCCGCGGCGCACGGCTGATCACCGGAGTGGCCGCCACGGATTCGGTCACGCAGCCGTCCACGCTGGGAAACGTCGGCGACGGCCGCTAACGCGTAAGAGGAAAGAATGGTGCCGGGGGGCAGGTCCCGGTCATCATTTCAAGCAAGTTTCCAGGGGCTTCGATATTGCTTACTGAGAAGCTTATCGGCCTCGACGTTCCCGAGAATCCGTTCCTTTTTTCCGTCCCACTCGATCCTCTGCTTGACCTTCAGGGAGATATTCCCGAGCAGGGAAGCGCTCGTGGAGCGGTGCCCGATTTCAATGTCGGAGGCGGGCTTTTGACGCGACTTGACGCAATCCAGGAAATTCCGGACGTGCGGCAAATGTTGCGCCGAACCTTCGCCTCAACTCGAAACCGGAGCGATCGACAAAGAGCGTGCCCTCCGTCCCTTGAAATTGTATGCCGTAGGAGTGTCCGTCGATCCCGTGATTGTTGAGGATGCGATTGGAGTAGTTCATGAGGAAGCCGGGGTATTCATAAAGGACTTCCAGATTGTCCGGGGTCTCGCGGTTGTCCTGAATGTAGTTCTTGCCGCCCGCAGCGAAAACGGCCGTTGGCGCATCTACATCCATTGCCCAGTGGACGATGTCTATCAGATGCGTGCCCCAATCGGTCAACATCCCGCCTGCATAATCCCAGAACCAGCGGAAATTAGAGAGACAGCGGTTGCGATTGTAGTGGACATACGGCGCCGGGCCGAGCCACATGTCCCAATCCAGCCCTGGGAGGGGATCCGTATCCGGCGGACTGGCCATCCCTTGCGGAAACTGGTTGCTGTAGTTCCATGTTCGCACGAAGCTGACTTTACCCAGTTTGCCGCTGCGGACGAGCTCGACCGCGCGCTGGAAGTGCGAACCGGAGCGTTGCTGCGTGCCGACTTGCACAACCCGATTATTGCGCCGCGCCGCGTCGACCATTCTGCGTCCTTCCTGGATTGTGTGCGAGAGCGGTTTTTCGACGTACACGTCCTTGCCCGCCTCACAAGCGTAAATGGCAGGCAGCGCGTGCCAGTGGTCCGGCGTCGCGATAATCACTGCATCGATATCCTTGCGTTCGAGCAGCTTGCGAAAGTCTTTATACGCGGTTGCCTTCCCATCGGTCATCTCGACGGCCTGCTGAAGGTTTGCGTCATAGACATCGCAAACGGCGGCGATTGCCACCTCCGGTTGACGACGAAAATCGCGCATATTCCAGCGGCCCTGGCCGCCGCAGCCGATTACACCGACGACAATCTTCTCGTTAGCACCCAGCACTCCGCGCGAGAAGGGACCTACCGACAGCGCCACACCCGTTCCGACCGCGGCAATCGTAGTATCCTTGACGAAATCTCTTCGGCTTATGCTCATGGCACGCCTCCAACCGGCAGTAGTCTACAAAAATCGGGTTTGCAAATCCACGCGCGCGAGGAAGCTGCCGCTATTGCTTGGCCGGCGTTAAGACCGGAATTTGCGCGTAACCTGGAGCAACTTTGGCGATGTTGGCATCGATGCTTGCTTTCGCGTGCCCCATGGCCCAAGCAATCCCCCCGGCGACCAAGCTCAGAAAAAATTCGTTCTCCCAGGTTTCCGGCAGATGTCCCATCGCCGTGTAAAAAGCTCGACCTTTGCCCTGCTGGCGCGCCCAGGTTATCGGGTAAGGAGGCCTCTGATAAGGCTCTCCTTTCATCCCGGCGGTATCCACCGTCAGAATCACGTGCATATCCGGAATAAGTTTTTTCAGCGAATACCATTCCTCATTTAAGTTCTGCGGAGGTGCCGTGACTCCCGGAAAGCTCGCGTCGTTTACAATCAGATTTGCAGGCTGAATCTTTCCGTGTGCGAAAAACTCGCCGCCCAGCATTCGCAAGTACGGTTCGCTCTGCTCGCCCTGTTCAGTCTCCCGCTTCGACGAATCTCCGGCGTCGCCCTGAGTATTGCGATCCGGATGAAATGTGTCGCTGGCGGCATGCGTGCCGATAAAGCCGAGCCCGTCGCGCACCGCGTCCAAAAACGTTTGCTTCCCCTGCGCCGACATCGGCGGTTGGCCGTCCGTCCCAGCTTTCGTCAAGTCTCCCGTCGTGTAGAAAAAAAGCGCCTCATGCGCCCGAAACTCGCTCGAATCAAAAATCCTGCCATCCTTCGTGGCGGCCACCTCGAATCCGTGCCGCGCCCCCAGGCCGCGCAGTGCTTCCTCCACGACGCTCGGCTTCCCGTCCGTATTTTTTATGACCGCGTGTTCATACCCGGAAGATTTGGTGAAGAGCAGTATGGACGGCTTGCGCGCCGAGAAAATCCGGGACGGAAAAGTGAGCGCCGAGCTGATCACGCCAATCGCGCGCAGAAACTCCCTGCGATCAGCCGTATTGTTCAATCTTATCTTCTCTCTGGACATCATTTTCCGGCGGCGAATTCAGGGCTATGCCGGTCAGCCGGCATTCAAGGAAAGGACAGGTCGGGATTAATGTCAAGCGAACAATCGGGAATCGCCAAGAATCTCTTCGTGCCTCGGATCGCGACCAGGGCGCCCGACCTGTTCCGGGACAATGATACTCGTGGGTGGTGCCGGGGGCCAGAATCGAACTGGCTACGCCCGCCTTTTCAGGGCGGCGCTCTACCAGTGAGCTACCCCGGCACACAAGTGAATTTCTAAATTCTAGGGGTCGTGCGCAGTCGTGTCAAATCAACTCAGACCAGTCGGCAGGAGTTCTTGCGTCTTGTTTGGCCGCGTTTAGTGCAGGGATTCGTCGAAATCACGCATCCATTCGCGCTTCTTGAGGACTTCGCGGGGTCGCGTTCCGTCCGCCGGGCCGACGATGCCGTCCTTTTCCATCAGGTCGATGAGCCGCGCGGCGCGGCCGTAACCGATGCGCAGCCGCCGCTGCAGCGTTGACGTGGACGCGCGACCCATCTCGCAGACCACGCGCACCGCGTCCTGATAGAGCTCGTCGTCCACTTCTTCGCTGGGATCATTGCCCTGCACATCCTCTTCCTCATCGGCGGCAGCCTTCTCCTCCTTTGGCGCTTCCAGGAGTTTTTCGTTGTACTTGGCCTGCGCCTGCTTGCGCCAGAAATCGCACACCGAAGTGATCTCGTCCTCGGTAACGAGCGGCCCGTGAATGCGGTGCAGCCGCGCCGAGCCCGCCGGCAGATAGAGCATATCGCCCTTGCCGAGCAGGGATTCCGACCCATTGGAGTCCAGAATCGTGCGCGAGTCCACTTTGCTGGCCACTCGGAAAGAGATGCGGGCAGGGAAGTTGGCTTTGATCAGGCCGGTGATGACGTCCACCGAGGGCCGCTGCGTCGCCAGCAGAAGGTGAATGCCCACGGCGCGCGCCATCTGCGCCAGCCGGGTGACGGATTCCTCGACGTTGTTCGTATCCACCATCATCAGATCGGCCAGCTCGTCGATCACGATCAGAATGTATGGCAGCGGCTTGATCTCGTTGCCCTCGAGATTGTCGAACAAGCCGAGCGCCTGGCCCTTCTGAAACTGGCGATTGTACTGATCGATATTGCGGACGCCGCACTCCGCCAAGAGCGAAAGGCGTTTTTCCATCTCCTTCGTAGCGTTGCGCAGGACATTGGACGCCACCTTCGGATCGGTCACGACGGGCGCGAGCAGGTGCGGAATCTTCTCATAGAGCGTCAGCTCGAGCCGCTTGGGGTCGATGAGGACAAGCTTCACCTCATCGGGCGTCGACTTGAGCAGCACGGAGATCAGCATCGAGTTGATGAACACGCTCTTGCCCGTTCCGGTCGACCCGGCGATGAGCAGGTGCGGCATCTGCGCCAGATCGGTGACGCGGATGTTGCCGTGCAGGTCGCGGCCCATCGCCAGCGTCAGCCGGCTCGGTGAGTTGATGAACTCCGGCGATTCGATGATTTCGCGCAAGGCGATGGTCTGCCGGCGCAGGTTGGGCACCTCGATGCCAACCGTGGATTTACCCGGAATGCGCTCGATCAAGATGGATTCCGCCTGGAGCGCCAGGCAAAGATCGTCGGCAAGGCTGGTGATGCGGCTGTACTTGATCCCCGCTTCGGGCTTGAATTCAAACGTGGTGACAACCGGGCCGGGGTTGATCTGCGTCACTCGGCCCTTGACGTCGAACTCTTCGCACTTCAGCTCGATGGCGCGAGCGCGGTTTTTCAGTTCGTCCTCGTCGAACTTCTCGCTGCGCTCGCCGGGACGCAGCAGGCCCGGCGATGGCAGCTTGTAGCTGGCTGCGCCGCGAGCGATCCTTGGATCGGCAGGTGATTTGCGCCCGGCCGCGCCTTTCGTTTTCTCCGGATTCACGACAAGCAGCGAGGCCCGGCGCTCGGATTCCTTCCTGGATTCATTTTCGTCTTCGTCGTCCAGATCCAGGTCTTTCGGCCAATCTTTTGCCCCCAACCCAAACATGCTCTTGACGATTTGCTGCTGCACGGGTGGGCGGCCCGTCACCTTGATGGCTTCGATGCGCCGCCGCATGCGCTCCTGCTGTCGGGCTTCCCGCCATGCGCGCCACCGCGCCTGTGTTCGCTGGATCAACCCGAGCTTTCCGGCGGCGCCGACGGGCCCGCGCGGACCAGTCGCCCACGCATGAGTCCCGGAAAAAGAGAAGCGCGTGGTCATGAACAGAGCCGTCAAGAACAGCGCAACGCCGACAAGATTTGCGCCAATGGAATTGAAGCCGCTGAGCAATCCGCCGGCGATGAGCGACCCCGCGAGCCCTCCGGCCGGCACCGCATCGCGGACAGCGGGCAAGTGCCACAGTGACAGCAGCGACGGCAGCGAAAGCAGCATGAGCGCGTAGCCGATAAGCTTGGCCAGTTGAGAAGTCACCGGTTGGCTGCGCAGCCAGCGCCAACCGAGAATGGCAAGCGCCACGGGGAGCAGAAAGGCCGCATAGCCGAAGCATTGAAAGAGCAGGTCAGAGCTGTACGCCCCGGCGGGACCGATCCAGTTCTGCGTTGCGCGCTCGCTGAATGGCGAGGCAGAGACATTCAAAGCCGGGTCGCGCGGCGAATAGGAAATCAGCGCGAGCGCGGTGAGCACGGCCAGCGTGACGCACAGAAAGCCCACCAGCTCGTTGAAACGCTTGTTCTCGGTTGGGGTCAGAAAGCGCACAGGTTTCTCCTCAGCTCCGGGGAAGGCTGACTTACAGGATAGGACGCGCGGGCGCTAACGCGCGTTGCCCATCTGGAGGAACGCCAAGACCAGGACCATGATACCAAACAGGAGCCGGTAGACAACAAATACTTTCAGCGTCCGGGTCTGCAAGTAGCGCAGGAAGAAGGCGATCACAAAATATCCGGTCACTCCCGAAACAAGGACGCTGGCCGCGAGCGTGGAAAGCGGCAGATCCAGTCCCCCCGCATGATGCAGTTTGATCAGTGGCGGCAACTTGGCGGCGACCGCGCCCGCTATCAGCGGCGCGGACAGCAAAAAAGAGAATCTCGTTGCCCCTTCTCTCGTCAATCCGCGAAATAGTCCCGCGATAATCGTGATTCCCGACCGAGAAACGCCTGGCCACAGCGCGATGGCCTGCGCCGTCCCGATCCCGATTGCATCCCCCAGGTTTGCTTGCTCGATTTTTCGCGTGAGGCTGGCTTTCGAGTCCGCCCACCACATCACCAGTGCGACGCCAATGAGTGAGATTCCAATGATCATCGGAGCGCGCAAGTGCTCTTCAATTTGCTTGTCGAAGAGCTTGCCGAGGATGCCGCCCGGGATCGTTCCCACAACCATGTACCAAAAAAACCTCCGATTTTGCGCAACTTCTGCCGGAGGTGCAGTTGGCGGGTATTTCCCGCCAAGCCCGCAAACGATCAGCCGCAGCCAATCCTTGAAGAAGTAGAGAATTACCGCGAGCAGCGTGCCCGCGTGGAGGGCAACGTCGAATGCTTCACCCGGGTCTTTCCAATGCAGGAGCCAGGGAAAAAGGATCAGATGAGCTGTGCTGCTGATGGGGAGAAACTCTGTGAAGGCTTGCACGAGAGCGAGAATAATCGCCTGAAACAGGGGCATAGAGTTCAGGTTTCCTTTTTGGCCTGCCGTTCATTCGCCGGAGCAAGCAAGAGTTTGCGCATTTCGTAAGCGTCGAGCCGGCCCAGATAATAGCGCTTCAGGACGGCCTCGATACGATAGCCGTGGCGCTGCCAGAAGGCAACGGCGGCTTCGTTGGTAGTTGCGGTCTCGAGAAGGATGGAGCGAACGCCGCGCGCGGCGAGGTTCGTCTCCGTCTGCCGGAGAAGCTCGGAACCGATGCCGCAGCGGCGGTGCGGCGCAGCCACGTCGAGCGTGATAATGTGCGCGAGCGGAGCGTTTTCTTCGGCGAGAAGGAAGCCGGCGATGCGCTCGTTCTCTTCGGCAACCAGGCATTGCGCTCCATTCAATTTCAGAAAATAGCGCAGGCCTGTTTTCGTGTAGGCAATCCCGGCCGGAAAACATGCCTGGTCGAGCCGGTACAGGGCAGGGAAGTCGCGTGCCTCGTAAGGGCGGAGGACGGGCGCCATGCAGGGATTGTAGGACAGAATCACGGTGCGAAAGTGCGCGGGTGGTCCAGCTCAGTTCCCGGCAAGGTGGCGAAGCGCAAGGCCCGTTCCGGTGGCAATGGCCTTTGGCGCGCTCAATGGACGGCCTTCGGCATCGTCCGGCCAAGTGCTTTCACGGTGAGCTCGTCGGGGACGGGCTTGCCGTTTTCCTTCGTCACGACGGCGAAGCCGCCGCTGTAGTCCCACATGGTCCAGCCAATTCCGTGTCTCTCGAGCGAAGTGCGAACGTCGGAGATCCACGCGGCGCGATCCTGAGGGTTCGCCGTCTTCCGGTACACGCCAAATTCGTTGCAAGTGACCGGCACGTTCCAGCGTTCCGCCCAGGCCACGACCTGGTCGAACTCCTCATCCAGGCGCGCAGCGTTCCAGTGGTCCAGGCCATAGCGGACCACAGCGAGTCTTTTTTCGGCTTCGGGAACCGTCGCGGCCGCTTTCTCTGCGCTCGCCGGCGTGGAGGGATACGGCAAACTTTTTACGGAATGCCAGTAATTCTCGCCCCAGGTCGCTCCCTGGTGGGTGAACACGTGCGGCTCGTAGAAATGAAAATTGTAGATGACATTTGCATCGTGGAGCGGCTCCATGAAGAGCAGATCGTCGTCGTCCGACCAGCGCGCGCCGGCCGCGATGATGGTGTGTTGCGGCGCGCCTTCGCGGATCGCCGCGGCCAACCGCGCCTGAATCCCGTACCAGCGATAGCCGTCGCGGACTTCAAAGAAAACCAGGTTGGGATCGAGCGTCGAATAGTGCTGCGCGAGGGCGCGCCAGAAGTCGGCGAACTGTTCCACGAATTCGTTGTCGGAGACGAGTTTCTGCTTGAAGTCGGAGTCCGGATGAAGGTCAATGATCACAGCGAGCCCGCGATCGAGGATCATCTTCACGGCCGCGTCCAGATAGCCGAGATAATCCGCGGGAATCCGGTCTGCCTGTTTGTGGCGGAACATCGGCTGCGGGTTGACGCTGAGGCGAACGTGGTCGAACCCCATTTCCTTGATGAGCGCGATGTCTTGCGCTGTGGTCCAGGCCTCGAAGTGTTCCTTCGTGTAGCCCTTGGGATCGAAGACCTGCGCGAACCACTCGCTCAAATTGATTCCGTAGCGCAAATGCGCCGCGCGGCCCCGCGCCAGGCCGGCACTGGCCGGCGGCGAGCTCTCGGTTTGCGCCACGATCGTACGCGCCCCCAAGAGAAGCGTGAGAAGCAGAAGAACTGAAAGAATTCGCTGAACCATTTTGATTAATCCTCCGGCGCACGCATTCTAAGGGCGAACGGCCTCGCGCGAAATACAAAAAGGGCGAAGGTCCGCCCTGCTCATCTATCTCATTATGGAATTGGCGATACGCCCGCAGCGGGGTCCCGTGCCGGTGGAGAGGCGGCGGCAGTGTTCCAACAGACCCAAAGCGCCGTCAGGAGCAAGAGCGCGGCGGTAAAAAATGGCGCGCCGGGAAGGTGCACGCGTAATCGCGGATTGATCGCCACAGAAAAGACCTGTGAGAAAACCAGAGGGCCGATCATCCCGCTGATGCCACGGAGACTGTTGATGGCGCCCTGAAGCTGGCCCTGCGCGGATGGGTCCACGCGCTGGGTCATGAGCGACTGGGCGGGAGGACCGAAGAGTCCCCAAAGCGAAATGAACGGGACGCCGGCGAGAAAAAGAGAGCCTCGCGCGGCGAGACCGAACGAGAGAAAGCCAAGGATTCCGAAGCTCACCCCGGCAAGCAGCGTGCGGCGCTCACCGAAGCGTTTCACAATCGGGCCCACGAAGACACCGGAGACGAGACTCGAGCAAACGCCGACGAGAGCCAGGGAAAATCCGAGCGTGCGCTCACTCCACGCATAACGATAGTCGGCATAGAGAACGTAAACGGACGCCAGAGATTGCTGCGCGAAATAGCAAAGAAAAAGGACCAGTGCCAGGCCGATGAGCCCCGCGTGTGAACGCAGGAGAGTCAGAGAACTGAGCGGGTTCGTAAGGCCGCGAATGTCCTTGGCGCGGCGTTCGGGCGGAAGCGATTCCGGCAGAATGAAGAAGCCGTAGAGCGCGTTCGTGAGGCTGAGGCCGGCTGCGAACCAGAAAGGAAGACGGAGGTTGATGTTGCCGAGGAGCCCGCCGACCGCCGGGCCCACGATGAATCCGAAACCAAAGGCGGCGCCGACTAGGCCAAACTGTTTGGCGCGACGCTCGGGCGGCGTCACGTCGGAAATGTAAGCGAAGGCGGTGGGTAAACTCGCCGACGTGATGCCCGAAATGAGGCGGCCAACAAACAGCCACGAGAGCGAGGGCGCGAGCGCCATGAAGACGTAGTCGATTCCAAGCCCGAAATTCGAAAGGAGGACGACGGGGCGCCGGCCGTGACGGTCCGACCAGGCTCCGAGGAGGGGCGAAAAAATGAATTGCATCGTGGCCCAGGCAAAGCCGAAATAACCGACCGTCGAAGCGGCTCGGGCAACGTTGCCGCCCTCGAATTCGACAATGAGTTTCGGCAAGACCGGCGCAATGATGCCGAAGGCCAGCATATCCAGCGCGACGGTGACAAAGATGAATGCGACTGCGGCGCGGCCGGGCGTTTGGGTGCGTTGCGGGAATAGGGGCATCAGGAGACGAAGAGTCGCGCGATTTTCTCACACTTCGAGGATGACAGGCAGGATGAGCGGGCGCTTGGAAGTTTGCTTGTTGATGTAGCGTTTCAAGTCCACGCGGATTTTTTCTTTGATGACGCTCCAGTCCGTCTTTTCCTCGGAGTTGGACTGCTCGACCGTCCTGATAACGACGTCGCGCGCGCCGGAGACGAGCTCCTGCCCGTTGTCGCTCAGAAAGCCTCGGGTGACGATTTCCGGCAGCGATTCGATTTTCCCCGTGTGTTTGTCGATGGCGATGATGGGCACGACGACGCCGTCTTCGGAGAGGTGCTGCCGGTCGCGAATGACGAACTCCTCGATCTCTTCGAGCGAGCCGGAATCGACCAGAACGCGGCCCGCCGGAAGAGGTTCCCTGCGATAAGCGCCCTCAGCGGTAAATTCAATTGGCTGCCCATCTTCGATGAGCAAGATTTCTCCCGGCACTACGCCAAGCTGATGCGCCAAGGCTGCGTGACGAAACAGATGCCGGTATTCGCCATGAATTGGGATGAAGTAGCGCGGTCGAACGAGCTGGAGAATAAGCTTCTGTTCTTCCTGGCTGGCGTGGCCGGAAACGTGAATGATCCCGCCGCTATTTTCGTAATAGACCAGGGCGCGGCGGCGGAACATGTGGTCGAGCATGCGGAAGATGGCTTTTTCGTTGCCGGGAATGATGCGCGCGGAAAGAATGACCGTGTCGTTCTCCTCGACCGTGACCCAGCGGTGATTGTCCACCGCGATGCGCGAGAGCGAAGACATCGGCTCGGCCTGGCTGCCGCTGGCAATCACCACCAGGCGCTTCGGGTCGAACGAGCGGATGTCCTGTGGGCGCACGACCATCCCGTCGGGAATGCGCAAGCACTCGAGATCATGCGCGATTTCGACGTTGTCCACCATGCTGCGGCCGACAAAGGCCACCTTTCGGCCGACGCGCTGCGCGATTTCGATGACTTGCTGGATGCGGTGGATGGACGATGCAAAGCAGGAGAGCACGACCTTGCGCGGCGCCGTGCGGCAGAGTTCTTCAATGCGCGGGACAACTGCGCGCTCAGTAGGCGTGAAGCCGGGCCGCTCGACGTTCGTGCTGTCGCTGAAGAGCGCGAGGACTCCCTCGTTGCCGCAGCGCGCGAAGGCGTGCACATCGAACGCCGCGCCATCCACCGGCGTGTGGTCGATCTTGAAGTCGCCGGTGTGGAGGATCACCCCGAGCGGCGTGCGGACCGCGAGCGCGACACAATCGATCGTGCTGTGCGTGACGCCGATGAATTCAATTTCATATGGGCCAATCTCGATGCGCCGGCCGGGGAGAACTTCGCGCAGCGTAACTTTGTCGAGCAGGGCGGCTTCTTCGAGGCGCTTCTTTACCAGAGCGAGAGTGAAGCGCGTGCCGTAGATCGGCACGTTGAGATCCCGCAGAATATAGGGCAGGGCGCCGATGTGGTCCTCATGACCGTGCGTGAGGACGATGGCGCGGACGCTCGAGCGGTTCTGCTTCAAATACGAAATATCGGGAATGACAAGATCGACGCCCAGAAGCTCGGATTCTGGGAACATCATGCCCGCGTCGATGACGAGAATATGCTCGCCATAGCGCAGCGCGAGCATGTTCATTCCGAATTCGCCAAGACCGCCGAAAGGGATGGCTGTGAGGGAGGGAGTGGTCGCGCTCAAAGAATCGTCGGCTCCATGATCCAACAAGCAATCGTATCACAGGACGCGATGGATGATCGGTGCTTGCCGAGTAGTGGCTAGCGGTCGCTGCTGGAGAAGAGGCGCGCGATGGAGACCAGCAGCACAGCGCCCAGCGTGGCTGCGGCAAGGCTGTAGATAAAACCGCCGCCCCACACTCCCAGCCGGGTAAAAATCCAGCCGCCGAGCACGGCGCCGATCAATCCCAGGATGACATTGACGATGCAGCCGTAGCCGCGGCCGCGCGAGAGCGTGCCAGCGAGCCAGCCGGCCAGAAGTCCGATGATCAGCCAACCGATCAGCCCGCGATTGGTTGTGAAGAAGACACCAAAACCTTGGAGCATAGTCGCGAGCATTGCGCCTCCTCGTCCGAAACTCACAGATCAAGCGTCGGAGATGTCCGCGGCATTCTAGCGTATTTACGGAAAATCCGAGAGCCAACGGAAGAATTGCGCATCGCGAACTGGACTACTGCGCTGCTGGTTCTTGTTGGGTCATGCAATGGAGTGTGCCGAGTCCGAGGACGAGATCACGGCAGGCCACGGGCACGATGCGCCGGTCCGGGAAGAGCGCGGCGAGCGCGTTGAGTGCGACGCGGTCGTTCGCGTCGTTGAACACCGGAACGAGCACCAGCTTGTTGGCGATGTAGAAATTCGCGTAGCTGGCGGGGAGGCGCTGGCCATCGAAGTACACCGGCGCGGGCATCGGCAGCGTCTCGACGCGCAGCGGCTGGCCGTCCTGGTCTTTCATCGTCTTGAGAAGCGCGAGGTTTTCTTGGAGTGGCTCGTAGTTGGCATCGGCGGGATCTTCTTCCACGGCTGCGACGACGGTTTTGGAATTGACAAACCGGGCGAGGTCGTCCACGTGGCCGTGCGTGTCGTCGCCCGCTATCCCGCTTTTGAGCCAAAGGATATTCGTGACGCCCAGGTATTCGCGGAAGATGTGCTCGTAGTCCGCGCGCGACAATCCTCGATTGCGCTCCTGCGTTTTGCTTAGAAGACATTCTTCCGTCGTGAGCAGGGTGCCGCGCCCGTTTGCGTCAATGCTGCCGCCTTCGAGCGCGACGTGGCGGCCTTTGTGAATTGGCTGCCACACGCGGCGCTTCAGCTTCCTATTCGCAAGCG
>QHYP01000070.1 GCA_003224195.1 Acidobacteriota bacterium | reverse complement strand
CTATCATACGACCCCTGCCGAAGAAATCGAGGACGCGTTGCCGCGCTCGCACACCCAGTTCCGCGGCGAGCGCCGGATCTCGGAGAAGCGTTGCCAGCCGGCGGGCGAGATCTTCGGCATCACCGGTGCGGAACAGTAGTCCGGCGTCGCCGATCACCTCAGCAAATGCGCCCAAATCCGAAGCGAGTACGGGCAGCCCGCGCAGCATGTTTTCCGCGACGACAAGGCCGAAGACTTCTCCGCCGAGAGACGGAACCACGACAACAGTGGCGCGCGCCAGGGTCACGTCCAACTCCGAAGGCGGCAGCGAAGCGAAGAATCGCACCCGCGGAGTGAGTTTCCATTCATCAGCGAGCCGCTCGAGCGACTTGCGCTCAGGGCCATCACCGATTATGTGAAGCTCGAATTCAGGAGCCTCAGCCACGAGCCGATGAGTCGCTTCAAGGAGGAGGCGTACTCCCTTCGTGGTTACGAGGCGTCCCTGAAAAACGACAACGGGGATGCTGCCTTTCGACGTCGGCCAGAGAGCATCACGGGTCGCATCGAGGCCGTGCGGAATGGCCTCGCTGCGCGGCAATTTCACCAGTTCACCCAGCCACTTCGTGGGCGTGATGTTTACGACCACGCGCCTGGCCATGAACCGGCGTGCGAACGTGAGCAGCCAAAGTTTGAAGCTGTGGAGCGCACCTTGGCTGGCATTGCAGCGCAGGCATTCGAGGTGCCGCCCCGCCATGAAATGTCCGGGACAGGGCGATTGCGACGGCTCGTAGAAGAGTTGGCCGTTCGGGCAGACAGTTTGGAACCCGTGGTGCTCGATTATGAAAGGTTTGCGCGCGAGCCAAGCCATAACAAGGGGCGCGAGGGCCGGGCCCGCAACATGCACGACATCCACAGTGCGGATCAAACCGAGCAGCCCGAGCGTGCTGGGCCGGCGAACAACGCAAAAGGGAAGATCTTCGTCGCGGAAACTGCCGGCAGGGGTTTGCGTCACTAGAGTGACGTCGAAATCGAGCTCCCCGGCAGACGACCGAAGTACGCTCAGCCCGCGCGCCAGTGATTCGACGATGGTTTCCACGCCGCCGATGCTCGGCGCGAAATAGTGGCTGTAGATGAGTAGCGTCATCCCACGGGCGCCCGCGGCTCTCAACGGTAGCTCTGCGCGCCACCGCCTTCGATTTGATTGCGCGGGAATTTCCTATACGCTGCGCGCTCTACGGCGTCGACAGTTGCCTGCACATTTTCGCGGAATGACCATGTGGCCATGCGCTCGCGAGCAGCTTGCGAAATCCGTGCAAGGCGAGCACGGTCAGTCGCAACCTCCCGCAACACACTGGCGAGGGCATCCACATCCCCACATGGAAACAGATACCCAGTTTTTCCGGGCGCGATCAAGTCCCTTGCCGCCCCGACGTTGGCGCTGGCCGCCACGACGCAGCCGCAGAGCATCGCCTCGTTCACGACTACCCCGAAGGCTTCGTATTCGGAGGGGAGCACGAGCAGGTCCGCGGCCGTGTATACGGCTGGCAACCTCGATTGGTTGACAAAGCCGAGCAGCTTGATCCGGCTGCTCACGCCCAACTCCGCGGCTTCCGCTTCCACCTGCTCACGGAGTGGCCCTTCTCCCGCAAAGACAAGAACGGCCCCCGGCAGGTCAGCGCGGGCAAACGCACGGAGCAGATCGAGGGGGCGCTTCCACGGCTGGAGCTTCGCGCAAAAGAGCACCACGAAGTCGCCATCGGCAACGCCCCACGAATCGCGCACCGCCTTGCGGTCCACTTCTGCAGATCGCGCCCGCCACCAATCGTTATCCACGGAGTATGGCGTGAGCGTAACGCACTCCGCCGGAATACCCAGGGAAACCATCAGTTCGCGCGCTCCCGATGACGGCACAATTACCTGGTCCGCGGCGCGAAACAGCAGGGGCCACACCGCCCGCTTCACGCTTTGCTTCCACGCCGGGCCGGTCATGGGGTGCAGCGTCGTCGCGTCCGTTCCAAACAAAAAAGCCGTTCCAGTCACCCTCGCCGCAAGATACGCGATCCAGAAGCTGGCTCTCAGATACCCCGTCCAGCACAGAATGGCGTCGAATTCCCCTTCGCGAATCAGCTTCCACAATCCGGTGTTGCAGTACTCGAAAAATCCTTCTCCACCGGACCCGCGATTCGGCACCAGCGTCCAACGGTAACCGTCGAGCAGTGGAACATCCCACTGCACGGTTCTGCCAAATTCGCGGTCAAGGCCGGGTTCCACGCCGCGCAAGCTGCAGTAGGCAACCTGAAAATCCAGTTCCGGCCGCAATGCCATGTGCCGGAACACCGGCGAAGCGTATTGTACCGGGTGAGCGGCTATACCTAAGACGCGATACGGGTGCCGTTTAGAGTCGGCCTCCGAAGACACGCCCAAGGGAGGCAAGAGGGTCGCTGTCATGGATGACGCGAAGAGTATAACCGTGTTTTGCGACATGGGTGGCCATGCTAAGCTTGCTCGACTGCCATGAGGATTACCGCGATCACCCACCATACTGCCGGAAAGAACCGGCAGCTACTTCTTCGAGGATGAACAAACACTGCGTGGCGCTTCTCGGGCGGCGTGATGAACCAACTGACGCCGTCGAGGATTATTGCCGATATCTCGGCGCCGCGTTGCAGCCGCTGGGATTTTCCATGTCGATTGAGCGCCTATGCTGGAGCGAATTGGGCTGGCGACGAGCGCGAAGGGAGCTGCACCGGCGGGCTGAGCAGTGGCGTGACGGATGGGTCTTCCTGCAATACACGGCGCTGGCGTGGTCGCGCCGAGGATTTCCGCTGGCTGTGTTGCGCGTCCTGCGGGAATTGAGAACGAGTGGTGCCCGCACCGCCGTGGTGTTTCATGACGCAGAGCCTTACGGAGGAAATCGGGCGGTCGATTATTTGCGGCGGATGGTACAGCTTCGTGCAATGCGGAAGGCGCTTCGCCTGGCTGATTTCGCCGTTACAACCCTCCCAGCGGAAAAGATTTCCTGGCTGCCTGCGGATTGCCCGAAGACCGTCTTCATTCCTGTAGGAGCTAACTTGCCATCACCTGAAGATGCTTGGCGCAAGAATGCGGACTTGAGGAACGAATTGCCTACAGTCGCGGTGTTCACTGTAACCGGCGATGCAAACGAGGACCGCGCAGGGCAAGAAGAGGTGGACTGTATCGCGAAAGCGGTGCGCTGCGCAGCGGGACGAGTCGGGGCGATTCGAGTGGCTCTGTTGGGGCGAAATTCAGAGAGGGCCGAGAAGAGGCTTCGCGAGCGTGTGGACGAAACGCGGGTGAAGATCGATGCTTATGGGCTACTCGAGGGCGAAGCGGTCGTCCGCGTTCTGCGTTCCGCGGATGTCTTACTTTTCGCGCGGGGGCCAATCTCTACGGGGCGAAGCAGCGCGATCGCGGGGATTGCCTGCGGTCTGCCGGTCATCGCGTGCCAGGGCTGGGAGACGGCACCCCCCATCACGGAGGCCGGGGTAGTGCTGGTGCCGCAGGAGAGACGAGAGGAATTCGGGCCGGCCTTGGCGCGCGTCTTGAGCGATGCGGCGTATCGCGCGTCGCTGGCGGAGCGCAGCCGCCGGGCGCAGGAAAAGTATTTCTCCTGGAGCGCGATTGCTGCCAAGTACGCAGAGGCGATGCGTGCGAACAGCAGTCAACATTGATAAGCGGGGCGGCATGCCGGTTCCGTGGGTCGTTTCGCTGTGCTACACTATCTCTGCTTAACCAGTGCCGTTCCAACTTTTTCAAGCTAACCCTTTTCTCCGCAGAGAAGAAGCGGCAGGGAGGAATGAACAGCGGGTATTTGGCCGAATAAGTTGGAACGGCACTAGGGGTTTCGGTTCACCGTTGGTCTCCGCAGGGACGATGCAGCCCGCCAGAAGCGCGCTGCGAAGCGAATGGATTCCACAAGCCGACCGCTTCGGGTCACATAGAAGAAGAGGAATTGTCATGTCCGGGCATTCAAAATGGGCCACCATCAAACACAAAAAGGCGGCCACTGACGCGAAGCGCGGCCGCGTCTTCACGCGGCTGATCCGAGAAATCTCGATCGCCGCGCGCAGTGGCGGCGGAGATCCCGATACCAATCCCCGCCTCCGCACCGCCGTTGCCACCGCCAAGAACGAGAACATGCCCAATGAGAACATCGAGCGCGCCATCCTGCGCGGTACCGGCCAGCTCGAAGGCGAACAGTACGAGGAAGTGATGTTCGAGGGTTACGGGCCGGGCGGCGTAGGAATGCTGATCCAGGTGGTGACCACGAACCGCAACCGCGCCGTTGGTGAGATGCGCCATGTGATCAGTAAGAACGGCGGGAACATGGCCGAAGCGGGCGCGGTCGGCTGGATGTTTCATCGGAAGGGCGAAATCGTGGTCCCGAAGGAAGCGGCCAGCGAAGACAGCCTCCTGGGTATCGTTCTGGATGCCGGCGGAGAAGACCTGAAGGACGACGGCTCGAGCTGGTACATCGTCACGCCGCCTGATGCGCTGGAATCGGTGCGTGAGGCGCTTACAAAGGCGGGAATCAAACCTACTTCCGCGGAACTATCCATGGTGCCGCAGAATTACATCAAGCTCACCGGTCCGCAGGCGCAGCAAATGCTCCGGCTGGTGGAAGCGCTCGAAGAACACGACGACGTCCAGCACGTGTACGCGAATTTCGACATCGACGAATCCGAAATCCAGGCCGCTGTGGCCGCCCATTGAGTCTGCGTCAGCGCGGCGCACCTATCTTTCCTGTCAGGTGTCCTGCTTGTAGCAAAGCCCTTCTGTGTGCGAGTGTGCATGTGCCCCGCTCGGCAAAGCGATTTACTCGTGTACTTTCCCGCAAAGTGAACTAAGACGGCGGCCGTGTCGCCGCCCAGACGCGTTTCCCTCCTACAAAATGGCCCGAGGCACAAATAATGGGCAACTTCCGCAACGTTTTGTGGCATCCTCTCATCAGACCAGGTCGGCTAGCCCGAACTCAGCGGGCGGGCCGAATTTCGAGTGCTCGGGCACGCAGCGTCTGTTCTCTCGCGGCTCCGGTGCAATCGCAGGGAATCTTCGCGGATACGGGACCGGGAAATCGGCCTTGCGGTGAGATGATGCTCATCGCAAGAACGCGGTTTTTACACCAAGCCGGCGGGGGAGTGCGCGAGTGCCCGGACGGAGGGTGCTGCAACTTGTGTGGAATCGTAGGCTTCACGCATAAGAGTCAGGTCCCCGATCTCGATCTCATCCATCGCGCAGTTGCTGCGCTGATTCACCGCGGGCCGGATCAGCAGGGTGTCTTTGAGTCGCCCGGTGTCTCCCTCGGCGTCACGCGTCTGAAAATCATCGATCTCCAATCGGGCGACCAGCCCATCGTCTCGGAGTGCGGCGATTCGGTTGTTGCGTTCAATGGAGAGATTTACAATCACCGGGAACTCCGCGCCGAATTGGAAAACCGCGGCCATCGATTCCGCTCGCAGAGCGACACCGAGACTGTTTTGCGAGCGTTCCTCGAGTGGGACACGGACTGTTTCTCGAAGCTGCGAGGCATGTTTGCGATAGCGCTGTGGACGGAGTCCAGCCAACGCCTCATCCTTGCGCGCGATCGCATGGGCATCAAGCCGCTCTACATTGCCCGCCGCGGGCAGGACCTTTTCTTCGGCTCTGAATTGAAGGCCATCCTCCTCCATCCCGAGGTAGAGCGGCGGCTAAGCATGGCCGGTCTCGATTGTTACTTGACTCTCAACTATGTCCCGTGCCCGTGGACGCTCGTCGAGGGTATCGAGAAGCTTCCGCCCGGTCACTGGCTCGAATGGCGTAAGGGCGTCACACGCCTCGAACGGTATTGGCATCTGCCGTTTGGTGCGATCCGGCGCTGGACAATGGATTCGGCCAAGCAGCAATTCGATTCGTTGCTGCGGCAGTCCATCAGCGAGCACCTTCTCTCCGATGTTCCTCTGGGAGTTTGGATCAGCGGCGGCATCGATTCCTCCACAATTCTGCACTACGCCGCTCAAGCCGCGGGTTCGCGGTTGAAGACGTTTTCGATTTCCTTCCGCGGGCGGAGCTTTGATGAGACGCCTTATATCCGCCGGGTCGCGGCGCAATACGGCACCGATCACGCGGAGTTCGATTTGAACTCCGATGCGGATTTGCAGGATGCAATCGAGCAGTTCGTCTACTACTGCGACGAACCGGACGCGGATGCGGGGGCGATCCCGGTGTGGTTCCTGTCCCGGCTGACGCGCGGGAAAGCGACCGTCGTGCTCAGCGGAGAAGGCGCCGACGAATTGTTCGGCGGCTACCTGACCTATCGGGCGAATCGGCTTGCCGGCATGGCACGGAGAATGCCGAAGCATCTTTTTCAATTTGCACTCCGCGGAGTCCGCCATTGGCCCGTCTCGGACGAAAAGATCGGCTTCGATTACAAGCTGAAACGTTTCGTGGAAGGCTGCCGGCTGCCGCCCGAGCAGGCGCATGTCTACTGGAACGGCACCTTTTCCTGCGCCGAAAAATCTACGCTTCTCCAGAGTACGGTCTCGAACGCGCTCAGCTCCGTCTTGGGCGAGCTTCGGGAAAAGACCGCGGCAGACGGCGATCTGGCATCGTACCTGTGGTTCGACCAGAAGTATTATTTGCCGGACGACATTCTCACCAAGGTGGACCGCATGAGCATGGCGCATTCGCTCGAGGTGCGTCCTCCGTTTCTCGATCACCGGCTGGTGGAATTTGCCGCTTCGTTGCCCGCCGAATTCAAGATTCGCGGCCGGAGCCAGAAATTTCTTCTCAAGGAATTGATGAAGGGCAAGCTGCCAACATGCGTTCTGCGCCGCGCGAAGGTCGGCTTCGACATCCCCGCGCATGAATGGCTGCGCGGCCCGCTCCGGCCGCTGCTGCTCGACACCTTGACGGCGGGAGCCGCAAAGCATTCTGATCTCTTTCATCCTAGCGCGATCGAATCCGCGGTGCGCCGCCACCTGGAACGGCGCGAAAATCTGGGATATCACCTCTGGGGCTTGATGATCTTGTTCTTGTGGATGGAAAAATGGGGGATTCAAACGGCGCCGGCGCGCGTCCCGAGCCGGCAAGTTCCGGAAAGCGTAACCTCCTCTACGTAACGCTTGTTCTGGTTGCGAGCGCGGTCTATCTCGGCTGCATTCTTTCGCCGCCTTCGCTGATGGACGATGTGGACGCCGTGCAGGCGCAGATCGCGCGGAACATGCTGGCTTCCGGCGACTGGGTCACCGCACGGCTTGACGGCGTGCCTTATCTCGAAAAAGCGCCGCTCATCTATTGGGCCATCGCCATCTCGTACAAGATCTTTGGCGTCCACGATTGGGTCGCGCGCATTCCCATTGCTTTGTCCGCGATTGCACTCTGCTGGCTCACCGCCGCATTCGGCGCCTGGGCTTTCGGCAAACGCGCAGGTTTCTATGCGGGCCTCTGCCTGGCCACCTGCATCGGGTTGTTTCTCTTCACGCGCATTCTAATCCCCGACGTCATGCTAACGTTTGCGGTCACCTTGGCCCTGTGGTCGTTCCTCCGCGCGTTGGATGAAGAAGAGCCACGTCCGCGCCTGTGGGCTTTCCTGCTGGCGGTGGGCCTGGGCGTGGGATTGCTCCTGAAGAGCCTGATCGGGGTGGTGTTTCCGATTGCGGCTGGGGCGATCTATCTCTACTTTACGGGAGGGCTCTTTTCGCCCAGAACCTGGAAACGCCTTCATGTCCTCAG
Organism: Acidobacteriota bacterium; assembly: GCA_003224195.1. Taxonomy (GTDB): domain Bacteria; phylum Acidobacteriota; class Terriglobia; order Acidiferrales; family UBA7541; genus Acidiferrum. Next base: position 572 of record QHYP01000070.1, on the reverse strand, counting down.
CGGGTCAATCGTCGTAATATTGATTGCAGCGCCCTGGCACATCCTGGCCACGCTGCGCAACCCGCCCTATTTCGCGGCGACGCTCCATAGCGGTCCCGGCGAATATCACGGCTTTCTGTGGTTTTATTTCATCAACGAGCAATTCCTGCGCTTTCTCAACTTGCGCTATCCGCGGGACTACAACACCGTCCCGCGCCTGCATTTTTGGCTGCTCAACCTTGTCTGGCTATTTCCCTGGAGCGTCTTTCTCCCCGCTGTGGGAAAACTCTCCTTCAAGCCGGCCGATCGCGCGGGAAGGGCCCGACTTTTATCGCTCTGCTGGATCGGTTTCCTGCTCGTTTTTTTCACGTTCTCAACCACGCAAGAATACTATTCCATGCCTTGCTATCCGGCTTTTGCGCTCCTGCTGGGCTCGGCAATGGCCGCGGGCGGCGATTGGGTCCGGCGGGGAACACGGGCCCTTTCCGCCATCGCCGGATGCGCCGCACTCGCAGTGGGCTTGATTTTCCTTTTCGTCCGAAATCTTCCCGCCCCAGGAGATATTTCCGCCGCGCTTACGGAACATCCGGAAG
>QHYP01000381.1 GCA_003224195.1 Acidobacteriota bacterium | reverse complement strand
TCTTGTTCTTCGGGCCTCCAAGAACCCACACGCTGAGGTGGTGGACCGCTTGAAGCTCCGCATGGGACAGGGCATAACGGGATGGGTGGCCGAACACAAACAGCCCGTCGCCGTCGCCCACGACGCTTTCAAGGATCCGCGCTTCCAATCCTTCAATGAACTGCCGGAGGACCGCTACGAGGCGTTCCTCTCAGTGCCCGTTCTTTGCCGCGACAAGCTTGTCGGCGTCATCAACGTTCAGCACCGCCAGCCGCATGACTATTCCCGGCGTGAAATCCAATTGATTTCGACGATTGGCTTCCTCGTGGGCGCGGAGATCGAAATGGCGCGCCTCGAAGGAGAAAACTCACAACTTTCCGAGCAGTTGGAGACGCGGAAGGTCGTCGAGCGAGCCAAGGGCATCCTGCAACGCGATCTTGGCCTCAGCGAGGAAGAAGCTTATTTAGCCTTGCAGCGCAAAAGCCGGCAACGGCGCGTGTCCATGAAAGAAATCGCCGAAGCGATCTTGCTCAACGAAGAACTCCGCAGCGGACACACGAAGCCCGGAGCGGCCTGATCTCCCGGAATGTCCAGCCAGGATCGCGATGGAGCTTTGCGCCTGCGCGGCTCGATTACTCAGCGCTCTAAGTGGCGTGAGTCTCTTCCTCAACCTGGGCCGCCGCAACTTCTTGGGCGGCCGTCGCCGGCACAACCTCAATGTGGATTCCGGCGCGGCGCAACGCCTCCATTTCTTCGCCGACGCCATCGGAACTGCGCGAGTCCACCGATTTTAGGACCAGCACATCGTGGCCCCGCCGGACCGAAGAGAGCAGCACTTCGTAAACCTTCTCCTCCGTCATTCCTGCATGACCTGACTGCTTGCCTGTGCTTAGCACCTGCGTCCATGCGGGTATCAGGTCGAGGATTCCTTGCGGGACCCCGTCATCGTGCACAACGATTTCCGCGGTCTGCAGCAAATGCCGCGCCTTCGCAGTAAGAAGTTCGGGATCTCCCGTTCCGGCGCCGAGCAGATAAACTTTCCCCGTCAGAGTGAAACTCGGGGATGTGGGCGAGGTTCTCGCTGGAGACGCCATGGTTTTACTCCGGCTCGCTGCGTCCGCAGCAAGCGAAAAGTTGAGAAAAAAATGGTAGCACTGTGTTCCACCATTGCGTCTGCTGAAAAATCGCTGCCTGCCATCGAAATTTTTTATGGGAATACCGGTTTGTGGTCATCCGCGCCGGGCCGCGCTTCGGTCCTCGCCGGGGATAAATCTCATCGTTTTGCCGGTCTGCTCGACCCGCGCTTAAGCCGCCGGAGGAATCCGCGGAACGCTTCCTGGCTGACTTGTTGGCGCAACAAGCGTCGCCGTTCGGCCGCACTCGAAGCAATCGTGCGAAGTTTTGCTCTCAATTTCCCCAAATGCTCGAGCCACGCCTCGAATTCCGGACCGAACTGGCGCTCGAGTTGCTCCCTCATCCGCTGTGCCAGCGCAGGACTCCGCCCGCTGGTGGAGATTGCGATTTGCAGCGCCCCGCGGCGAACCACCGCCGGATAGTAGAAGTCGCACAGAGGCGGGTCGTCCACCACGTTGCACAGTGCGCCTTCCTTCCGGGCGAGGCGAAAGATCTTCTGGTGTAGATCTCTCGAAGATGTTGCCGCCACCACGAGCAAAATGCCGCGCAAGTCCTCAGCGCGGAATTCGCGTTGAAGCCACTGCACCTTGCGGCTGCGCGCCCAGGACTCCACCTTTGGCGTGGCCTGCGGCGCCACCACTCGAAGTTTCGCGCCTGCCGCGAGCAGCCCCGCTATTTTCGATTCCCCAACGCGGCCGGCGCCCACCACCAAACACGGGCGATTTCGCAGCTTCAAGAATAAAGGGAAGAGCTGCGCTTCCCTGACTCGTTTCGTCCTGGGCATTCCAAATCTCTCGAAAGGGAGCCGCGCATCTCGAGCCATCCGATTTTCAGTCTACCTTATTCACGGCCAACCACGGCTGCCCTCATCGGGCAGGGGCTGCCACGAACGGAAAAACGAATCCGTGAAATCGCGCCGCCTC
>QHYP01000390.1 GCA_003224195.1 Acidobacteriota bacterium | reverse complement strand
CTTCTGTAAGTGAACCGTCATTGTACGGCACGCCCGGTGAAGGGAAAGCTGAAACCGGGGTCCCTCGCGCCGGAGAGCCCGGAGGGCTAGTGCCACTCCAACTATTTGGAACCAACCTGAGCTCCGTATTCGGTCCGGGCTGGGAGGAAATTTTGTGGCGCCGCTTTAGCCTGAAAAAGTTGAAACGGCACTAGACACTGGGAGCTTTGCGGGCGCCTTTCGACTCGTGCCCGGGGCAAACCAAGACCGGTAGGCGGGGATACTTCGGATACGCAGTGTCGTTCGCCGAGCGCTTGCACAAGATAAAGACGGAGCCGTGCGCGTTTTCCACTCGCCGGGCGTGGAGACAGTCCGCGCAGAGGCCCATCTGGTCCCGCTCCGGAGCGCGATTTTTGTTCATCCCCACAGCGCCAGAATAGCGCGTTCCCGCTTGGGAGCGGAGTTGCGGCTGTTTGGAGCGGCTGCTAAAATTTGGAGTTTGCCGGATTGAGGCGGCTCGCACTGCTAGTCGGCCGCTTTCTTTCCCTCCGATTTATGTGTGACCTCGGCCCGGCTGGGGTCAACTTTATGTGTGACCCCGACCTGGTCGGGGTCAACGCATCCGGTTCCGGCCCCTGCGGAAGGGAGAATACGCGTGGCCAAGTACGATGTGGCGATCATCGGGAGCGGCCCGGGCGGGTACGTCACGGCCATCCGCGCGGGTGAATTGGGTCTGAAAACCGTGGTCGTCGAGAAGGACCCCTTCCTCGGCGGCACCTGCCTTCACGTAGGCTGCATCCCCGCCAAAGTTTTGCTCCACCACGCGGAAATCTACGACCACTTCAAGAACGCGGCCGAATACGGCTTCGAGGTTGGGGAGCTAAAGATCAACTGGGCCAATGTGCTCGCGCGCAAGGACAAAATCGTCAAGAAACACGCGAAGGGCATCGAGATGCTCTTCAAGAAAAATAAAGTGGAATTCGTACAGGGTTGGGGACGCTACGCCGGGCCGGGGCGCGTGAGCGTCGAACGGGACGGCAAGAAGAGCGAAATCGAGGCCGCCAACATCATCCTGGCCACCGGCTCGGAGGCGCGCTCGCTGCCCGGCGTCGAGCCCGATAGCAAAACCATCCTCACGAACCGCGAAATCCTCCAGCTCCCCGAAATTCCCAAGACCATGATTGTCGTCGGCGCAGGCGCCGTGGGCGTTGAGTTCGCCTCTATCTTCAACTCCTTCGGCACCCAGGTGACGATCCTCGAAATGCTCCCCCGCGTCGTGCCGGTCGAGGACGAGGAAATCTCGGCCGAGCTGGACAAAGCCTTCCGGAAAAAGGGAATCCAGATTCATACCGACAGCACCGTCGAATCGGTGAAGAAAGACGCGAAGGGCGTGGTCGTGACGTTCAAGCACATGGACGGCACGCCGCAGACACTCGCCGCGGAGAAGATACTGATCGCCGTTGGGCGCCGGCCGATGACTGAGAATTGCGGCCTGGAAAAATCCAAGGCGAGGCTCGAGCGCGGCTTTCTCCAGGTGGGGCCGTACATGGAAACCGACGAAAAGGGTCTGTTCGCCATCGGCGACATCGTCGCGGGGTTCCCACAGCTCGCCCATGCCGCTTCGATGGAAGGCATCACGGCGGTGACGCGCATGGCCGGAAAGCCTGTCCAGCCGGTCGAGAAAACGCGCATCCCGAACGCAACGTACTGTGAGCCGCAGATCGGCTCGATCGGGCTGACGGAGAAACAGGCGCGCGACGCGGGCTATAAAGTGAAGATCGGAAAATTCCCGTTCGTGGGCAACAGCAAGGCCACGATTCTCGGCAGCCACGGAGGATTCATCAAGGTCGTTTCGGATGAAGCGTACGGCGAGGTTCTTGGCGTGCACATCATCGGCCCGCTGGCGACGGAGATTCTGGCCGAAGCCGCGACCGTGCTCCAGCTCGAAGGCACAGTGGACGATATGATGGCCATGATCCACGCGCACCCCACGGTTTGGGAAGCGATGGGTGATGCATTCGCCTCCGTGCGGGGCCTGCAGATCAACGTTTAGCCGGACGTGAAGACCTGTCACATCCTCGATCTCGGCCTCATCGACTACGCCGAAGCCTGGGCCCTGCAGAAGCGCATCGTGGCGGCGCGGAAGGCGGATGCGATGGAAGACGTGCTCTTGCTCTGCGAGCACCCGCACGTGATCACGCTCGGCCGAAACGGCAAGCGCGAGCACCTGCTCGCCTCAGAGCGCGTTTTGCGGCAGATGCTACGGATCGCGGCGGCGACATCACCTATCACGGCCCGGGACAGATCGTCGGCTACCCGATCTTGAACCTTGCCGAGATTCGCCGGGACGTCGTCTGGTACGTGCGCACGCTCGAAGAAGCGATGATCCGCGCTACCGCCGAGTTCGGCATCGAAGTCGGGCGCGAAGCGGGTAAAACCGGCATTTGGGCGCGAACGGCGAGCGGCGCTGCCGAAAAACTCGCCGCGATTGGCGTGCACATCAGCCGGTGGGTCACTTCGCACGGGTTCGCCTACAATGTTTCCACCGACTTGCGCTATTTCGACCTCATCGTCCCCTGCGGCATTTCGGACCGCAAGCCGGCCTCGCTCGAAAAGCTGCTGGACCGGCGCGTCGAGCGCGCCGAGGCCGCCCCGCGAATCGTGAGGCATTTCGGAGGCGTTTTCAGTCTGGAGATGAGGGAGACGGCGCGCGACGAGTTTTTTGAACGGCTCGAGCACGCCGAGGCGTTCGCGGCAGTCCCGGCCTAGGAATCGGAGTCACGAATGAGCATGCAGCCCACGCGGCAACAGCATCACGACCTCTACTACTACATGAAGCTGAACCGCGCCGTCGAAGACACGATGGTGAAGCTGTTCCGCCAGAACAAGATTGTCGGCGGGCTGTATTCGAGCCTGGGGCAGGAGGCGATTTCGGTCGGCACTGCGTACGCTCTCGAGAGAAGAGATTGGATGGCGCCGATGATCCGCAACATCGGCGCGCTGCTCGTCAAGGGCGTGCCTCCGCGGGACATCTTCACCCAGCACATGGCGAAATACACCTCGCCAACGCGCGGCAAAGACGGCACCAGCCACTTCGGCGACCTCGAAAACCTGCACATTGTCTCGCCGATCTCCATGCTCGGCGACCTGATCCCCGTAATGGCGGGTGTGGCGATAGGCGCGCGCTATCTGGGGCAGAAGATCGTGACCATGACGTGGATCGGCGACGGGGGCAGTTCGACCGGCGTCTTCCACGAGGGCCTGAACTTCGCCGCCGTGCAGAAGGCGCCCTTCGTGCTGATCCTCGAGAACAACCAGTGGGCCTATTCGACTCCGGTGCTCCGCCAGGCGCCTATCGAGAACCTGGCCGACCGCGCCAAAGCTTACGGCATCGACAGCTATGTGGTGGACGGCAACGACGTCGTCGCCGTCTATGCGACCGCAAAAGAAGCGGTGGAGCGCGCGCGCGCCGGGAAAGGACCCATCCTCATCGAGGCGAAAACCATGCGCATGCTCGGCCACGCGCAGCACGACCCCGCCGAATACGTGCCCAAAGAGATGCGCGCGTTCTGGGAGTCGCGCGACCCCATTACGCTGCACGAAGAGCTTCTGTTCAGCGAAAAACTCCTCGACGCCAAAGGCAAGCAGGAAATAGAAGCCAAGATCGAAGCATTGCTTGAAAAAGACCGCGAGTTTGCGGAGAACTCTCCCCTGCCGCCGCCGGAACTTGCCGCCGAGGGCGTCTATTGCGAAGGCTGCCACAAGATCGAGCCGAAGTGGGAGAGGCCAGTTGCGGAGGTGATGCCGCCCAAGGCGAGCACGAAGCCGGCCTGGCCCGCCACCGGCTACGCCACCGGACACGGCGCGGCAAGAGTGGCCGCGCAATTCATCCCGGCGGGTGCGGACGCCAGCGGGAATGGCGCAGGCCCGCTTGTCCGGGCCACGTCGAAGGGCGCGGCTCTCTCCCGCGGCAAAAGGAAGCCAATCAAACCGGCTGCAAGCCGCAGGCCGGGGAGATAGCCGTGGCTCCGGTTACTTTTCTCGAGGCTATTCGCCAAGCCATCTTCGAAGAGATGGAGCGCGACCCGGCGGTCGTCCTGCTCGGCGAGGACGTAAA
>QHYP01000069.1:36093-43077 GCA_003224195.1 Acidobacteriota bacterium | reverse complement strand
CAATGCGAACGATCTTTCTTCCTTACCGATGAATGGAGCCGGCGCAGAAGGCGCCACCGAATCGGTCAGCATTAGCGGCGCGATGGGGCGCACGCAAGACTTCGGCGGCGGAAGTGAAGAACAGATTCAGGAGCGTATTCAGGAGTTTCGTGACCGGGCGCAGCGCGAAGGCGGATTCCCCGGCGGTGGCGGCGGGCCGGGCGGACCAGGCGGAGGGCCTTTCCTTATGCGCATCCCGCGAGGCTTGAACATCAACCAGCCGCACGGAGTGCTTTTTATCACCGACGGCAATTCCATCTTTGACGCGAAACCTTACTCGCTGACGGGGCTCGAGACGCCGAGGCCCGAGTACAACAACTTGCGCTTCGGCGCGTTCGCCGGCGGCCCGCTGAAAATCCCGGGAATTTATGACGGGAGCAAGAAGAATTTTTTCTTTGCCGGGTGGACGGGCGTCCGCGGCAGCAACCCCTACGATGCGTTTTCGACCGTGCCCACGCAGCCTGAGCGTTCCGGCAGCTTTTCCCAAACGACATTGAACAACGGCGCTCCGGTCCAGATCTTTGATCCGAACACGGGGCAGCAGTTTCCAAACAACACGCTCACGAGCATCAGCCCAGCGGCGCTCTCCTTGTTGCAATACATTCCCTTGCCAAATCTTCCAGGGAATAGGCAGAACTTCCATTACGTTACTTCCGTGGACAGCAATTCGGACAATTTCAGCGCCCGGCTGGTGCACAACTTCGGAGGTGTCAGCGGTCCAGGAATGATAGTCATGGGGGGCGGCGGGCCGATGGGCGGAGGAGGGCAGGGCGGCCGTGGGCGGCGGTCGCAGAACAATCTGAATTTTGGCGCGAACTACTCCCGCAGCTCGAACAACAGTGCGGGCGTGTTTCCGTCCTTGGCCGGAAGTTCCAACGTGCAGGGGTTGAACGCGAATGCAGGCTATACCTACGGGAGAGGAAGACTCACGAACAACCTGCGATTCAATTACAACCACCTGCATACGTCCACGACCAACCTGTACTCCTTTTTGACAAACGTCGCCGGCCAGGCGGGAATCGGCGGGGTCTCGCAGGATCCGTTTGACTGGGGAATTCCGGGGCTCAGCTTCACGGATCTCCCCGGGCTGAACGATCCAGCTCCGCAAAGGCGTCTCGACCAGACTTACTCGCTGAGCGACTTCATTGCCTGGAGCCGGGGCAAGCACAACCTGCGGGTCGGCGGCGATTACCGGCGAATTCTGCAGAGCTTCCGGGCGGCGCGAAACGCGGAGGGCAGCTTCACCTTCACGGGTTTTGCGACCGCTCAGTACGCGGGCGGATCTGCGGTTCCAAGTACGGGGTACGACTTTGCCGATTTTCTGCTGGGTCTGCCGCAACTTACTTCCATCCAGTCCGGGACGGAATCGTATGACTTTCGCGCCAACGCGTTCGACGCGTTTGTGCAGGATGATTTCCGGGTGCGCGCAAGCCTGACGCTGAATCTCGGCATGCGCTATGAGTACAACGGTCCATTCACCGAAGCTCATAATCACATCGCAAATCTGGATGTCGCGCCGGGCTTTACCGCGGTTTCGCCCGTTTTGCCCGGACAGAGCGGAGCGTTCACCGGTGTGTTTCCGGACTCTCTGATCCAGCCAGACCGCAACAACTGGGCGCCGCGCATCGGCATTGCCTGGAAGCCACAAAAGCAGACCGTCGTGCGCGCCGGGTACGGTATCAACTACAACCTGGCGCAATACGCGAGCATCATTCAGAACTTCGCGTACCAGCCGCCTTTCGCCACCGCTTCGACCAACCTCAGCAATCTTTCGAGCCCGCTCTCCTTCACGAATGGCTTTCCCACGCCTGCACCGGGATCGGTAACGAACAACTTCGCCGTGGACAAAAACTACCGGCTGGGCTACGTGCAGCTCTGGAATCTGAACGTCCAGCGCGAACTGCCGCACGGCGTGATCGTCAATGCGGGCTACAACGGCGCAAAAGGGACGCGGCTCGACATGGAGCGCGCGCCCAACCGCAATCCGGATGGCACCCTGCGCATCGCGGGAGTCCAGCCCTTTATTTTCGAATCGTCCGAAGCCGATTCCATTTTGCACGCCGGTACGGTCAGCGTGAGGAAGCGCCTGCAAGGCGGACTCGCCCTCAGCGGAACGTACGTTTATTCCAAGTCGATTGACAATGCTTCGTCGATCGGGGGCGGCGGGGTTGTCGTTGCTCAAAATGATCAGGACCTGGCCACCGAGCGCGGCCGTTCCAGTTTTGATCAGCGGCACAAGTTTACGGGCAACTGGATCTACGAGCTGCCATTTGGCGCGAACAAGCGTTTCCTTCCAAACGGCGCAGGGGCGCACATTCTCGGCGGCTGGCAGTGGAGCGGAGATTTCACGCTCGCCTCGGGCTTGCCCTTCACGCCGCGCGTTCTCGGCAGCTTCCGGGACGTCAGCAGCGGAGTGAACGGCACGCTGCGCGCGAATGTCACGGGCGCGCCGATCCACCTGAGCGACCCCACAACTTTCGAGTGGTTTAATACGGCGGCATTCTGCGCCCCAGGCTCGTCGCCTGGCTGTGTGAACCCAGACGGAACGCTGTTTGGCGACGCGGGGAGAAATATCGTTGAGGGTCCGAGACAGGTGACGCTCAACATGGCATTGAACAAGACTTTCGAGATCAAAGATTTTCGCGCGCTCGAGTTGCGCGTTCAGGCCAGCAATGTGTTCAATAGCGTGCAATTCGCGGCGATCAACACGGTGGTGAATTCTCCGACTTATGGCCAGGTGACGGGAACGGGTAGCATGCGGCGACTGTCCATGGTCGCGAGATTCCGTTTCTAGGAAGGGGCCGCCGATGGTTCCAGGATCCAGAACATCCGCCTGCGCGACGGCTGCGGCGCTCCTCTTGCAGCCCTTTTGGATGGCTGTCGCGCAGGAGGCGCCGCAACAGCCGACGCAGGCTCCCGGCCGGATCCGGGTCACATCGGAGCTTGTGCTCGTCAACGTCGTGGTGCGCGACAAAAATGGCGACCTGGTGCGTGGCTTGAAGAAGGAGGACTTCACTGTTTACGAAGACGGGAAGCAGCAGGAGATCCGCAGTTTCGATTTCGAGAATGTGGATGAACTGGCGCTGGCGGGGAAGTCCGAAGCCACGGTAACGGGCAGCGCGGCTGAAGGCGGCCTTTTGCGAGCAGGTCCAACACAGGCAGCACCGCTTGACGCGCGCGACCGGCGGCTGATGCTCCTGTTTTTCGATTTCACGGGGATGGACCCGGAGCAGATCGAACGTTCCGTGAATGCGGCGAATAAATTCGTGGAGAGTCATCTCCAGCCCGCGGATTTGGTGGCGCTGGTCTCACTGGCCACTTCGTTGCGCGTGGATCTGGACTTTACAGGCGACAAAACGAAGATCCTTAGCGCACTCTCCGCTTACACGTCGGGACAGGGACAAGGCTTTGAGAGCGACGGGACCGGGAGCGCGGAAGGCGGAGCGGAGACGAGCGGTTCCTTCGCGGTAGACGACACCGACTACAACCAGTTCAACACCGATCGCAAGCTGTTGGCGCTGCAATCCTTGATGCAGGGGCTCGGCAAGATCTCGCAAAAGAAATCGATCATCTATTTCAGCAACGGAATCAGCCGTTCGGACATCGACAACGAGTCGGCGCTGCGGGCCGCGACGGCCGCGGCGGTCAAGGCGAACGTGTCGATTTATCCGCTCGATATTCGCGGGCTGGAAGCGCTGCCGGCGGGCGGCGCGGCGCAATCGGCCAGCCTGCACGGTGTCTCCGCGTATTCGGGGCGATCGGTGCTCGACCAGTTCGACTCCAACGCCGCAACGCAGGAGACGCTTTCCACGCTCGCGGCCGACACCGGCGGAAAAGCGTTCTTCGATTCCAACGATTTTGGGGCCGTTTTTTCACAGGTGCAAAAAGACAGTTCGGCGTATTACGTGCTTGGGTTCACGAGCAGCAACAAGGCGCGCGACGGTAGATTTCGGCGGCTGCGCGTTCAAGTCAAGCGGCCAAACGTGAAGCTGGACCATCGTTCCGGCTATTACGCCGATCGTGATTTTGAGCACATGAATCGCGCGGGTCGCGAACAACAGCTCGAAGACGAGCTTACGTCCGATTTGCCGCAGACGGATGTCATCGTTTATGCGGGCGCGGCGCATTTCCGCCAGGACGACGCGCATTACTATCTCGCTGTCTCGCTGGTGATTCCCGGCTCGCAGATACCCTTCGTTTCGGAAAAAGACAAGGACAACGCCACGATCGACATCATTGGCGAAGTGCGCGAGGGCGGGAAGATGCCTGTCGGGCATCTTCGCGATACGGTCAAGCTCGCTGTGGACCAGGGCCGGCAAGTGCGCTCGAAGAACGTGCAGTACAATACCGGCTTCGTGCTGCCGCCGGGCTCTTTTCACTTGAAGTTTATTGTGCGGGAGAACCAGACGGGCCGCATAGGCTCCTTTGAAACCGACGTTCAGATTCCTGACCTGCGCAAGGCGCCGATGAGGTTGAGCTCGGTTGTGCTGGCGAACCAGAGGGTTCCCTTCCCGGGCAAGAGGAGCGGACCGAATCCACTTGTCCGCGACAAATTCGAACTCGTTCCTAATGTGACCCACGTTTTCCGGCAGGACCAGCATCTATATCTGCAATTTGAGGTGTACGATCCGGCGCGGAGCAAGAACACGGAGGCCGCCGCGAAGGAAGGCGGGCAAGCCGCGAAACCAGGTCGGGATGCCGTCCGAGTCCTGACAAGCATCGAATTCTTGCAGGGCGCCGCAAAGGTCTACGAATCGAAGCCCATCGTGGCCAGCGAAGTGAACGCGCCTGAGCGCAAGGCGGTCATCTTTCAGATCGATTTGCCGCTTCAATCGCTTAAGCCCGGCCTCTACACGTGCCAGGTCAATGTCATTGACGACGCGGCCGGAAGCTTTGCGTTTCCGCGCGCGCCGCTGCTGATTCGTCCCGCCAACGCACCGCCGGGCAAGTGAAAGGGGTCCTGCGAATCATCGCCGGCTTTGGTAGCGGGCAAGGAATCGCCTAACCGAAGGGTTTCAATTGGCGGAACGTTCCTTCGGCGATTTTTTCGGTTCGCCCCTGTGTTGCTTGAATGCGATCCAGACTTTGGCTGTAGAATGAGAGGCCTCGGCAGAGAATTAGGAGGTCCCATGCAAACCGTGCTCCTCGACCGTCGCTCCTTTCTTCGCGTAACCGCGCTGGGCGGAGGAGGAATTCTGCTGGCCCTCTATACCGATCCCGTCGCGGAGATGTTTGCGGAAGGACCGCAGGCAGCGGCTCCGCCGGCGCTCACGCCCAATGCCTTTATTCGCATCACCGCGGATGGCGCCGTGACGATCATGGCCAAGAACCCTGAGATTGGACAGGGTGTTAAGACGCATCTGCCCATGTTGATCGCCGAAGAGCTCGATGTGGATTGGAAAGACGTGCGCATCGAGCAGGCAGATCTCGATGAGTCGAAATACGGCCCGCAGCGCGCCGGCGGGAGTACGGCAACGCCGATCAACTGGGATCCCTTGCGGCGTGTGGGCGCTGCCGCCCGGCAGATGTTCGTGGCCGCTGCCGCCCAGACCTGGGGCGTCCCGGAATCAGAGCTGTCTACATCCTCCGGCCGCGTGCTCCATCATTCTCCGGTGCGCGCACTGAGTTACGGCGAGCTCGCTGCCACAGCCGCCACGCTGACGCCGCCGGATCTGAAGACGGTCACACTCAAGGAACCGAAAGAGTACAAGATCGTCGGCAAGCCCACGCCGGGCGTCGACAACGCTGCGATCGCGACGGGGAAACCCATTTACAGCATTGATTTCAGAGTTCCGGGCATGCTTTGGGTCGCGTACGAAAAATGTCCAGTGTTCGCGGGAAAGGTTGTCAGCGCAAATGAGATCAAGGCGATCCCAGGCGTGCGGCATGCCTTCGTGGTTGAGGGTACTCAGGAACTGCTCGGTCTGCACGGCGGAGTGGCGATCCTCGCCGATACCTGGTGGCAAGCGAACACCGCACGGCAGAAGTTGCAAGTGAAGTGGGATGAAGGGCCGACCGCGCAACAGAGCAGCGAAGGATTCGCGCGGCGTGCGGAAGAATTAGCAAAGCAACCTCCCGCGTTTACTCTGCGCAACGACGGCGAAATCGAAGCGGCGTTGCACTCCGCTGCGAAAGTCGTAGAGGCGGCCTACTCCTATCCATTCCTGGCGCACGCGCCGATGGAGCCTCAGAACTGTCTGGCGCATTACAAGGAGGGCAAGCTTGAGATGTGGTCGCCGAGCCAGACGCCGGAGCGAGGCCGCCAGCAAGTTGCTCAGTTGCTCGGAATACCGGAAAGCGACATCACCGTGCATCTCGTGCGCGCGGGGGGCGGATTCGGACGGCGCCTGACCAATGACTACATGCTGGAGGCTGCCTGGATCGCCAAGGTTGCCGGCGTGCCGGTCAAGCTTCTCCTCTGGACCCGCGAAGACGATTTTCACCACGATCACTATCGCCCGGCCGGATTTCACTTCCTGAAGGCTGGAGTCGACGCATCCGGCAAGCTGGTTGCCTGGCGGAATCATTTTGTGAGCTTTGGCCAAGGCCAGCAATTTGCGCCATCCGCCGGAATCGGCGCGAATGAGTTTCCGGGAACCTTCGTTCCCAACTTTTTCTTTGGAGCTTCGCTGATGCCGCTCGGCGTGCCCACCTATGCGTTGCGTGCTCCGGGCAGTAACGGATACGCATGGGTGTTTCAATCGTTCCTCGACGAGCTGGCCCACGCGGCGGAAAAAGACCCGGTCGAGTTCCGGCTGGAGTTGTTGAAGGCCCCTCGCATCGCAAGCCCGTGTGGAGGGGCGAACCCCGGCCAACCAGAGTTCGACGCCGCACGCATGCGAGGTGTGCTTGAACTCGCGGCGGAGAAGTCCGGCTGGGGCTCACGCAAGCCCGAAAACGGCGCCGGTATGGGGGTGGGGTTCCATTTCTCTCATCGGGGATATT
>QHYP01000069.1:0-35954 GCA_003224195.1 Acidobacteriota bacterium | reverse complement strand
CGTCATGGCCTACGAGATAACAATCGACCGGGGGCGCGCAGTCCAGAGCAACTTCGACGCGTACCCGCCGGTGCGCATGCCTCAAGTCCCGCCGGAAATTGAAGTGCATTTTCTGAAGACGGACTACCCGCCCACGGGGCTGGGCGAGCCGGCTCTTCCGCCGATCCTGCCCGCCATTTGCAACGCCATTTTTGCTGCCACCGGCAATCGAGTTCGCTCGCTGCCTTTGTCCAAACACGGCTTCTGTTGGGCCTAGAGGGTCCGTTCGAAAGCGAATCAGGGCCGTTCTCTGCATTTTTCAGCTAGGAGCTTGCCCCGCATGAGGCTTATCGGCCATTTCGTTCGCCCTAGAACTTCCGTTCTATCACATCCTACTTTCGTTCTATTGTGGCCCGCGAGCGGACCCGCCAGACTCGATTCCTATGAAGTTTCGAGTCGCGGCCTTGGTTTTCGTCGTCATTCTTGTCGGTTTGCTATCAGGTGACAAACCGAGGCGGTACCACTGCGATTGCGGGGAAATCTGCGCCAAGATGACTTCGGGTGAGAGGTGCAAGCTCGATCGCTGTACTGGGAACTTAGCTTCTTCCGCTCTGCCCCTTTCGCGTTTCCTTCATCCATCCTCTGTTCGAACACCATCCGAAAAAAGGTGAGATCTTTAACTCTTCCACGCGCGTCCCGAAGTTCACGAGGAAAGGGCCTGACGCCTGTGTCTGGTCCTTGCATCAAGAAGAGGTTGCGGGTTTGGATTGGAAGCGCTGAGCGACTTTCGGCCCCGAGCCCCGATGAAATCGGGGCTCGAGAGAAAAATGTCAGCCCGGCGCGCTCAATAGAGAGGGCGCTTCGAGGTTCGGCCTCAAAGCGCCCATGGTTGCGGGGGTTGGATTTGAACCAACGACCTTCGGGTTATGAGCCCGACGAGCTACCAGACTGCTCCACCCCGCACCCTGACTATAGCGGAACCGGCAACTGGCGTCAAATCTACGCAGGAAGTGGGCAGAGAAAAACAGTGTGGGGTATCACGTGGTCCGGAAAGCCGCGCGAACGCAGCTACCAGGTGTTATAAGCCGATCCGTCAATCGGAGAGGTCTGGTTCGAATTGGAATGCACGTCGGTTATTCCGGCGGAGACTTGGTCGGGGCTGAGCATGACGTCTTCGAATTTTGGCTGCCAGTCCTTCGCGTGAGTCATTGGATCGGTTGGAATTTCCCTCAGATAGGGGTGTTGTGGGTCGACAAGATCTTCAAGCGACTGCGGCGCGGCCTGTTTGTCGAGCGTGTACTGTTCGATCGCCTCGCGCATGACCTGGATGTCGTGTTTCAGCTTCGCTTCCTTCGCGACGAGCACGGAGCGTTCATAGCGCCCTGCGGCCAGGCCAAGGAGAATGATGATGATCGCAATGACGATCATCAACTCCAACAAAGTAAAGCCAGCAAAGTACCGGCATTCCGGGGCAGCAGAGCGACTCACACGCTCCGCGTTTCGGCCAATTCTTCGCGCTATCGTCCGCACGTTCGCTTTCTCACCACTCCATATATCTCGTTCCATCGAGAGACGTGGCCTGGGATTTGGAATACACATCAAACACATTCTTGCCGCCCCACACTGTCGAATCCGGCTCGTCCTGCACGGCGCGGAGCCCCCAGTCTGCCTGACCCGTCATGGGATCGACAGGAATGCGCCGCAGGAAACGAGTTTTTTTGTCTCCGGTGCCGAGGATTACGCCATTCACGAGGGTGTCGAGATCCGGGGGATAACATTCGCTGCCCACCTCGGAGCGGATCAGGTTTCGATCGCACGCGTCCTTGTAGCGGTCAATGGCGTCGCGCATTTCGCGGAGGGCGCGATGCAATTCTGCCTCTTTGCCCCGCATGATTTTGTATCGAGCGATGGGAATCGCCGCCGAGGAGAGGATCAGAAGAATTGCGCTGGCAATAATCAGCTCAAGGAGAGTCATGCCCGTTTCCCGGCCCGTCTTCGCGCGGGTGAATCGCCGGATTGAGCGAAAGATCTGCACTGGGACTTCCTTATTCGTGAGACTACTGCTCGACCGTGATCGTTGCCTCGCCGGTGACCAGCGGTATGGCCTTCTGTTGGGAGTCTCGCGCGTTGACCTGCACAATCGCGAGAGGGCTTGTGCCCGCCGCGAGGCCGCGGATGACGATGCCGAGCAGCGTGCCCGACCCGTTTACGCCGGGTGTGTTCGGCTGGCGCGTGGCCGAGATGATGGCCTGCCCGCGGGCCTTATCCACCCGCTGAACGATCGCGATCTCCTGCGTTCCGCCCGACAGGAAGCCGCCGTGGCGGACCTCTTCCACGCTCATTACCGCAGGGTCGAATTGCAGCAGCAGAGGAATTGAGAAAAGGTCCTTTACGTTCTCGACCACCACTCCAAGCGTTACCGCTTGGCCCGCCTTCACGGTCAAGCTCTGCGGCTCAAACCGGATTCGCGCCGCCTGCTCCGTTCCAGCAGCAGGGACCGCCGACGGCGAAGGGCTGGTGGCGGCGGGCGCGGCTGGGGGCGTCGCCTGGGCCGGCGCTGGCTGCTGCGCGGTCGGAGGAGCTGCCACAGGCGCCTGCAGGCTGCTTTCCCGGCGAACCTGCGGCGTTTGCTCCGGACCGGACGCAACGGCGCGCAGATTCTCCCGCGTAAAAATCGGCATGCGCACGATCCGGGGAATTAGGACAATCAGGACTTCATTCTCTTGGTGCTCCGTCTTTGTGTCGGAGAGGAAATAGTGCAGGAACGGAATCTTGGCGAAGCCCGGCCAGCCGTTGAGCGTTTTCGTATCGATGCGCTCGAACAGGCCGCCCAGGATACTCGCTTCGCCCTCTTTCAGGCGAATGTCGTGTTCGATGGTTCGCTGGCTGATAATAGGTTGCTGAATTCCGCCGATGGTGCTGGTGCCGGTCACGGAGGAGACTTCAACCTTCAGCTTGAGGCTGACTTCGCGATTCGGATGCACGCGCGGCGTCATATCCACGTTCACGCCTACCTCTTGGTATTGAAACTGCGTATTCACCAGGGGGTTGACGATCCCCGCCCCTCCCACCGCGCCAACGCCCACTCCGGCCTGGAAGCTGCCCGTAGCGACGGGAATTTTGTCGCCGATGCGCAGCTTGGCCGTCTGGCCGTCAACCGAGCGAATCTCAGGATTTTGGATGATCTTCGTCGTGGAGTCGGTCAGGATGGCGCTGGCGGTGGCGCCGGGCAAAGTGAGGCTGTAATCCTTCGCGCCGAAATGATGCAAAAACTGATCTATCGGCAAGCTGCTCGTTGTTGACGTGGAACCCGATGAAGACGATGACGACGACGTACTCGTCGGTGGAGTGAAGGTCGCTGCAGCGTTCTGTCCGGGCAGGATGCCAAGGTCGCGCAGGCGGTCGAGACGCGCCTACCTCGACCTGTACCACAACTTCCGGCCGGGCCTTGTCGATGTCTTCGATCACTTTTTCTGCGAGCGCAAGTTTGTCTGGCGTGTCGCGGATAATGATCGCGTTCTGCGAGTTGACCTGCTGCAAATGATTGATGAGCAATATCTGTCGAAGGCCGGTGATGATTTCCGTCAGATCCTGGGGCTGGACGGTATTCGAGAGGTAAAATGTCTGCACCACCTGCTCTTCGTAGTCGCGGCGCTTCTGGGTATTGTCCTCGAAAACAAACACGATGTTTTCCGTGACCGGTTTCCAAACTGCTTTGCTCTGCAGCGAAACAACCTCCAAAGCCTGTTCCAGGGTTATGTTGTTCAAGTCTACGGTGATCCGCCGGGCGGGGAAAGCCGGGTCAAAGACGATCGTCAAACCGGCCAGTTTCCCGATCGTTTCAAAGGCGATCTTTGCGTCGATGGTCGCCCTATAGTTGATCGGTGCATTGGACAAGGGTTTCAACTTTGGGGGACCTGCGGCCAGGGGAGGCTCTGAACTCTCCGCGTGCGGAGGGGCTGACGCAGCGTCGGCGGCCTTCTCCCGCGCCGCAATTTGCTCCGTAGTGGCCTTAATTTCCTGTTCCGCGATGGAACTGGACGCGTCTATCGCGAAAGCCCTCTGGAATTCGGCCAGCGCCGCTTGCAAATCGCCCTGGTTGCGCAGCTTCTGTCCCTGGCGAACGTGGAACTGCGAAGCTTCGAATCGCATCTGGTCGGTCTTGATGCGATAATTAGCGTTGAAGGGGTCGGCTCTGAGGGCTTTTTGGTAGTGCTCGAGAGCGGTGTCATAGTCATGCAAGGCCTCAGCCCGGCGAGCCTTGGCGTAGTCAGAATTACCCCTCGGGCAGCCAGTGAACAGCAGGCCAGTGCAGACGCAAAATACTATGCTTACCCAGCGGCGCATGGACTCCCCGTCGCTCCAGCGCGACAATTCCCCAAAAGTCTAACACCCGGTTAGAGGGTGGGCAAGGGAACCTGGGTTGGCTGTCTTGCATCCGGTAATGCGAGGTCGCTATGATGAGCGGCTGTGCCCAAGCCTGTCAAGAAGCCCGAGCGCAAAGGTGAACAGATCGTCGCGCAAAACCGAGCGGCCTCGTATAACTATCACATCTTGGAAAGGTTGGAAGCCGGGATGGTGCTGCACGGCACGGAAGTAAAGGCTCTGCGCGAAGGAAAAGCGAATATTCGCGACGCCTATGTGGACTTCAAATCCGATGGAGCTTGGCTCGTCAACGCCCACATCGCGCAGTACTTGCCCGGCGGCCCTTGGAATCACGAGCCGCTGGGTGACCGCAAGCTCCTCCTCCACAAGCAGGAACTCTATAAGCTGGCGGGGCGCAGCCAAGCCAAAGGACTGACCGTCATCCCTCTGCGAATCTACTTCCGCGACGGTATCGCCAAGTGCGAAATCGCCCTGGTGAAGGGCAAAAAGGAATACGACCGCCGCGCCGATGCCCGTGAGAAGGAAGCCCGCAGGGAGGCGGAAGAAGCCATGTATCACTCCCGGAGGCGATAAGACACAAATGGAAATCACACTCGACAGCAGGCGGTACGCGGAGTTCGAAACGGAAGCGCTGGTGAGCTATGTATTCGAGGAGACCGACCCGGTTCAGGGGCGCATCGCCGAATTGAATCAGGCAACCGGCGGCCTGCTGCAAAAACTTGTCAAGAGCGGCGAACTCACAGGCAAGATGCTTGAAATGACTCTTATTCACGCGCCTACCGGCGTGCGGGCGCAACGATTGCTACTGGTAGGGGCAGGGAAACGCGACACGTTCACCAGCGCCACGCTACGGAAGATCGCTGGCGCCGCGCTGCGCTACTTGAAGGCGCGCTCCGTGAAGAAGGTTGCATTTCTGGCGCGTGAAGGCGATGCGACCGATGAGTCGGCACAGGTCATCACCGAGGGCGCAATCCTCGCGAATTTCGAGTCTGACAAATACAAGACGGAAAAGAAGAACGGGAAAGACGTCGAGACCGTCCTGCTGGCCGGTTTTGAAGTCGCGGGAAGGACCGCGCTTGAGCGCGGACGTATGATTGCCGACTCGCAGAATTTCACGCGTGAGCTAGTCAACGAGCCCTCGAACCGCCTCACTCCGCGCGTCCTGGCGGAACGCGCGCAGGCCATGGCGCGAGAAGCGGGGCTTGCGTGCGAGATTCTCGATGAGCGGAAGATCGCCGAGCTGAAGATGGGGGCGCTGCTCAGCGTGGCGCAAGGAAGCGTCGAGCCGCCCCGCGTGATTGTGCTGACCTACGCGCCCGCGGAAACCAGGACTGGCGCGCCGATCATCGGGCTGGTCGGCAAGGCCGTCACGTTCGATACTGGCGGCCTCTCCATCAAGTCGGCCGAGGGCATGGAAAAAATGAAATACGACATGGCCGGCGGCGCGACGATGCTCGGCGTAATGCGCGCCCTCGCCACGCTGAAACCCGCGGTCAAGGTCATTGCCGTTGTGCCTTCGACTGAGAACATGCCCGGCGGCCGTGCTCAGAAACCCGGCGACGTGCAGGTCTCCATGGCTGGTAAGACCATCGAAGTGTTGAACACTGACGCAGAAGGCCGGCTCATTCTGGCTGATGGCATTGAGTACGCCAAACGGCTCGGCTGCACGCACCTGATCGACGCTGCGACGCTCACCGGAGCCATCGTCGTAGCGCTGGCCAACGTAAACGTCGGCGTCTTCGGTTCGGATCAAGCGTTTACCGACAAGCTCCTTGCGAGGGCGAAAGCGTGCGGAGAAAAGATGTGGCAGATGCCCATCGACGAAGAATACCGCGAATTCATCAAGGGCGGCATCGCGGACATTCAGAATATCAGCAGCGGAAAGGGTGGCGGCGCCATCACAGCGGCCATGTTTTTGAAAGAGTTTTCCGGAGATACGCCGTGGATTCATCTCGACATCGCCGGAACAGCGTGGCTCGACGAGCAGAAGCCCTGGGCGGCGAAGGGCGCAAGCGGCGTCGCCGTCCGCACCCTCATCGATCTGGTAACCAAACTGTAGCTCACGCCTTCAGGCGTGAGGCTTTTCTCCTAGTGGCGCAGCATGCTGCGCCCGTAACGTCTTTGTGCCGGCGCGCCTGCGATCGTGGCCGCTCTACCCATAAAATCATCACTCGCCGCGCAAACGCACGAGCTTCATCTGCGGATTCTCTCGATCCCACTCCCACCTTGCCGGATTCTCCGCGATGTAGCGGCTCGCGTCGGCAAACTCCTGCCCGTTTCTTACGACGCGCTCAAAATAATTCCGCTGCCAGACCGGTCCGTGCCAGCCCAATTCTTCACGCGCCTGCTTTGCCACTGCCGCCTTGAACGACCGCACTACGGCACCCAGCGATCCGGCCTTCAATCCTGAATCCGTCTTGGAACGCGGCCGGGGTAGGGGCGCAGCATGCTGCGCCCCTACTTGGGACCCAATTTCAACAATTCCGTGCACGTGATTTGGCATGATCGCGAATTCGTGCAAGCTCACTTGCGGAAAGTGCGCCGGAACTGATTTCCAGCATTCCCGAACAACTCGGCCCATCCTGTTTAACTCCACACACGCTTCAACAATACGGCCAAAAATACATCGCTTCTCGTGCGTGTAAATCGTGACAAAGAGCGGTCCCGTGGAAGAATAGTCGTATCATTGTAGCCGAATTGAGTGATGACCGGGATAAAGAGTTTGGTCATCGAACTTCCGGATTATCATTCACACCTCAGTGTTAGGGGCGCAGCATGCTGCGCCCCTACTCGGCGCAATCTTTACATCTTCTCGGGGGCCTCAATTCCCAACAGGGAGAGCGCGCGTAGGAGCTGCGCCTCGACGAGTTCCGTCAGTCGCAGGAGAAACGCGCGCTTCTCGGGATTCTCTTCCGAGAGAATTCGATGCTTGTGGTAGAAGAGGTTGAACACCTGCGCGAGCTGAAACGCGTATTTTGCGACAAACGCCGGCTCCTGCGCGCCGATCGCCGCCTCTATGGCGTGGTCGAGCGAGCCGCTCAAAAGAACCGATTCCCACAATCCTTCGCCTTCTGCTCCAGAGAGAATATTCGCCGCAAACGTCTGCGACACACCGGGATTCGCTGACGCCGCTTCCGCGCCCTTGCGGCGAATTCCGCGGATGCGCACGACCGCGTATTGGCAATAGGGGCCTGTCTCGCCCTCGAAGCTCAGCGCGTCCTTAAAATCGAACGCGATAATTGCCGTGCGCGTGAATTTCAGCAGGAAAAACCGCAGCGCGCCGACCGCAATTTCGTGTGCCGTCCGCTGTTGCTCGGCCTCCGGCATTTCCAGGTGTCTCTGTTTTACTTCGGCGAGCGTGGCCGCCTCGAGCCGGTCGAGCAGGTCGTCCGCCTTCACTCCGAGTCCCTTCCGGCCGCTGACTTGGACGTAAGCTTTCTTGGCTTCCTCTGCCGAGAGCTCGTATCCCAATTCCCGCGCGCACCGCGGTGTGAGCGCCACAATGTCGTACGAAAGGTGGATCGATCGCTCCGCTTCCCGCGTGCGCCCCAGCGCCCGAAGTCCCTGCGCGACGACGTCCTGCAAATATGCCTGCCGTGAATCGATCACGTTGTAGACCGTAGCCGCTGCTTCGCCGAAATGCGGTGCTTCTGGATCATTCGCCCCACTCGTTGTGGCCCAAAGTGGACGTTGTGCCGGCGCATCCGGCCACTTCGCGTAATGAAAATCCTTGCCGAGCAACCCAAACTTCCACAGTTGGTAGGCAATATCTTTCCCAACGTACGTGACCGTGCCGTTGGAACGCACAATGATTTTCGCTTGCGCCTCGGCTTCTTCGCCGTTCTCCTCCCCATTTCCCGTCCCCTGGCTCCACGGCATAATCCAGCAGCCTGCGTTCTTGCCCGAAGTAGCGTACTGAATTGCACCCGACTCCTTCAGTTCCACAAACGCCGCATCCCAAAATTTCAGGTGGAGGATTTCGCTCTCGCGCACGAGCAGGTCGTAATAGATCCCCAGCCTGGCCATCGTCTTCAAGTGGAGTGAGACGACAGCATTGGCGATAACTGCTGCCATCTTGGCGGCCACGCCTTGCCCCTCTTCGATGGCTCTCAGCGTTTCCGCTCGCCATTCTGCCGCCTTCTCTTGATCCTTTTCGAGAACTTCCGTGGTATCGGCATAGACGTCCCAGCACAGGTAATCAAACTTTGGCTGCGCCGCTAACTTCTGAACCTGATCCAGGCTCAACTTCTGCACGCGAAGAAAGCCAATGACGGCATCGGCCACCTGCACGCCCGTGTTATCGATGTAATTCTGCACCTGCACGCGTTCGCCCATGTGCCGCAGCACGCGCGCCATCGAGTCACCCAGCACGGCGTTGCGCAGGTGGCCGATATGCGCCGCTTTGTTGGGATTGATGCTGGTGTGCTCGACGATGACCTTTTCTTTCTTCTCGGGCGCTGCGCCGTGCTTCGCCTCTTCCTGCACGCTCGCCCAGAAAGCTCCCCGGTCGAAATGCGTGTTGAGATAACCTGCCCCCGCAACTTCGATCCGCGCGACGCCTTCCACATGGCCCAGATTCGCGGCGATTTCCTGGGCGATCTGGCGCGGAGCGCGCTTCAACCGCTTCGCCAGCTCGAAACACACCGGCGAGGCCAGTTCGCCCAGCTCGAGTTTTGGAGGTCTCTCCAGCGCAATCTCGAGCGTCACGCCGTAGCGTTCCCCGATGTGTCGAGTGAGGGCTTCGCAAAGACGATTTGCGAGTGTCTGGTACACGGTTCCTCGATGGAGAAGTGGTTGAGTATAAAGGGAGGCGCGGAGACGGGTCAAAGGCATGGACCGTGAGCTGTGATTGGTGATTCGTGACCAAGACGGGCGCACATCACCGATGGTCGATGGGCAAACGCCGGAAGGGAGCAGTGGCGAGTGGCCCGCCACGGCGGGCAGGTCGGAACGTCATTTGACACCCCTGAGAGGCGCCGATAGACTCGGAAACGGAACAGTCACAGAAAGATGAAAGTGGCGCCCTAAAGGGCGCGGGTACAACTTCTTTATGAAATCCGCAAGCTTATGAAACTTGCGTACTTTGATTGTTTTTCGGGGATCAGCGGGGACATGATTCTTGGCGCGCTGATGGACGCCGGATGCCCACTGGAGCATCTGCGCAAAGAATTGCTCGGATTGAACGTGCCCGGCTGGGAGATTGCTGCCGAAAAAGTTTGGAAGAACGGAATGGCGGCCACCTACGCGGGCGTAACCACGCAGGATCNNAGCAGAAACACCGCTCTCTGGCGGCAATTCTGGAGATTTTGGGGCAGTCGAAACTTGCCCCGAGTGTACGCGAGCGGGCTGCAGCCATATTTCGCCGGCTGGGCGAAGCGGAAGCAAAGGTCCACGACGTGCCGCTCGAGAAGATCCGTTTTCACGAGGTCGGCGCCGTGGATGCGATTGTGGACATTGTGGGTACGTGCGTTGGATTCGAGGCGCTCGGCATCGAGAAGTTCGCTTGCTCGCCGCTCAATGTGGGCGGAGGGACAATCCAGACGGCACACGGAATGCTCCCCGTGCCGGCGCCGGCCACGGCGGAACTGCTCCGCGGCAAGCCGACGTATTCGACTGGCGTGAAGCGCGAGTTGGTGACGCCGACTGGAGCGGCCATTGTGGCGACGGTGTGCAGCGAATTCGGGCCGCAGCCGAAGATGAGCGTTTCCGCGATCGGGTACGGCGCAGGGACGGCCGATCTTCCGGGGCAGCCCAATGTGCTCCGCATCCTGATTGGCGAGGCGGCAGAGGCGGAGAAGGGGCTCGGGGCGACGGAAGAGGTGGCCGTCATCGAAGCGAATATCGATGACATGAACCCGCAGATTTACGGGTACTTTCTGGAAAAGGCCCTCGCATCGGGCGCTCTGGATGTGTACACGACGCCGGTGCAAATGAAGAAAAACAGGCCGGGCACGCTGCTGACAGTTCTTTGCCGGCCGGAGAGCGTGGACGCGCTCATGAAGCTGATATTTGCGGAGACGACGACGTTTGGCGCGCGGACGTATCGCGCGGAGCGGCGCGTGCTGCCGCGGGAATTTGTGGAAGTGACGACGGGATTTGGGCCTGTGCGCGTGAAGGTGTCGCGCGTCAATGGAAGAATTCTCCACGTCGCGCCGGAATATGAGGATTGCAGGAAACTGGCGGCCGAGCGGGATGTGCCTTTGCAGCGAGTGATCGACGAGGCGAGGCAGAGATTCGAGGCGAGATAGAGGAATGGCAGCGACCAAGCCCAAATATTATTTGACCACGCCGATCTATTACACGAACGGCCTGCCGCACATTGGCCACACGTACTCAACCATCGTGTGCGACACGCTCCGGCGTTACAAACGCATGTGCGGGTACGACGTGGTGATGACCACGGGCACGGACGAACACGGCGTCAATGTCGAGCGGGCTGCTCGCAAGGCCGGCGTCACGGAAACGGAATTCGTTTCAAAGATGGCGGCGGTGTGGCGTGCCACTTGGGATGAATTGGGGATCCAGGGCGACGAGTTTGTCCGCACCACCGACGTCAACCACGCGCGGACCGTTCAATGGCTCTTCAAACTCTGCCGCGACAACGGTTACGTGTACAAAGGCCATTACACCGGGCAATACTGCATCCACGACAATGCCTTCGTGAGCGACGCGAAGCCGGGTGATCCGTGTCCCGATTGCGGCCGCCCCACCGAAACGGTTACCGAGGAAAACTATTTCTTCAAGCTTTCCGCGTTTCAAAAGCCGCTGCTCGATTTCTACGCAAAGAATCCGAATTTCATTCAGCCCGAGACGCGCCGGAACGAAGTGTTGAGCTTTGTGGAAGGTGGCCTGAAGGATCTCAGCATCACGCGCACCACCATCCGCTGGGGAATTCCCGTGCCCGGCGAGGAGCCGCACGTCTTCTACGTGTGGTTTGACGCGCTGACCGCCTATCTGAGCGCGGTCGGAGGTCCGGATTACGAGCCCCACGGCTTCTGGCCCGCGGATGTACATCTCGTCGGGAAGGAGATCATCCGCTTCCATGCGGTGTACTGGCCCGCATTCTTGATGGCGGCGATGCTGCCGCTGCCGAAGCAAATTTGGGCGCACGGCTGGCTGCTGATGGACAGCACGAAGATGAGCAAATCGCTCGGGAACGTCGTGCGGCCAAAACCCATCGTAGATGTTCTGGGCATGGACGCTCTGCGCTATTTTCTGTTGCGCGAAGTCGTCTTCGGCCAGGATGGCAACTTCAGCTACGACGCGCTGATTCAGCGCTACAACGCGGATTTGGCGAACGGGCTGGGCAATCTTGCGAGCCGCGTGCTGACGATGATCGAGAAGTATTTTGACGGCAAAATCCCCAATTCTTTAAGTGGGGCGAGGCTGCTGGAAGGCGAGGGCAACCCCGATCGCGGCATCAAGGAGACGGCGCAGTTTGTGGCCAGCGAGGACGTCCGTCTAGCCGGCGCTCGAGGGTACCTTGTCAAATTCGATTTTTCGCGAGCCCTCGAGGCGATTTGGACCCTTATTTCTGCGGTTGACGCATATCTGACGACGATGCAGCCATGGGTGCTGGCCGAAGACGAAAGCAAGCGCGAGCGTCTGGCTACAGTTCTTTACATTTCGGCGGAAGCCTTACGGTTCGTTGCAGTCTTGGCTCATCCGGTGCTTCCGGATTCGACCAGCAAGCTTTGGAGGCAACTGGGACAGACTGGTCCGCTCGGCGGACAAAGTATTGACGCATTGCGATGGGGACAGCTCAAGCCGGGCACCAAAATTGCCAAAGCCGAAGCGCTCTTTCCGCGCGTGGAAAAGGCAGAAGCTATAGAGAGGATGGAAGCGATGGAAAACGAACCGCAAAAGCCGGCGATGGCACCAGCCACAAGCGCTTCGTCAGGCGCGGCGGCCGTGCAGGCTACA
Organism: Acidobacteriota bacterium; assembly: GCA_003224195.1. Lineage (GTDB taxonomy): Bacteria > Acidobacteriota > Terriglobia > Acidiferrales > UBA7541 > Acidiferrum. The sequence goes on along the minus strand of QHYP01000069.1, from coordinate 23,666 downwards.
AATCACAAGATCTCCATCGAGGACTTCGCGAAGGTCGAGATGCGCGTCGGCCAGGTGAAGACCGCCGAACGCGTCCAGGGAGCGGATAAGCTGCTCAAGCTGACGGTGGATATCGGCACGGAAGTGAGGCAGATCGTCGCCGGCATTGCCCAGCATTACGAACCGGAAAAACTCCTTGGGCGCAAAGTAATCGTTGTGGTCAATCTGCAGCCCCGAAAACTGCGGGGCGTGGAATCAAACGGCATGATCGTTGCCGCCGCCATGGGTCCTGAGGGACGTCCCGTTCTCGCTGGTTTTCACGAGGAAGTGGAGGTCGGCGCGCGGCTGAAGTAGGCGGCTTGCTTGTAGAGGTCAGCATCCCGAGAGGATCGGGACCGATGCTGCGCGCCTACGGCTGACCACTGGCCACTTTCACCATGGACCTCATCGACTCTCACGCGCACATCGACTTTCCACAATTCGACGAGGACCGCGCGGAGATGTTGGCCCGCGCGCGCGCGGCAGGCGTCAAAACTCTCCTCGCAATCGGCACCGGCCCCGGCCCGGAAAAGTTGGACGCGGCGTTGCCCTACGCCGAGCAACACGGCTGGATCTATACGTCAATTGGCATTCACCCGCACGAAGCGAAGGAAGCCACTACCGAGCATCTCGATCGCCTAACTCAGCTCGCTCGCCATCCCAAGGTGATCGCCTGGGGCGAAATCGGTCTCGACTATCACTACAATTTTTCTCCCCCGGAGACGCAGCAACGCATTTTCAGGGAACAACTCGCGCTCGCGCGGCAATCCAAGCTCCCCGTCATTATCCATTGCCGCGAGGCCTGGCCCGACTGCCTCGCGCTTCTGGAGGAGAACTGGCGCTCGTCAGGACTTGGTGGGATTTTTCATTGTTTCAGCGGCACGCTCGAAGAGGCGCGCCGCGGGCTCGAGATGGGCTTTCTGGTGTCCTTCGCGGGAAATTCAACCTATCCGAAAGCGCAGAATTTGCGGAACGTCGCGGCCGAGCTGCCCTTAGCGAATTTGTTGATCGAGACGGACGCTCCGTACCTTGCGCCGCAATCGCGTCGCGGCAAGCGCAATGAGCCCGCTTTCGTTGCCGAAGTAGCGCACGCGCTGGCGAGTGTGAGAAACTTATCCGCGGAAGATTTTGCCGGAGCGACCGCGGAGAATTTCCGCCGTTTCTTCCGGCTAGCGCCAGCGTCGTCCTCGGCGCATCTGGCGGCGGAAGAGCGCCGCGCTTCGAACTGAGGGCAGGAGGGGCCCATCGCCCTGTTGACCGCAAAAGAAGTTTTCGACCTTGTGCGTGACGACCTCGCCCTCGTCGAGCGCGAATTGGCCAGCGAGAGTACTGCCGCCTTCGAGCCGGTCTCGGAGATTTGCAGTTATCTGCTGGGAGGCGGTGGAAAGCGCTTGCGGCCGGCTCTTCTCCTGCTTTCCGCACGCTACGCCGGCTATCGGGGCGAAAGCGCCGTCCGGCTTGCCGCCGTCGTCGAGCTGATCCACAGCGCCACGCTGATCCACGACGACGTCATCGATAGCGCCGACAAGCGCCGCGGCCGGCCCTCCGCGAATTCGCGATGGGGCAATCATCGCAGCGTTCTCGCCGGCGATTGGCTCTACATGCTGGCGTTCCAGATTGCGCTGGAACAGCGCAACTTCCGCACCCTGGATGTTCTCATCGAGCTCACGAAAAAAATGGTGGAGGGCGAACTCATCCAACTCGCGAAGCTCGGCAAGCTGGACGTTACCGAAGACGATGCGCTCCAACTGGCAACCTGCAAGACGGCGTGCCTGTTCAGCGGTTGCGCTCGCCTCGGCGGTATTCTCGGCGGGATCAGCGACACGGAGGAAAAAGCGCTGGCGGAGTACGGCCGCTGTGCGGGTCTCGCGTTCCAACTTGTGGACGATTTGCTTGATTTCACTGCTTCGGCTGAACAGCTCGGCAAGCCGGTGCTAAGCGATTTGAAAGAGGGCAAGGTCACGCTGCCTCTCATTTACGCCATCCAGAATGGTCACCGTGAGGCCCGCGAACTGGTCCAACGCGTTCTGGCGGAAAAGGAATTTCAAAGCGTTCGGCCGGAAGCGATTGTGGCGCTTGTGCGCGATTCGGGCGCGCTCGAACGCGTGCGGCTCCTGGCGCTCGATTACGCGGACAGAGCAAAAACGTCCATCGACGGAAGGGTAGACTCGGAATTTGCCCGCGCGCTGCTTACGTTACCGGACTTCATTCTTGAGCGCGAAAACTGACCGCTCCCAGCCCTCAAGTTTGATGCTCCCCTTCAAACTTATCTATCACGACCGCTACGACCTGAATCTCGGCGCGCACGTTTTTCCATCGAAGAAGTTCCGGCTCATCGCCGAATATCTCCTGCGCGAGCGGGTGGCTGGACCCGAGGATTTCCTCACGCCTGGGCCCGCCTCCGACGAAGATGTGCTTCGCATCCATACCATCGATTGGGTGCGCAAGCTAAAGACCGGTTCGCTCACTCCGCTCGATGTCATGAAGCTCGAAATTCCATATTCGCCGGAGACGGTGCAGGCTTTCTGGCTCGCCGCCGGCGGAACGATCCTTGCCGGCCAGCGGGCTCTTGCCGATGGCTTCGCGGCAAGCATTGGCGGCGGGTTCCATCATGCCCATCCGGGCCACGGCGAAGGCTTCTGCGCGATTCACGACGTGGCCATCGCCATTCGGCGCTTGCAGGCGGATGGAGCCATCCGGAGAGCCATGGTGATCGACACGGACGTTCATCACGGAAACGGCACGGCGGCTATCTTTAGGAAAGACGACACCGTCTTCACTCTGTCGATCCATCAAGAGAATAACTATCCGGCGTATAAGCCTCCGTCGGATCTCGATCTCAACATGCCCGACCGCGCGCACGACGATGAATACCTATCCGCATTAGGACCCGCGGTGCAGCGTTCGCTCGATGAATTCCATCCGGGAATCGTGTTCTACGTCGGCGGCGCCGATCCGTATTGCGAGGATCAGCTTGGCGGCCTCGCGCTGACGAAAGAGGGCTTACGACGGCGCGACCGGCTGGTATTTGATGAGGCCCGCCGCCGGGACATCCCGGTCGCTGTCACCCTTGCTGGCGGCTACGCGCGGTGCGTCGAAGACACCGTCCTTATTCACGTGAACACCATCCTCGCCGCGCGAGATGCGGCCGCAGTCAATCGAACCCACAAGGGTGCAAAACGCAACTTGTCGGCCGCCGAGTATTAGAGCAATGCCAGACGTGGACTAAAGCGCTGCAGAATTCGAGCCGCGAAGTCGGATTCCCCCGGAGACCGTGCGCACCTGCACTCGCGCGCCGCCATTCCCCAGGCGTGCCCTCAATTCGTGGCGGCCCTGCTCTTCCACGACGATGGGAATGTCCGTGCTTATTCCGCCGGAAACCGCGTTCGCGGAAAACAGAAAGTTAGCCGTCGGCGGCACGATCAGTTCGACGCTTCCCGACGCCGTATGCATCTCCCAAGTGCTGCTCGCTGCGGGATTGCCCGCAACTCTGATCGTTCCGGATGCCGTTCGCACGTTGACGTCGTTGGAAGCGCCAGTGACAGTGATCGAGCCGCTCCCCGTTGTGACCTCGACACGGCCTCCCGACGACGAAACATGAATCGTGCCGGAGCCCGTGCTGCTGCGCACTTCGCCTTTTACTCCGGAGAGCGTGATCGTGCCCGATCCCGTGGATGCGCGTACGTCATCGCCAAGATCTCCCGCCTCGACGCTCCCGCTGCCTGTCGTAAAAGTGGCCGAGCGCTCGATTTTTTGCGCGTGAATTGAACCGGAGCCACTCGATAGCTTCACCGGTCCGCGCACGTCTCTGAGTTCCTGCGAGCCGGAGCCGACGCTCGCTTCCACTTCTGTCTCGCGGGGAACCTCGATTGTGTAGGTGATGGAGACGTTGCGCAGCCGCGGACCATCCTTCCCGATGCGGATCGTGTCGCCCCGCTGTTCAATCGGTGGATTGGAAATAATGTCCGCCAGCCGCTCCTGCGGGTTGCCGAAAAGCAATCCCTGTACCCTGACTTCGGCGTGGACGTGTATTTTGCCGCTTTGTCCGCCCGTGATTTGAACGGCGCCGGAGCCGTTTGAGAGTTCCAGCCGCGCTGGTCCACTGACGGTCAGCGTGCGGTCAAAACTGCCTTGTTCTGACGCGACAACCCCGCATCCCGTGAGGCTCACCAGAGCGGTCGCGGCAACCATCACGATGGCGCTTCGGCGAAATTGCAACATGGTTCCTCCCGGCCACAAGTCGGCCCCGCTGGTTCCTTCATTCCTGTATACGCAGATCGCGCTTCGGATGTTCCGTTCCCGCGATTGCAGAGTCATGTGAAACCGAAATGCAATGGCTCAGCTCCGGCGGAGAGAATCGTTGAGGGATCCCTGCCGGTAGCCTTCCAGGTCCAGCGTCACGTAGGTGAAGCCTGCCGACTTCAATTCCCGTGCGATCGCGGCGGCCATCTCGGGCGCGAGCGCCCTCGGCAATTCTTCTTGAGCGATTTCGACGCGAGCAAGTTGGTCGTGGAGCCTCACCCGAAACTGGTGAAAGCCAAGCGCGCGAAGGGCAGCCTCACCTCGCTCGACCAACGACAATCTCTCATGGGTCACTTCCGTTCCATACGGCAGTCGGGAGGCCAGGCAGGCGGAGGCAGGGCGGTCCCACGTCGGTAAGCCCGCCATCTTTGAAAGCAAACGAATCTCAGGCTTCGACAAGCCGGCATCCAGCAGCGGAGCGAGCACGCGGTGTTCCATCGCTGCGCGATGTCCCGGCCGGAAATCGAGCGTATCGTCCGCGTTCACGCCGTATGCGACCGCCGCGAAGCCACGTTCCTGTGCCAACTGGTCGAGGACCGAAAACAGCTCCTCTTTGCAGTGGTAGCAGCGGTCCGGCTGGTTCGCCTGATACGCCGGGTTTTCCAGCTCATGCGTTTCGACGAATTCGTGCGACATGGAAACGGCGCGGACAAATCCTTCGACCCGTTCGCGATCGTATGCGGAAAAGCTCGGTGAAAGGGCCGTGATTGCAAGCCCGCGGGAGCCAAGCGCGCGGTTGGCCGCCCAGGCCAAATAGGCAGAGTCCGCGCCGCCCGAAAACGCCACGAGCAGCGAATCGCAGCGACTGAGCGACTCGAGAAGGCGCTCCTGTTTTTTTTCCGCGGACCGCGCCAACGAATCGGTTGTCCTCAACTGCACCACTGCGTCCATGACCTGCAAAGTATAGCGCACACTCCCGCTTTCTCGAGGCCGGGAACCAACTTTTCAGTTGCAATCGATTTGGGATTCACTTGAAATCGATCAACACCTCCACGGTGCCTTTCTGCGCGTCGATTTGCAGCCAGTGACCCACTTGGTCGTAGTGGATCGGCAGCTCCCCAAAAATTTCCGAGCTGCGTCTATCGAGCTTTAACAGAAAGTCTTCGTACTTTAGCTTATCAAAGACCTCGCCCTTCGCCACCGGCCACTTGGCACGAATCAGTTTTTCCGCAGCCAGCGAAACACCGGTCAGCACCAGTTGGCCGCAACGGTACTGCTGTCCTTCCTGAACCGAAACCTGATATGCAACTTTCTGCGCTGCGTCATCGAAGACCGGCCGCGGCTCGAGCTTTGCGTCGAGATATCCGAGCCGTCCGTATTCATCGCGGGCGCGGTCCAAGCCAGCCTCGATTTCCAGTGCATTCGCAATTCCCCCGAGGTGCATCCCAAGAGTTCCTGTCAAGGCCGCCGCCGTGATCACCGTGTTGCCGCTCCAATGCGCGCCGTTCCAGTGGTATTGCGCGCCGGCCGCCACCGGAATATAGACGGGTAGGGAATCAGGCAGCGGCAAATTGGGATTTCCTGTGAGGCGTATGTCCGGCGGCCCGATCTGCGCCTTCAGATACCCCTGCTGGAGATAGATCGGACGCACCTGCTCGGCGAGAAACAAATCAATCGTCAGCCTGGAATAAGGTTTGCCGACGATTTCGGAAAGGTGTTGCTGGAGNGCACGGGAATTAGCCGCCTGCGGATCCGAAAATTCCATCCGCGCGATGCGCACAGAGGCGCCGCTGATTCTATATTGGAGAACATTCCCGTTGCCCAGCGGGTTGGCGATTACCTCGTGTTCGATGGCGACGTTTCGCTGGTGAGCAGCGAGCAGCGCCGTCACCGCCTCGCCAACGCGGTCCAACAAGCTGCCTTGCTCGGGGGCGGTTCCGTCAAAATACGGAACACTCTTCCGGATGGCGTCGCCCAGTTCCGTGTCCGTGAACCACGGGATATTGTCGAAAAGGACCGGCACGCGCGGCGCATCTTTCAAATGGAATACGAGACTCAGCCCGTCGACTCGCGTGTGATATTCGTAGTTGACCTTTTCAAAAAGCCCGAGGTGCCCCAGCCGGTCAGCGACCAATTGGAGCTGGTCCTTGGTCACCAAGTCGCCGTTTTTCAACCCCGTTTCAGCAACAATCTGCGCCTCCGGGATATGGCTTCCCTCCGCGCGTATGCTCTCCAGGATCGCACCCCCCGCCGGAGCCTGTGCGCACGTTGGGCTCGCCAGCGCGCAGAACATCAGCAAAGTGATCGCGGATGTTTGCAGATATATCCGCATCCTATGACTATTTTACAGTAGCCCGAGAAATTCGCAGCAAGCCCCAGCAGGAGATCGGAAGTGCTCCCTCTATTCCACGGTCACCGACTTGGCTAAGTTTCGTGGTTGGTCCACGTCGCAGCCGCGGCGCACCGCAATGTGATAGGCAAGGAGCTGCAGCGGTATGATTTCCAGGATGGGGGAAAGTAGTTCCGGCGCCGAAGGAATTTCAATCAAGTGGTCGCTCGCCTCGCGCGCGAGGCGATCTCCGGTGCACACGACCGAAATCACGATTCCGTCGCGCGCTTTCACTTCCTTGATATTCGACACGCTCTTTTCATAAAGCGTCATGGATTTCGGATCGCTCTCGTCGCGCGCGGCCAGAACGACCACCGGCAGATTCTCGTCAATCAGGGCGTTCGGGCCGTGTTTCATTTCTCCCGCCGGGTATCCCTCGGCGTGAATATAGGAAATCTCTTTCAGCTTGAGCGCGCCTTCGAGTGCGATCGGATAATGGATCCCTCGGCCGAGGTAGAGAAAATCGGTGTGCCGGAAGAATTGCCTCGCCAGGGATTCAAAGACGCCCTTCTCGTCTCCCTGCAAAATCGTCTCGATCTTGTGCGGGATGCGCGTGAATTCCTGAAGCAGAGCCTTCACTCTTTCCGCGGAAAGCGTTCTGCGAATCTCGCCCAGCTTGACGCCGAGCAGCAGCAGCGCGGTGAGCTGGGACGTAAACGCCTTTGTCGAAGCCACGCCGATCTCGGGGCCGGCGTGCGTCAGGATCGTCCCTGCGGCCTCGCGCGTAACCATCGAGCCCATCACGTTGCAGATGGCGATCGTCGGAGAGCCTTTCTGCTTCGCCTCGCGCTGTGCCGCGAGCGTGTCCGCCGTCTCGCCCGACTGGCTGATGCAAACCGTCAATGTCCGCTCATCGACGATGGGGTTGCGGTAACGGAATTCGCTTCCGTAATCCACTTCCGTCCGCAGCCGTCCCAGCTCTTCGATCATGAACTTGCCCGCCAGGCCGGCGTGCCAGCTCGTTCCGCACGCCACAATTCGCACTTGGTCGAAGGCGCGGAACTGTTGCTCAGTGATCTTCATCTCTTCGAGGAAGATCTTGCCGGTATCCTGGGAAATGCGTCCGAGCAGGGTGTCGCGCACGGCGCGCGGCTGCTCGAAGATTTCCTTCTGCATGAAGTGCTTGTAGCCGCCCTTTTCCGCCATGATGGGGTCCCAGGCGACATGCTGCGGCGGCCGCGGGACCGGCTGGCCTTCGTGGTCCATTACGCGCACGCCCTGCGGCGTCAGGACGGCAATGTCTCCGTCAACGAGGAAAAAGATGCTGCGCGTATGCTGGAGCAGCGCCGGAATGTCACTGGCGACGAAATACTCTCCCTCGCCGACTCCGATCACGGACGGCGGACCCATGCGCGCGGCGACAATCTTGAGAGGATCAGTTGCCGACAGGACCGCCAGCGCATACACGCCACGGATCTGCCTCACGGCCAGCCGCACCGCTTCCTCGAGCGGCCTGCCGGGAAGAAACTTTTCTACCAGGTGCGCCGCGACCTCCGTGTCGGTCTCAGTAACGAATTTGTGGCCTTCGGACTGCAGTTGGTGTTTCAGTTCGAGATAGTTCTCGATGATCCCGTTATGGACCACGACCACTTTCCCCGTACAATCGCGGTGGGGATGGGCATTTTCCTCCGTGGGGCGCCCGTGCGTCGCCCAGCGGGTGTGGCCGATCCCGTAGGTGCCTTCGAGCGGCGCTTTGTTTATAGCCTCTTCGAGATTGCGCAGCTTTCCGGAGGCGCGGCGCACATCGAGCTTGCCGTCATTCACCACGGCAATGCCCGCGGAATCGTAGCCTCGGTATTCCAGCCGCCTCAGGCCGTCAATGATCAGGGGTACGACTTTTTTCGGGCCGATGTAACCGACGATTCCACACATGGGCGGGCACTCCCCAACGCAAACTTAGAGGCCATCCAAAGACGTTAGCATGGCATTTTTCGCCCCAAGCGAAAAGCCGGCGCACTCTCGCAAATCTCATCGGGGATTCACCGGAGCGGGCTTCGTGGCCTACTCCACGATCTCAAAACGGTATTCCTCAATGACCGGGTTGGTGAGCACTTCGCGCGAAATACGCTCCAGTTCCTTCTGGGCGTTGTCGCGGCTCCAACCTTCAAGGTCCAGAACAAAAAACTTTCCCTGGCGAACGTCTTTCACCGCCTTGTACCCGAGCGACGACAGGGCATGCTGAATCGTCTGGCCTTGCGGATCGAGGACGGTCCGCTTTGGCATGACCCACACGTGGGCTTTCATGTCGCCAGTATAACATCGGTCAGGAAGTGCCCACGTTGCTCCGGGCGACCAGGGGGCCGCGTTCGGCCGAGGGCAAAAAGGCGTATGCAAAGCTCATCTTCGCCAGATGGACCAGTTCGGCTTCCGTCAGGCCCATCGCGTGCGCGCGCCGATATTCTTCAACCAGCGTGATTTGAAACATCGCGGGGTCGTCTGTGGACAAAACGACCGGCACGCCATGACGAAGAAGCTGCGGAAGCGGGTGGTCCAGAATCTCCACATCGTCTCTGCCCCGCAGACGCGCCAGCGCGCCCGTCAGTAGATTGCTTGTCGGGCAGATCTCCAGGGGAATTCTTCGTTCGGCGAGAAGATCGAGAAGCGCGGGATCGTGCGTCGCTCCGATGCCATGGCCGATGCGTTCCACTCCGAGAAGTTCGACCGCGTCCCGAACCTGCCAGGGTCCGCCGATTTCGCCCGCGTGGATCAACCTGTGGAGACCCTGCTCGGCGGCATAGTCATAGGCGCCGCGAAACTCAGCGGCGGAAACGGATAGTTCATCTCCTCCGATCCCGAATGCTACCACACCAGCCGACCGATGTTTCGCGGCCACTTGTGCAATTCTCATTGCCGCTTCGCTGCCGAACTGGCGCACGGCGTCAAAGATCCAAGCGAGCCGTAAGCCTTTTCTGCGGAACTCTTTGCCCGCAGCGCAAACGGCTTCAAAGTTGGCCTCGACATCTTGCTGACGCAGGAGCATCACCCCAACCGACAGCGTAACCTCCGCGTAGACCACATTCTGTTCGATGAGCCGACCGGCAAGCTCCCGCGTAATGAGGGCGTAATCTTCCGGAGTTCGCAGGTAGGACGTGACCCATTTGAACGCTTCTATGAATTCAGCAAAGTTGCGGTACGCGTAACGGCGTCGCGCCTCTGCTTCGCTTACCGAGGCGCCCTGGCGCGCAGCCAGCTCGCATACCGTGGCAGGTTCGATGGACCCTTCGAGGTGCAGATGCAATTCCGCCTTTGGCCGCGAGAGGAGTTCTGCGGTGAGACATGGCTCGGACATCCGTTTCCTGTCAACGCGGCGGCAAGGCGGGCCGGCCGGCATTGATCCAGGCCGTCATCCAGTAGGAAGCCACATCCGTGGCCGCGTCCGAAACCTGCCGGATCAAGATCGCTGCCGCCTGGTTATAAAAGCGGTCGAAATATTCATCGGTGTAACTTGGCAAACCCACCCGCGCATTGCGATCGGCCAGCAAAATCGTCTCGAGCCAGCTATGCGCGCTCAAGCACGCCTCGAACGCGTGGTCGGTCGCGTCCTCGATGAATACCGGGTCGTTCGGCCGCATGGGAAAAAACGAAGAGAAGCGGTCAATCAGCATCGTGCCGAAACGCCCGCTGATCCCGTTCTGCCCGGTAAGCTGGCCGTCATAATTATCCGTCGTGCTGAACGGGTTGTGCGACTGCGAAACGTAAGCCGCCAAAAAGGCCGCATCGAGCCGCGCCTCTTCCCACCGGCCCGCTTTCATCGCATTTGTAAGGCGCTCGCTGTACACGCCGACTTCCCACGGAAGCAGTCCGTTGGCTTCCAGCTTCGCTCTGCCGAACTTCGCAACGGCCGCCTTGTAGCTTCTGGGCAAGCTCTCGTACGGGAAGCGCCCGTAGCGCTCCAGATAGAGATAGAGGTTCCTGCGCTCTCCGGGTGTCTTGTTGGCCGTTTGCTCGGCGTCCATGACGTGCTGGAGGAGAAATGCGTGATTTCCCTCAAAGTAGGCTCGCAGCTCAGGCGGCAGGGTTTCAATTGCCTTGCTGACGATAAGCTTGTGTGCGTTCTGCCCCCATGCCAGTGCCGGGGCCGGAAGTAAGGTTCCCAGCGCCAGTGCGGCGATAAACGCACGAATTCGGCTTCGATCCACCTCGAGTGACTTCCTCCGCATTCCGTTATTCTCTCATTACGGCGCCGCAGACGCTTGCAGTGTGCTCCGCTTGCGGCTGTAGAGGAAATAGATGACGAGCCCAATCGCCAGCCAAACAAAAAAGCGAATCCAATTCTCCAATGTGAGGCTCGCCATCAGGACAACACATGTGCCCACCGACAGGATCGGCACCAGCGGCACCAAGGGAACGCGGAAACCTCGTGGACGGTCCGGCTGCGTTTTGCGCAGGATCAATACGGCGATGGACACGAGTACAAAGGCAAACAACGTGCCGATGTTCGAGAGGTCGGCCAGCGTGCCGATATCGAAAATCCCCGCTGGGATTCCGACGAAGATTCCCGCAACCCACGTCGCCACGTGCGGAGTCCTGAAACGGGGATGCACTTTGGAGAATGCGTTCGGCAATAACCCGTCCCGCGACATTGCGAACCACACGCGGGCCTGTCCAAGCTGATACACCAAGAGAGAGGAGATCATGCCCATTAACGCGCCGATTGTGACCCAACGCTGCAAATGATCCAGCCCGATATTGTGCAGCGCGGTAGCCACCGGCGCGGCATCGCCCTTGAAGATGTGAAACGGCTGAATCCCCGTAAGGACGATGGCGACCCCCACGTACAAAGCCGCGCAGATGAACAATGAGGTCAAGATCCCGATCGGCAGGTCCCTTTTCGGATTCTTGCACTCCTCCGCCGCCGTCGAAACGGAATCGAAACCGATGTAGGAAAAAAACACAATCGCCCCGCCGGTCAGGACCCCTTGCCAGCCATTGGGCATAAATGGGTGCCAGTTCGTTGCATGGATATACTTGGAGGCAAAAACGACGAAGACGAAAATCGCGACAAGCTTGATCCCGACCATCACGCTGTTTGCTTCGGCCGACTCACGAATACCAATGACCAGCAATATGGTGAGCAGCATGACGATCAAGAAGCCGACAACGTTGAAGTGGAGCGCCCATCCCGTCATGGGCGAATACGCCGGCTGGCTTAAGGTCTGCGGAAGATGGATGCCAAATGTCTGCAGAAAGCTATCGACGTACGCCGAAAAACCCACGGCGACCGCCATGTTGGAAACCGCGTACTCCAGAATCAAATCCCAGCCGATGATCCAAGCCACCAGTTCTCCAAGCGTCGCATAGGTGTATGTGTACGCGCTTCCGGCGATGGGGATCATCGAAGCGAGTTCGGCGTAACACAGGCCCGCGAAACCGCAAACGACGGCAACCAGGAAAAATGATAGTGCGATGGCCGGCCCGGCTCCTGGGCGGCCGCTGATTCCTGTAGCATGGGCGCCGTGTAAGAGGACGTCCAGCACAGGTGCCTTCAGCAGGGAAGGGTATTGCACCTGCTCGCCCGCTGCGGCCGTGCCCGTCAAGACAAAAATCCCGGTGCCGATGATGGCGCCGATGCCCAGGGCCGTCAGGCTGATCCAGCCGAGCGTTTTCTTGAGTCGTTTTTCAGGATTTTCGGAATCTGCCAGGAGCTGGTCGATACTCTTGCAGCGGAAGAGTTGTGATCCCACCCGTCCTCTCCATTCGTATCCGACTGGGCCGGAGGTCCGGAACACTCGGATTCGGTCTCGGAGTTCCGGTCACTTTACCCTGAGAAGCTCTCAGGCGCAACGGGATGCCGTTCCTTCACGCTGGCTCCAATTGGGCATACCGCTCGATGAATTTCTTGGTCCCCCGGCTTCCAAAGCTCACCGAGATGCGCCGGTCGTCCGCGTCTCCCTCAATTTCCACGACCGTGCCCACACCGTAGCTCGGGTGACGCACCTTCTGGCCAATCAGCGGATCCGATTCGTCTGCCGCTCTTCTTTGCCGCCCGGGCCTCGCGGAATCCTCGCCGCTTCGCGTTCGCCGTGGTCTGTAGGGCCCGTTAGCTCCCGCGCGCACGCGCCGGACAAACTCTTCCGGCGAATAGGAGTATTCGGGGTCAGGCACGTATCGGCGCTTTTCGCCGAATTCGGCCATTGAACCCCGCATGGTCTCCACCAACTCACCCGGAATTTCTGCCAGGAAACGCGACGCCTCCGAAGCGCGAAGTCTCTGCTCGTCGCCGAAGACCCGGCGGTACACCGCGCGCGTCAGCGTGAGCGTCGAGCGCGCGCGCGTCATCCCCACGTAGCACAAGCGCCTTTCTTCTTCGAGTTCCGCCGTATCTTTGCTCGAACGGCTATGCGGGAAGATGCCCTCTTCGAGCCCCGCGAGAAAAACGTGATCGAACTCAAGCCCCTTGGCGCTGTGCAGCGTCATCAACGTCACTCCGGGCTTTTCTTCATAGGCGTCCGCATCGCTGACCAGTGCCGCGTGGTCCAGAAAGTCGGCGAAGCTCTCGCCCGCCTCCGTGCTTTCAGCCACGGCGCGCACCAGTTCCTCCAGGTTTTCCATCCGGGAGATGTCCTCGGGCGTATCCCTCTCACGGAGCATGTCCATGTAGCCGGTTCGGTCCAGGATCTGTCGCACGAATTCAGTCGGCTGTCGATGCAAAAGATCATCCTGCAAGCTCCGAATCAATTCGTGAAAAGCGCGTAGCGGAGCCACCGCGCGCCCGGACCCGCCATCGGTCAAGAGCGCTTCAACGGCGCGCCAGATCGGGACTGCCGTCCGCCCCGCCGTCTCGCGCAGCATCTCCACACTCGCTTTGCCGATTCCCCGTGGCGGAATGTTGAGCACGCGCAACAGCGCAATGTCGTCCTCGGGATGAAATGCCAGCCGCGCGTAGGCTAGGACGTCCTTCACTTCGGCGCGGCTATAAAAGCTGAACCCGCCGACGAGTCGATAGCGGATCCCCAGCCGCCGGAACACTTCTTCAAACGCGCGCGATTGAAAATTCGTTCGGTAGAGCACGGCGCAGGTCTGCGACAAGTCTTCCCCCAGCACCCGGCCGACTTCTCCCGCTACATGCTCTGCTTCGGCCTGGGCGTCGCGCGCTTCGAAAAAGCGTAAGCCCGACCCCGTCTCCCGTTCCGAGAACAAGGATTTCCCCAGGCGCTGCGAGTTGTTGGCCACTACCGCGCCCGCCGCGTCGAGAATCTTCTGCGTCGAACGGTAATTCCTTTCCAACCGCACCACGCGCGCCTTTGGAAAATCTTCGGCGAAACGCAACAGGATGCCTACGTCCGCGCCGCGCCAGCGGTAGATGGCTTGATCCTCATCTCCCACCACGCAAACGTTTTGCTCGGGTCCCGTGAGCAGTCGCAAAATTTCGTATTGCACTCGATTCGTGTCCTGATATTCGTCCACGTGGATGTAGCGGAACCGCGCCTGCCACCGCGCCCGCACCGCGGGAGCCTGCCCCAAAAGTTTCGCGGCGCGAAGAAGCAGGTCATCGAAATCGACTGCGTTGCTCTGCGCCAACAGCTTCTCGTACGCCGTGTATACCCGCGCTGTGCGCCGTCCGTCTTCCCCAACGGCCTCCGCTTCCATGATCTCGTGATTTTTGGCGCAGCTGATCCGGCTCAGGATGTTCTTTGGAGAAAGCTTTTCCTCGGACATCTCCAGTTGTCTAAGAACAAGCTTCACCACAGCCAATTGGTCTTCTTCGTCGAATATGGAAAAGTCGCGAGCCAGGCCTGCGGTAGCCGCCTCGCGCCGCAGGATTCGCGCGCAGAGGGCATGAAACGTCGAGATCCACGGCGAGGCCGGGGCCATCCCGGAGCGCAGCAGGAGATCTCTCAACCTCTCCTGCATCTGCTCGGCCGCCTTGTTTGTGAACGTGACTGCCAGAATGGATTCTGCGGGGATGCCTTTCGCCACGAGATGCGCCATTCGGTGCGTGATCGCCCGCGTTTTGCCTGTGCCCGCGCCGGCCAAAATGAGCAGCGGACCGTCGGTTGATTCCACGGCAAGCCGCTGCTCGGGGTTTAGTTCTTCGAGAAGAGTTCGCATACGTCGGCAGGTTCCGGGTTTGCTTGCGCAGTCATGTTATCCGAGACGCGCGCGGTCGGCAAATCAAGCCCTCGCCGCCTTAGCGCGACGCTTTCTTTGCGAGATCGATGTCGAAATAGAAAAGCGACTTATTTCTCTCGAGTGAAATGATTTCTGGAATGTACAAATGCCCCGTCGAGAGCAGATCCAACTGGCTGGCCACATCGAAGTAGAGGAGTCCTTGCACCTTGCCATGCGGCGGAACGATGCTGCTCGACACTTCCGCGTCTCTCGCCGCTTTCTCGAGCTCCATCCACTCTTTTGTGCGATTCGGCTTCGATCTCCCGAGCGGAATCGGCAGGGGTACCCGCCTCGCCGTCGGATCCCTTGTCGCTGCGCTCAGTGTGCGGTCAGCCACCTCTTCCGGAGAGAGCGCGGGAAGGTTTTGTCGGCTGTCTTCGGAAATTGTCACTTGGAGCTGGATTCGCTCGAGATTCACCCGCAGAGTGTCCGCGGAATCATTCTGGAACGTCACTCGGATTGCGGCGATACCAGCGGTCAGCGGATTTCTCTTTTTGAATTGGCGTTTGTAGAGCGAGGGGTCGGTCCACGGCTCGGCGGTGACCGTTAATCCTTCGTGCGCATCCTGTGCGGCCCAAGTGGTTGCATTTTGCATCCTGGCGCTCATCCAAAACTCAGCCGCAAACACTGAAGCGGCGGAGACTGCCACCAAATACATCGCAATTCGGGCTGATATTCCGGGGAATCGCTCGGGCATGCGTCTATAATAGCTGGTTTGTTCCACGGCGGCTTCGATTCCCAACGGTTGCGGCGGGTTGCCACTGCCAGGCTACGAGCGTGATTCGGGTCGCAAAGAGAGCGGGGGAAACCATCGGTGTATTTCCTCTATAGCGTCTTGACCGCAGTTGCGGCGGTGCTCCTGGTGCCGTATTGGATCGTCCAGGGCTTGCGCCACGGCAAGTATTTTTCCGGCCTGCGGGAACGTCTGGGGATTACTTACGCCTCGATCTACAAGCTGCCCGCGGATCGCATGGACTCCATCTGGCTTCACGCCGTCTCGGTCGGCGAAGTTCTTTCAGCTGTGGGGCTCGCTCGCCGCCTTAAAGACCAGTATCCAGACCGCCCGCTTATCGTTTCCACCACGACAGCGACAGGCCGGAAGCTGGCCCGCGAGCGCATACCCTTTGCCGACGCAATCATCTACTTTCCCCTCGATTGGAGTTTCGCCGTGCGTCGCGCGTTTCGCTTCGTCCGGCCCGCGCTCGTCGTCATTCTCGAGACGGAAATCTGGCCGAATTTTCTTCGTGCGGCCGCACGTGACCATGTGCCGGTGCTTTTCGTCGGCGGCCGCCTCTCTCCGCGTTCTTTTGCGCGCTACCAGAAATGGTTCGCTGTGCTTGGCTTGGTTCTAAGGCCCTTTATCGCCCGCGTCCTGTCGCAACCTGCGGCTTTTCTCATGCAGACCGAGGAGGACGCGGCGCGCCTTCGTGCGCTCGGAGCGCCTCCTGAGCGCGTTTCCGTGAACGGTAATCTCAAATACGATCTGAATCCTCCTGCCGACTCGCCCCTCGCCGCCTGGCTGGAAACGCAGGTGACCGAGCGCAATCGCAGGCCGCTCGTCGTCGCCGGCAGCGTCGTGGCCGGCGAGGAGCCGCTCGTGCTGATTGCGTTCGGCGTTTTTCAGGGCGATCACGCGCGCTCTCTTCTCGTTCTCGCCCCTCGCAAGCCGGAATGCTTCGATGCTGCTGCCGAATTCATCGACGAGTCCCACCGTAAATTTCTTCGCCGCTCCCAATTGCCGTTGCCTGCTCCAGCGAGCGCCGCTCATCCAATTGCACCCGCCGACGGCGCCGTCCCCGATGACGTGAGCGTGATTCTTCTCGACAGCATCGGCGAGCTTGCCTCGCTCTACCGCGTCGCCGACGTCGTATTCGTGGGCGGCTCGCTCGTTCCGGCCGGCGGCCACAACATCCTCGAGCCTGCTGCCTTCGGCAAAATCCCGATCGTGGGTCCACACACGGAGAATTTTGCCGAGATTACTTCGCGCTTCGCCGCCGCTGGCGCCGCGATTCAAACGCATAGCCCCGAAGATGTCGGCGTGGCCTGGATCCACCTCCTGCGCAATCCGGCTAGGATGCAGGCTTGCGGCGAAGTGGCAAAGCGCCTTGTGGAAGAAAACCGCGGCGCCACGGACCGCGCTTTCGCGGCGATTGCCTCTTATTTGCCGCCGCGCGCGGTTGCCGCGGCCGCGTCTCCGCACGGAAAATGAATCTGCCGCTACCCATTCGCATCTTGCTGTGGCCGCTGTCGGCTGCCTGGGGCATTTTCACGCGCTTGCGCGCCTGGTCTTACGCCCGCGGATGGCTGCAGCGGAGACGACTCAACGGCATCGTAATCAGCGTGGGCAATCTCACGGTTGGCGGCACCGGCAAGACTCCCCTGGTGCTGTGGATCGCTGAGCGCCTGCTCGCGCAGGGGAAACGCGTCGCCATCCTCAGCCGCGGCTATCGCGGCTCGCGCGGCACCAGCGACGAAGTCGAGTTGATGAGGGAACGACTGGGAACGCGAGCCGCGTTCGGCGTAGGGGGAAATCGCTTCGTCGAAGGAAAACGCCTTGAAGAAGAGGGAATCGATGTTTTTCTTCTCGATGACGGCTTCCAACATCTTCAGCTCACGCGCGACCTCGACATCGTTCTCGTGGACGCTACGCGGCCCGAACGTCGAGAATGGCTTCTTCCTGCCGGCCGTCTTCGTGAACCGCGGTCAGCGCTCAACCGTGCCGACCTCGTTGTCTTTACCCGCATGGAGAACCAGGATCTCGCGCTGTTGGCCATGCAAAGGGTCGCAAAGTTTCCAATCTTTCCTGCCACCACTCGACTCCTCGGGTTTCGCGTTCATTCTGGTGATCGCAGTCTGAAGACCCCAGCGGAACTTGGCGGGGATCATTTTTTCGCGTTTTGCGGAATCGGAAATGCCCGCGCGTTTTTTCAGGACTTGGAACGTTGGGGCGTGGTTTTAGCGGGTAGCGCAACGTTTAGGGATCATCATCGTTACACAACGGAGGACGTAGAAAGGCTGGAACGCAACGCCGTGCGGGCAGGCGCAAAGGCTTTGGTGACAACGGAAAAAGACGCTCAAAATTTACGTCAGGCCCGATTTGTCCGGTTTCCGGTGTTTATCGCTGTCATCGAGTTGGCGATCCCAGATGAGAAACAGTTCCTCAAAGTAATCAGTGCGAAGCTCGGGGCTCGCGGAGCTGCGGCATGAAGATCCTCGTCCGGGCTACCAACTGGGTCGGTGACGCTGTGCTTTCGTTGCCCGCCTTGCGCGCGATTCGCGCCAAATGGCCCGATGCTGAGCTTAGCGTCCTCGCGCGCCCCCAGGTTGCCGCTCTCTATCACAACGAGGGTTTTGCGAATCGCCTGCTGGAATACGACGCAAACGGGATTCATTGCGGTTGGCGCGGCCGCGAGCGGCTTGCGAAGAAATTGCGTGCCAGTCGCTTTGATGTGGCCGTTCTCCTGCAGAACGCTATGGATGCTGCTTGGCTCGCCTGGCGCGCAGGAATTCCCGAGCGCATCGGTTATGCGCGCGATGCTCGCGGCGTCCTGCTCACGCGCTCGATCCCGGTGCCTCGTTCCGGCGGAATTCCCGCGCACGAGCAGTATTACTATCTCGAATTGCTCCGCCGCGCCGGGTGGCTCGAATCGCTCCAGGGTGAGACTTGGATTTCGCTCAGCCTCGGGGTTCCCAGCGTTCGCGACGCAGAAAACAACTTGCTTGTTGCGGGAGCGCGCTCCAATGTCTTGCGTATCGCCATTGGCGCAGGCGCATCGTACGGCTCGGCGAAGTGCTGGGCTCCATCCAATTTCGCAGCGCTTGCCAACCGCCTTCAAGCGGAGTTTGATGCCGATGTGATTCTTTTCGGAACGCGCACTGAAGAGGAAGTCTCGCGCGCAATCGCCTCAGATATGGATCGCGTCCCTGTCAATGTCACCGGAAAGACAACGATGGTTGATCTGCCCGCAATGCTTTCTCGGTGCCACCTTTTCGTGGGCAACGACTCGGGAGCCATGCACGTTGCGGCCGCCGTCGGTTTGCCCGTCGTCGCCATTTTCGGCCCTACGGATCCGCACGGCACGGCTCCGGTGACCTCGCGCCGGACCATCGTTCAGGAAAAACCCTTTTGCAGCCCCTGCTTCCTGCGCCGCTGCCCCATCGATCATCGCTGCATGAAGAGCATCACGCCGGAGGCCGTTGCCGCCGCCGCGCGGACGTGGCTCTCGCGAGGAGCAGCACCCCTTGCCTGATGCACCTCCACTTCGCCCCGCCGTTTTTCTCGACCGCGACGGCACTGTCATCGAAGAAGTCGGCTATTTGAATCACTTGAGCCGCTTCCGCATGTTCCACTTTGCTGCGGATTCCATCCAGCGTTTGAACGTTGCCGGCCTTCCCGTCATGGTCGTGACGAACCAGTCGGGCGTCGCCCGAGGCCTATTTCCCGCGTCTCTCGTCGATGAAGTGCACCGGGAGATGACCCGTCAGCTAGGGCTTGCGGACGCACGTGTCGATGGCATTTACGTTTGCATGCACGGTCCGCAGGATGGCTGCGAGTGCCGCAAGCCCAAGACCGGTCTCCTTAAGCAAGCCGCTCGCGAGCACAACCTCGATCTCAAGCGCTCCTTTGTCGTCGGCGATCGCTACGCCGACGTGGAGATGGCGCATCGCGCTGGCGCGCGCGCGATCCTCGTCGCCACCGGCTACGGCCGCGGCGAACTCGAATGGCACGGCCCAAGCTGGCCGGGGCAGCCGGACTTTCTAGCCGATGATCTTTCCGGAGCAGTGACCTGGATTCTCAAGGAGCCGCGATGAAGAAACATCTGGGGCCCGTCCAGGCGGCTTCGGCAGCGGTAGATTTCCCTTCGCTGATCGGACTCGTCGAACATTTTGTGAACAGGAAGATCGTTGTCCTCGGGGACTTTGTGGCCGATGAGTATCAAGCGGGAGAAATCTCTCGCGTTTCCCGCGAGGCGCCCGTCCTCATACTCCGCCACCGTGAAACGCAGCTTTTTCCCGGCGGCGGTGCCAACGCAGTCAACAATCTGGCCGACCTCGGCGCGCGCGTTTTGCCGGTTTCCGTGGTCGGCGATGATGCGGCAGGTCAAGCCTTGATCGAATACTTCCATTCAAAGCGCGTTAACGTCTCCGGTATCGTGCGCGCGCGCGGATGGACGACTCCTGTAAAAACGAGATTCCTCGCCGGCTGGGCGCACACGGTCAGACAGCAGGTCTTGCGCGTTGACCGCGAGCCGAACGGCCTGCCGCCCGAGTCAGCCCGGAAGAAACTCCAGCTAAAACTGGGCAAGTTTCTGCGTTCAGCGGACGCTCTGGCCGTCTGCGACTACGGCTTCGGCGTGGCCTCGCCCGCTCTGATCAGGGCCGTTCTGGCCTCTCGCAAGGGCAAACTGGTCTCCACGCTCGATGCGCGCTGCAACCTGACCGCGTACGCAGGCACGGGCATCACATCGGCGACGCCGAATGAACCGGAGCTCGAGAACCTGCACCACACCGCGATCGGGCAGAATTGGAAAGAACTCGAGCGCTGTGGCCGCACGACGCTCAGCGAAATGAAACTCTCCGCTCTCCTTGTGACGCGTGGCCGCGATGGGATGGCGCTCTTTGAAGCCGGCATGCCTACCGCCCAAATCGCCATCTATGGCAGTGATCAGGCTGTGGATGTGACTGGCGCCGGCGACACCGTTCTCGCAGCATATACTCTGGCGCTCGCGTCCGGAGCGAGTTTCCCCGAAGCTGCGCACATCGCCAGCATTGCCGGCGGCCTCGTCGTGATGAAGCGCGGCACCGCCACCGTGCGCCGCGGAGAATTGCTCGATGCCATGCGCCGCGAGGTGACGGGTTCTTGACCCATGCGCCGGGCAGCAGAAAAAATCGTCACGCGGAAAGTCCTGCTCGACCGGCTCGCAGAACACCGCCGCCTGGGGCAACGCATTGTCCTGGCGAACGGCATTTTTGACATGCTGCACGTCGGCCATGTGCGTTATCTCGAAGGCGCGCGCCGCGAAGGCGACGTGCTTGTCGTCGCGCTCAATTCCGATAACAGCGCTCGGATTCTCAAGGGCCCGGGCCGCCCAATTCTGCCTGAAGAAGCTCGCGCGCAGCTCGTCGCCGCGGTGCGCGCGGTGGATTACGTTGTACTTTTCAGCAGTCTCGATGTCGGGGAACTTCTTGCGGAAATTCATCCCGACGTACACGCCAAGGGCACAGACTACACAGCGGAGACAGTCCCAGAGCGCGACGTTGCGGCGCGGCTGGGCATTCGCGTTGCCATTGTCGGTGACCCGAAGCATCATTCCACACGAGAACTCCTGGCCCGGATTCGCTCTTCAAATGGCTGAGTCGCGCTTTCTGATAGTTCGCCTGAGTTCGCTTGGGGATATCGTTCTTAGCGCATCTGCTGCCGCCATGCTCCGCGGTTCGTTTCTAGGGGCGCAAGTCGATTGGCTTGTGGACTGCCGCTGGGCCGACATCTTGATCCCCTGCGGCGATTTTCATGAAATCATTCGGCTCGATCGCGGCTCATGGAAAAGTCTCGCGGTCACTGTGCGCAAACTGCGCGCCGCTCGCTACACTTGCGCCATCGACTTTCAGGGGCTCTACAAATCCGCGCTCTTGGCATATCTTTCCGGCGCGCCGCGCCGTATTGGTTTCGCCCGTCCCTTCCTCCGCGAGTCCGGCGCCGCATTCTTTTATACGGACCAGATCTCTCCTCCGCCCGGCCATATCGCCGACCAGAATCGGGCCCTCGCTCGTGCCGCCGGAGCCAGTCCGAGGATTTTTGGCATTGGATTTCCCAAATGGATCGAGGAGCCGCAACCCTTTGCCCGCCGAATGCTTTCTTGTGACGTGGGCGCGTTCTTCGTCGTCAATCCGGGGGGTGGCTGGGGCTCCAAGTGTTGGCCGGCCGAGCGCTACGGCCAACTTTGTCGAGAACTCGGCGCGCAGAGGGACTTGCGTCCGGTTGTCAATTACGGCCCCGGCGAAGAGCCGCTCGCCGAGGCGGTGGCACGCGCAGCGGCGCCTGCCAACGTGATTCTTTTCCGGGGCGAGATTCAGGAGCTCAAGTCACTACTTGCTGGCGCGAAATTCGTGGTTGCAGGCGACACGGGCCCGCTCCATCTCGCCGTCGCCCTCGGGACACCGGTCGTCGGCCTGTACGGTCCCACAGATCCCGTGCGCAATGGTCCCTACGGGAAGGACGATGTGGTCGTCTGCAATGAGCGCTTCGAAGGGATGGAACACGAGCGGGGCCATTCTCCCGCCGCTTCGATGCTCTCGATTACGGTCGAGCAGGTGCTCGACGCCGTTCATCGCCGCTTGGAGAAGCTGCAATGACCAGCTCGGGCAGTTTCTTCGCCCATTGGCGCGTGCGCTTCGGCTATCCGCTTGCCGTGGCAGTTTTTTGGTTGGCGCGACCCGCGCCGCGCACCATTATCTACGGCGGTCTAATCGGTGCACTGGGTCTCCTATTGCGTGCCTATGCTGCCGGTTATCTGCACAAGCAGGAATCGCTCACTGTCACCGGCCCTTATGCCCACACGCGCAACCCGCTCTATCTCGGCAGCGCGGTCCTCGCTCTCGGTCTCGCTGTGATTACGAATTCTTGGCTCGCCGCCCTCTTGATTGGTGCTTATTTCGCGGTGTTTTATTCGATCGTCATGCGCCGTGAAGAAGCCGAGCTCCGCGGCCACTTCGGCGCAGCGTTTGAAGAGTACGCGCGGCGCGTACCGCTCTTTTTCCCCCGCTTGTTTCCGGCTCGCAGTGGTGCGCCCGCAGACAGTGCCTTTTCCTGGGCCCAATACAAGAAGAACCGCGAATACCAAGCGGCCATTGGCTTCGCGCTAGTTCTGGCGCTTCTGCTCTTGATCGGCTCGTTGCGCTCCCGTTGAGGCATCGGCTCGAGGGGCCACGAGACACGCGACGTAGCACGACACCTGCAAGGACTCTCCATCTGTCACTACGTGAATCGCTCCGTTCTGGTCCGTGCGCAGGATACGCACACCCGCCAGCGCGAGCCGCTCCAGAAGTTCCGGGCTCGGATGCCCATATGGGTTGTCTGCCCCCGAGGAGATCAAGGCGAGGCTTGGATGCACCCGCGCGAGAAATTCCGGCGTCGTCGAATTCCTGCTCCCGTGGTGCCCCACCTTCAGCACGTCGGCGCGCAACGCATCGCCGGGCGTCTCCGCCACAATTTCCTGTTCGGCATCCTTTTCGGCGTCGCCGGGAAGCAGGATGGCGCGCTTGCCGTACACGAGCCGCAGTACCAGCGAGTCGTCGTTTTTCGGTGGACCCGCCGGCTCTTTTCCAGCGGTGTGCGGCCAGAGCACGTCTCCGTGCACTCCATCCCGATCGAACGACGCGCCACTCGCCTCATGCACAATCGGAATGTGCCGCTCCGTCGCCAGTTGCTCAAGTCTCGCGAATGCCGGCGCGGCGACCTCACGTCCAATCCACAAGCTGCCAACTCGGAAATTCTCGACAATAGCAATCAGCCCACCGAGATGGTCGTGATGGGCATGGGTCAACGCCACAACATCCAGCCGCCGAATCCCCCGCGACCAAAGATACGGCGACACGGCGTCTTCGCCCGGATCCGGTCCCGCGTAGTTTTCCTCTCCACGAAATCCTGCAAAGGCCCCTCCTCCATCGATCAGCATCGTCTTTCCGCGCGGAAGAATGACCAGGATCGAATCTCCTTGGCCGACGTCCAGTGCCGTCACTTCCAGCGCGCCAACCGTGAGCCGCGGTGCAAACGGATAACTTGCAATCACACCCGCAGCCAAGGCCAGGCACACGAGTGCCACGCGCGTGGCCTGTCGCTTGCCGAGTCGCAGCAGCACTGCGAGCGCTACCAGCGCCGCGAAAAACCACGCAACCGTCCACCACG
>QHYP01000068.1 GCA_003224195.1 Acidobacteriota bacterium | reverse complement strand
CCGCTTTCTTCCGTTCGAGAGACTTTGCTCCTTTTGATTCCCTCGAACTGGGACGGAAGTTTGTCGCTGCTTTCCCCGAACCTGAGCGGCCTGCCATGGTGATGGGGTTGCGTACAGCGGGCTCGTTCCTGGCGCCCCTCCTGTGCGCCTATCTCAGCACCGGGCTTAGAGACACGGACTGGGTCGCAGTTCGCCCCGGAAAAGGCGTGGCTGTGTGGGAGCGAGAAGCGCTCCGACGAGCTGCCCGAAAAAAGGCACGTCTGCTGATTGTGGACGAGTCGATCCATACAGGACAAACTGTTGCCAAGGCTGTCCATCTGCTTCGCCAAGCAGGCTTCTCAGACGAAGACATGGTGATGCTGAATCCGGCTGAACCGGCCTTTCCCGATTGGAAAAACTCGCCCACTTTGCAGTCTCTTTCAAAAATCAAAGTGCTCACGTTAGAACCTGCCGAACGCTACAAACAACAATTGCTCGAATCGGGTGCAGTGGCAGCCAGGTTAAACGAGTATTTTAAAGCTCGGGGTTATGTTAGAGCGCGGGTTACGCCCAACCCGAAGACAGACCAGTTGAACCTGCAGTGGCGAGGGCAGCCCCCGGAGCGAGTGGACGTCCGCCTCAAGCGAGTTTATGAAATTCATCTGGACGATGCCGCAGGTGCCAGAGAAGTCCGTTATGTGCTCGCCAAAAGCGTTGGCTGGGGATGGCTGGGGTACCACGCCTTTCGAGCGGGCGAGCAACTGGCACAGTTCGTTCCGCCCATTCTCGGCTTGCGTGATGGGATCCTCTACACAGAATGGTTTCCCGAAGTACAAGACGCGCCACTTTTTGCTCCGGACCGCCATGCATGGATCAAGTCCCTTGCCGCCTACGTTGCGGCGCGGGCGCGCAGCTTGAGTTTAGGCACTGATCCCACGCCGGATTTGGCCCGCGAGGGTCGTCATAAGGGCTCCGAGATATTGGCAAGTGCTCTATGTCGCGCCTACAGCTCACGGATTGCGTCAGCTTTGAAGCGCCCCCGAATTCAACACGAACTGTCGCGGCAACAGTGCCCGGTGCCCATCCTGACTGACAGCAAAATGTCGCGCCAAGAATGGGTCGTCGCCGATTCCAGGCTGCTCAAGACGGATTTCGAACATCATGGCCAGGGGAAGAATGAGCTTGGCATGACCGACCCAGCCTATGATCTGGCCGACGCTATTTTCCATTTTCGGCTTTCGGAGAAAGAATCGGCGCAGCTCGTCCATCACTATGTCCAAGAAAGTGGTGACATTCATGTCGAGAAACGGCTTTTTTTGAACAAACTGCTGGCCGGCCTGTGGGCACAGAATCTTGCCACACTTGGTCTACAAAACCCTCGGCTCCTACACCGGCGGCGCGAGTTTCACCAGCAATACCTTTCAGCTTGGAATTTCCTCGTTGGGGAAACAATCCGGGAGTGTGGTAAGCTGTGTCATCGTCCGCGCGAGATTCACTGGCACACCCCCCTCGTCGTGGCAGACATTGATGGCGTGCTGGACAGAATGGTCTTCGGGTTTCCTTCCACGACGGCTGCCGGCATCAAGGCGATCTCCTTGCTCCACGCCCATGGGTTTGCAACTGCCGTCAATACGGCTCGCACACTGCACGAGGTAAAACAATATTGCCGCGCTTATGGCTTCGCTGGCGGCGTGGCTGAGTATGGGAGCGTCCTTTGGGACGCGGTCAGTGAGCAAGAGCGCGTGCTCGTCAGCACCGAATCCCTGCGGCAGTTGGAGCAGGCGCAAGATGCTTTTCAGCGGATTCCCGGAATCTTTCTAAACGCCGATTACCAATATTCGCTACGGGCGTTTACCTACCAAGACGGCCGGACCAAGCCACTGCCGCCTCTTCTGGTGCAGGATCTGTTGGCGAGTGTGAAGTTGGATCGGCTCCAAGTTCATCATACGGGCCTGGACACAGCCATTCTCGCCAAAGAGATCAACAAGGGTACTGGATTGCTCTCGCTTCTGGCTTTCGTCGGGCTGCCAGCAGATGACGTTTTGGCGATTGGGGATTCAGAACCCGACTTAGCCATGTTCCGCGTTGTTCACCGATCCTTCGCTCCGGGGAACATCTCTTGCCGCCGCGAGGCGTACTTGCTCGGCTGCCATGTCGCCCATCTTCCATACCAACCCGGACTGCTGCAAATCGTCCGGAAAATCGCCCATCCCGACGGTGGGACTTGCCTTCGTTGCCGAGCTATAGATGCAAGCTGGCCCAAGGACAGCAGTCTTTTCGCGTCATTGCTGACTGTTGCTGACAGGAAACCCCTCTCCCTGCTGCTGCGAAATTCGTTTGACCCTTCCGCGTTGGCGGCTGTCTTTAGAAAGTAGTTAGGGCCAGAACATGCCTAGGACAGAAGAGAAGTGGACTTTGCCGGGGTCATGGTTAGGACCTTGCCTCCCCTTGCCGGCGACGAAGGGCGATGACCACACGAGTGCTGCCGGCAGCCCCGAGAATCCGGCCATTGGCGCAGCAAACACCGTCGCCGCCCGCATGATAGAGGAGGGTGAGTAGTGCTTCGCCGCGTCCTTCCAGCCGCTAATGCCATTTTTCTTGGACACGTGATGGTGCGGCTGGGGTCGCTGGTGCTGGTCCCGCTGTTCTTGCGTTACTGGTCACCGATTTCATATGGGGAGTATTTGGCGCTGTTCGCCGCCGTCGGCTACCTGGGCAGCCTCGACATCGGAATGCAATGGGCGGCGGTCAACCGGCTGACCCAAGCCTACGCCAGAAACGATCTTGATGAATACCGTACCGTCCAGCATAGCTCCTTGTTCTTTTACCTTTTACTTTCAGCAAGCGTTACCTTGCTCGTGGCAAGCCTCGTATGGCTCTTCCCCATCCCCCACTGGATCGGATTGAGGGTGACAAAGCCGGCGACTGCGACGCTGGTCATCATACTGCTCGCTGGCTATGTGATGTGGTCAATGCCCATGAGACTGATCAGCGCGATCTATCAGACTATGGGTAATCTGGCGCGCTCGCAATGGATAGCAAACGCGCAACAGCTACTGGTTGTCCTCTTATCGGCGTTAGTCCTGATCTTGGGTGGCGGAATGCTGGCCATCGCTTCCCTGCAAATCCTGACGGTCGGCTTCATCTCGCTCTTTGTGCTCCTCGACGTGCGCCGACGCTACCCTGCACTGCTTCCGGGTATTGCGGAAGCGAAGCTTTCGGTCCTTAAGGAGTTGGCCTGTCCGAGTCTCCTATTTGCATTGCTCGTGGTTGGCAATCTGATCGCCTACCAAGGGAGCATTCTCCTGGTCTCTGCGGCTTTGGGCGGCTTGGCGGTGGCTGTGCTTTCCGTCACGAAGGCCATGATCGACGTTGTCCGTCAGGGGCTATATAGCATCAATCTAGCCCTGTGTCCGGACTTCGCCAGGATGGAAACCCTGGGCGAATTAGAAAAACTGCGCATGGTTCACCGCATCACAGTGGCGGCAGTAGCCGCTGTTACTCTCGCAGTTGCCGCTAGCGCCTGGTACGAAGGTGCGCTGATCATCACGGTCTGGACCCGTGGTCGCATTGAACCGGACGTGACGTTGCTGCGGTTGTTCCTGATCTTGATGGCATTCCAGACGCCCTGGGCTGCGAGCTCGACCGTGGCAACTGCCACCAACCGGCATAAGGTTCAAGCAATCGGTTATTTTTTCTCCGCGATCGTGGGCATTGGCTTGGTCGCGGCGTTGCTCCCACGCCTGGGCCCTAGGGCTGTGCCGGTCGGACTGATGCTCGGTGAGGCAATCGGCTGTTACCACTTCGTGATCAAGGCCACGTGCCGAATCATCGGCGAGTCGTATGGTGCTTTCGCCCTGCGTTTCTGGTCGGGCTTCGCTGCAGTGTCCGCAGCCTTGCTGGCTGCCGGCTGGGCGATCCACCACATGATGCCGGGGCCGATGCTGGTACGCTGGGCCGCCATGGGCTTGTGCACCCTGGTGCTGGCCGCCGCCTGCGCGTGGGTCGTGTGGTTGACTCCGGAAGACCGTGCGCTATTACTGCCTAAGTTCCGGACTGTGCTCGGCGTCTCCGAAGTAAAGGTTTAGATCCTTATCTTGGTCTGCTTTGGCGCCGAAGGCATGTTGAGTCCGTGGGCCTTCATTCATTGCTGCAGGCTCGAGGCCAAGCAGTTCGACTTCCGCATCCTTTCATCGAGCTGGCCGGCGAAACCAATACGGGCATGCCATACCCCGTGGTGCCGACAGTAGCCCCTGCCCCGAGCTGTGGGTCGAAGTGCACTGCTTTCAGTGCCGACGTTAAGACATAAAGATAGTTTGTTGAGGGGAAGTCAGGATTCTCGTCAGGTTCTTGTCCGGATCGAATTCAGGTGTCCCACCGATTGATCGGCACCCGGGCCCCTCTTACCGTTGGCGCGGGGAAAGGCTCGAGCACGAACGAGGGATTTTGTGGTGAGCGTATGGCTGGTTTGGTGCAGAGAGCAGATCCGGTGATCGATCATCTGGTTGCTTTTGTAGCTGTGTAGCATGACGCTCAAATTCATCCGTCTGGTGCTCCATGAATAGAAAATTAGGAAGGTTGTCGTTACTCGTAGCAGCGACCTCATTTTTCCTGCTAGCGTCTCCAAATCCGACATTGGCGCAGACAGCGCCGCAGACGCCGTTGTTCAATCCCCAGACAGAGTATGTAGCCGGGTCTAAGAACGGCCCTTCGGGCATCGTCGTCAGCGACTTTAATGGCGATGGCAAGCCCGATCTTGCGGTAGTCAACTTTGGCGATTGGACCGCCTGGGTGCTGCTGGGCAACGGCGATGGGACCTTCCAGCCGGCGAAAAACATATATTTCGCCTCAGGCGGCGGCTTTCCTTGGTACATAGCCGAGGGCGACTTCAATGGCGACGGCAAGCCGGATCTGGTAATCACCAACTATGGTGACAACAGCGTCTCCGTGCTGCTCGGCAACGGCGATGGCACCTTCCAGGCGGCGCGAACCTTCCCTGTGGGCATCCATCCTGGACTGGTAGCGGTGGGCGACTTCAATGGCGACCGCAAGCCGGATCTGGTGGTCTCTAACGTTGATTCCAGCACCGTCTCGGTGCTGCTGGGCAACGGCGATGGCACCTTCCTGCCGGCACTCAACTTCCCCGCGGGCCCCAATCCTTGGTACTTCGCGGTGGGCGATTTCAATCTCGATGGGAAGCTGGATCTGGCGGTCGCCGACTACGGTTGCTCCCTTGACTGCTCCGTTTCCCCTTCCAACAGTGTTTCGCTGCTGCTGGGCAATGGCGATGGGACCTTCCAGCCGGCATCGCAGTTGACCGTGGGCAACGGTCCCGCAGGTGTGGCCGTGGGCGACTTCAATGGCGATGGCAAGCCGGACCTAGCGGTCGCCAACGTGAATGAGAACACCTTCTCGGTGCTGCTGGGCAACGGCGACGGAACCTTCCAGGCGGCGAAGACCTTCAGCAGTGTGGGCTCGCATCCTTATTTCGTGGCTGTGGGCGATTTCAATCGCGATGGCAAGCCGGATCTGGTGATTACCAACCATCTCGACACTACAGTATCGGTGCTGCTCGGCAACGGTGATGGAACCTTCCAGCCTGTGCAGACCTTCCCTGTGGACAGTGACCCAGTATACGTGACCGTGGGCGACCTCAATGGTGACGGAGTGCAGGACCTAGCGGTCGCCAACCTGCATACCATCGCGATCTCGGTGCTGCCCGGCAACGCGGGCACCGGAGTACCTCCAATCCTCTCCGGGTTGAGCCTGAACCCCTCGAGCGTTACCGGAGGGAGTCCTTCCACGGGCACGGTCACGCTGAGCGGGCCAGCGCCGAGTGGCGGTGCGGTGGTCAGCCTGTCGAGCAGCAACACGGGGGTGGCGAGTGTTCCGTCCAGTGTGACGGTTCCCGCCGGAGCCACCAGTGCGAGCTTCACAGTGACAACCACGGCGGTGTCCACATCCACCTCGGTCACCATCTCGGGGTCCTACGGTGGGGCGACTCAAACAGCCACGCTCACCGTGAACCCTGGTGCGGTGCCGCCTTCGATTACCAGCCAGCCGGCGAGCCAGACGGTGACGGCGGGGCAGTCGACGACGTTTTCGGTGACGGCGTCGGGCACGGCGCCGTTGAGCTATCAGTGGAGCAAGAACGGAACCCCCATCTCGGGCGCGAACTCGTCCAGCTACACGACCCCGCCCACAACCACGTCGGACAACGGGGCGCAGTTCGTGGTGGTGGTGAGCAACACGGCGGGCAGCGCGACCAGCAACCCGGCCACGCTCACGGTGAACCCGGCTCCGGTGGCCACGCCGAGCTTCAGCCCGGGTGGCGGGACCTACACGGGGTCGGTGACGGTGAGCATCAGTGACGCCACCAGCGGCGCGACGATCCACTACACGACCGACGGGAGCACGCCGACAACGTCATCGCCGGTCTACAGCAGTGCGCTGACCTTCAACCAGACGACCACGCTGAAGGCCATGGCGGCGGCCAGCGGGATGACCGACAGCGGGGTGGCCAGTGCGACCTATACCATTCAGCAGCAACAGGTGGCCACGCCGAGCTTCAGCCCGGGTGGTGGGACCTACACGGGGTCGGTGACGGTGACGATCGGTGACGCCACCAGCGGGGCGACGATCCACTACACGACCGACGGGAGCACGCCCACCACCGCGTCAGCGGTTTACAGCACTGCGCTGACCTTCAACCAGACGACCACGCTGAAGGCCATGGCGGCGGCGAGCGGGATGACCGACAGCGCGGTGGCCAGCGCCACCTACACCATCCAGCAGAGCTTCAGCCTGACGGTGAGCAAGACGGACCTCGGCGGCGGTACTGTCACCTCGAGTCCGGCAGGCATCAACTGCGGGGGCACCTGCTCGGCCTCTTACGTAAGTGGCACCACCGTGACCCTGACGGCGACTCCGGACTTGCTCTCAGGTTTCGGCGGGTGGAGCGGATGTGACAGCGTCTCGGGCAACACTTGCACCGTGGAGATGACTTCGGCGAGGTCGGTGACTGCCGACTTCAGGCTCCTCGGCATCCTGTAGTTAGCCTCCCTCAGGCCGGCCCGTCTCCGGTCGGCCTGTGCCACCAGCGCCACCTTTACGGTCAAGACGTCTGTGGTTGTCGTCTCAACTACCGTCACGATCTCGGGCTCGTATAACGGTACAACTCAGTCCGCAAGTCTTAGCGTATTGTTGTAGCAGCAGGGAAATATCACCCTAAGGGTATCGGGAAACCATGCGCGTCCTTGTTCTTCGGCGCTGCACGCATCGCTTTCCCGCCGCATAATCGGAAACTTGCCTGCCATCAGCGCGCCGAAGGCTGGCTGAGTGCGGGACGGGTCACGCCACAAGGGTAGAGGTCTCAGCCTTTGAAACCAAGGTGTATTTGTTTGGGACGGAGAACTATCTGAAAAGCAGTCTAAGTTCCCTCCTCTCGCGCCTGCTCACGTCTGGACGCAAAACCTTTGAGAATCAGCCCCGCCTCCAATTCTTTCTTGGGCACGACTACACGGTGGCAAAGGCAATTCTCGTCATGAAAAAGGCAAGGATATCGTTGGCGCTCATGTTGTTCTTCCCCGTTCTTTCATCCTCTGGGCAAACGGATGTGCTGACTCATCGGAACGCCAACACGCGTACAGGCCAGAACACTAGTGAAACTACTTTGACCCTCAACTTAAATTCTGCGACTTTTGGCAAGGTATTCAGCTTACCGACGGACGGCTACGTTTACGCTCAACCGCTGTACAAATCGAATGTCTCATTCCCGGGGCAAGGCGTGCACAATGTGCTCTATGTGGCCACGGAGCACGATAGCGTGTACGCGTTCGACGCCGATGGGCAAACCACCACCGCATTGTGGCACGTGAGCTTTATCGACCCATCGGCCGGCATCACGACTGTTCCCAGTGGCGATGTGTCGACCACGGATATCGTCCCGGAGATTGGGATTACCGGTACGCCGGTGATTGATCCCTCGACGGGCACCATGTACGTCGTAGCGAAGACGAAGGAAAACGGCAGTTACGTCCAGCGCCTCCACGCCCTGGACATCACCACCGGCGCGGAGAAGTTTGGAGGTCCGGTCGTCATCCAGGCTGCAGTGGCGGGCTTGGGCGACGGGAGCAGTGGGGGAACACTTCCATTCGATCCGCTGCGGGAGAACCAGCGCGCAGCCTTGCTCCTGTCCAGTGGTGTGGTTTACGTCGCTTTTGCGTCGCATGGCGACAATTACCCCTACCATGGGTGGGTACTGGGTTACAACGCAGGCACACTTCAGCAGGTCGCCGTGTTCAACGACACGCCGAATGCCTCGAACGGAGGAATCTGGCAAAGCGGCGAGGGACCCTCTGCGGACGCGAGCGGTAACCTCTTCGTAATCAGCGGCAACGGTACCTTCGACGCGGACGTGGGAGGCAAAGATTTTGGCGATAGCTTCCTTAAGTTGAGCGCGAACGCTGGCGGTTTGACCGTGGTCGATTTTTTTACCCCGTTCAATCAGGCATCACTCAGTGCGAATGATTTGGATCTTGGCACAACTGGCCCCGTGCTTTTGCCGGACCAGACGGGCACAGCTCACCCGCACTTGGCTCTCGGCGCCGGCAAGGATGGAAACGCCTATCTCGTGGACCGGGACAACATGGGGCACTTTCGACCCAGTGACAATAGCCAGATCGTGCAAACCATCGCAATCTCTACGAGCGGCGTTTATGGCACTCCCGGCTTTTGGGAGAGCAATATCTACTTCCTTGCCCCGAATGATGTTCTCAAAGCCTTTCAGCTAAGCGGTGGGCTGCTTTCCACCAACCCCAGTTCACAGGCGAGCACGGCCTTTGGATTTCCTGGTGCGTCACCAGCGATCTCGGCCAATGGCTCGACCAACGGGATCGTTTGGGTCCTGGACAACAGCGCTTTTGCTACAAGCGGTCCCGCAATCCTTCACGCCTACAATGCCACCGACGTGTCTCACGAACTCTACAACAGCACACAGGTGCCGAGCCGCGACCAGGCTGGACCTGCCGTGAAGTTCACCGTGCCAACCATCACCAACGGCAAAGTCT
This sequence comes from Acidobacteriota bacterium, assembly GCA_003224195.1. Taxonomy (GTDB): domain Bacteria; phylum Acidobacteriota; class Terriglobia; order Acidiferrales; family UBA7541; genus Acidiferrum. The sequence continues at coordinate 1,719 of QHYP01000068.1, read as the reverse complement.
ACGTTGGTACACAGAATGAGATCACTGTCTACGGTTTGCTTTCGCCCCTGCGCGCGCAGGCAGGTCTGGTTCAGACAAATTCAGGAACGCCGAGTGCCCTCGTCACTACGTACTCGGTGGGGTTTTCGTCGCCGGTTGCGGCGTCCGACCTCCTCCTCGTTGCCGTCGGAACGAACGTGCCAACGGCAACCATCACGTCCGTGACCGATACGCTGGGGAATACTTTCACCCCAGCGACCAGCCTTGCCACCAACACGAACTGGGGGATTGGAGAACAGGTCTGGAGTGCGTCAGGGAAAGCGAGTGGCACAGACACGATTACGGTCAACGTTAGCCAGCCCGCCAACCTGCATGTGATTATCGCCGAGTATTCAGGAGTGGCAACCGCCAGTCCCGTTGACGCCGGAGTATTCGCCGGCTCAGGCGCAACGGCAGGGACGGCCGTGGATAGCGGCCCACTAGCCACGTCCACAGCCGGCGACCTGCTTTTCGGCCACGTCGTTACCGGGCATTTGAACGAGTCGTTTACAGCCGGAACCGGCTACACCCTCCGGCAAACGACTCCCACGGGGGCAAGCGCCATCGAGGACCAATGGGCATCGACCACCGGAACCTACCATGGCACATTCACACTCGGCGCCGCCGACTACTGGATCTGCGCGCTCGTTGCGCTCAAGCCCCCCTTCACGTCGCTGACGCTCAGCCCGTCGAGCGTGACGGGCGGGAGTTCGTCCACGGGTACAGTAACGCTGAGCGCGGCAGCGCCGAGTGGCGGCGCGGTGGTCAGCCTGTCCAGCAGCAACACGAGTGTCGCGAGTGTTCCATCCAGCGTGACGGTTGCGGCTGGAGCGACCAGCGCAAGCTTCACGGTGAGCACGAACCCGGTGTCGACATCGACCTCTGTTACCATCTCGGGGTCGTATAGCGGCACGACTCAATCGGCCACGCTGACCGTAACGCCTCCAACCCTCACCTCGCTGACCTTGAGCCCGTCGAGCGTGACGGGCGGGAGTTCGTCCACCGGCACGGTGACGCTGAGCGCGCCGGCACCGAGTGGTGGTGCCGTCGTCAGTTTGTCGAGCAGCAACACGGGTGTGGCGGCAGTCCCAGCCAGCGTGACGGTTCCGGCTGGAGCGACCAGCGCAAGCTTCACGGTGAGCACGAACCCGGTAGCCACAACGACTTCGGTGACCATCTCAGCGTCCTATGGCGGGACGACTCTCACAGCCACGCTCACCGTGAACCCTGCTCCGGTACCGCCTTCGATTACCAGCCAGCCGGCGAGCCAGACGGTGACGGCGGGGCAGACGGCAACGTTCTCGGTGACGGCGTCGGGCACGGCGCCGTTGAGCTATCAGTGGAGCAAGAACGGAACCCCCATCTCGGGCGCGAACTCGTCCAGCTACTCGACCCCACCTACAACCACGTCGGACAACGGGGCGCAGTTCGTGGTGGTGGTGAGCAACGCGGCGGGCAGCGCGACCAGCAACCCGGCCACGCTCACGGTGAACCCGGCTCCGGTGGCTACGCCGACGTTCAGCCCGGGTGGTGGGGCCTATACGGGGTCGGTGACGGTGACGATCAGTGACGCCACCAGCGGCGCGACGATCCACTACACGACCGACGGGAGCACGCCGACAACGTCATCGCCGGTCTACAGCAGTGCGCTGACCTTCACGCAGACGACCACGCTCAACGCCATGGCGGCGGCGAGCGGGA
>QHYP01000380.1 GCA_003224195.1 Acidobacteriota bacterium | reverse complement strand
TGACTTGGCCGGCCCATTTCCACGCCCTGTAGAATTCGCAGCGTGCGTCCGGCGGCCAATCTTCCATGACGCATGAGATAGGCGCCGCAGGAACCGGCTGCGGAGCCCGTCGCGGCATCTTCGTAGAGTTCCCAGGGCAGCATGCCTCGCGCGAAGGCTTTGTCATTCGGGCCCAGCGCGAAGCAGTACGCCATGGTGCCATGATTGCCGAGAACGCGCCGCAGCTCGATCATGTTCATTTCGATCTTCCCCAGTGTCGCGCGATTGCGGAGGGGAACCATCAAATTGAAAATGCCCGTGGAAACGAATTCCAGCTCTAGTTTCGGGTCAAAATCCTTCAGCGAAATACCGAGCGCGGCCGCGAGCGCTCGCTTCTTGACCCGAGCGGGACGAAACGCCGCGTCTTTCTGCGTCATGGTCACCTGCTCGGGGCGGCCATCGTGGAAGCGGATCTCGACGGGCAGGATACCCGCGCCGGTCTGCTGGAGAATGCGCACGTGACCCTCCTGCGCGGGCACGACACCCAGCTCTGCGAGAAGAAACCACGTGCCGACCACGGGGTGACCGGCGAGTTTCAGCTCTTCCTGCGTCGTGAAGATGCGCAGACGCGCCAGGGCACGGTCCTCCGTCGGTTTTTGGACAAACACGGTTTCCGAGAGATTCATCTCGCGAGCGATGGCAAGCATCTTGCGTTCCGAAAGGCCGTCGCCGTCTGTGACCACGGCTAGCGGATTGCCTTCAAATCGCGTGGTAGTGAACACGTCGAGAGTATAGAAGCGCCGTTCCATGTGCGTGCGCGCCGCCCGGTAGTTGCTAGATTCTCTCCAGTTCGGCGACCGTCCTTTCGTTAGTGATGTTTCCGGTGTTGAGCGTGGATTTCGGTTCGAGGAGCAGGACGTGGGTCTCCTCGTCAGCAACGGGCATATGGTCCACGCCGCGCGGCACAATGATGAACTCGCCCTCACGCACGACTGCTTCGCGATCGCGGAATTTCATGCGCAACGCGCCTCTTACGACCAGGAAGAGTTCGTCCTCCAGGTCGTGATGATGCCAAATGAATTCACCCTTGAGCTTGACGGCTTTGACGTAGCTCTCGTTCAGTTCGCCGATGATCTTCGGTTTCCAGCATTCCTGAAATTGGGAAAACTTTTCCTGCACATTGACTGGATTCATTTCCGCACCCCTACAGACGGTGAACGATCGCTGCCACTTCTTCAAGAACGCGCTTTGTCGCTTCCGGCCGCGACGTCTCCGAATACACGCGCAGGAGACGTTCCGTGCCCGATGCGCGCACCATCATCCAGCCGATTTCGTCGAGATAGCACTTGATTCCGTCCATGTCCTCGCGACGGACGATGGGCCAATCGAGTAGGCGCTTCACATGGCCGTTTGCGAAATGCGCGATTGCTTTTTCCTTTTGCCCAGGCCCTAATTCCAGATCGACGCGGCCGTAATGGTGCTCGCCAAATTCCGCATGCAGCGTTCCGACCAACTCGGTGAGCGACATGCGGTGCCAGGCCATCAGTTCGGCCAGAAGCAGCGCCGAAACCGTGGCGTCGCGCTCCGGCAGATAGAGGCTTGTGCCGATCCCGCCGCTCTCTTCGCCGCCGATCAGGATGTTTTGCTCCAGCATGAGTTCGCAGACATGTTTGAAGCCGATGGGGACCTCGTGCAGCTTGCGGCCGAATTTCGCAGCGAGCTTATCGATGAGCTTCGTGACGGAGAATGTTTTTGCCACGTCGCCGGGAAGCTGCCGCGTGCCCGCCAGGTGCCAGAAAAGCAGCGCGAAGATCTGGTGCGGCGTGATGAACACGCCATCGTGGTCGATCGCGCCGATACGGTCGCCGTCGCCATCGGCGCAGAAGCCCGCATCATACTGTCCGGCGCGAATCGCCCGCCGCAACGGCTCGATGTGCGGTTCGATGGGTTCGGGGTGCGCGCCGCCGAAGAGCGGATCGCGGGTGCCGCGAATTTCGTCGCAGGCCACGCCGTTGCGCGTGAAAAGTTCGCGCAGCAGCCCCGCGGAAGCGCCATGCATCGGGTCCACTAGGAAGCGGAATTTGGCCTCGCGCAGCCGCTGCCAATCGACGAGCTTTTCGATGGTATCGAGATACGGCGCACGCGGATCGACGGGCTGGATCAATTCCTTGCGGGGCGGAAGAGGTCGCACACCTTCCCGCAGAAGGCGTTCCAACTCGGTCTCGATTTGGGCGACGATCGAAGGCAACGGCGAGCTGCCGTACTTTGCTTTGTACTTGATGCCGTTCCAGCGGTAAGGATTGTGGCTCGCCGTGACGACGATGCCGCCGGCCGCGCCGCGCTGCCGGACGAGCAGGGAAATCGCAGGCGTCGGGCAAGGCTTGTCCGCAAGCCAGACTGGCGTGCCGGTTGCGCTCACGACTTCGGCAATCACTTCCGCCCCGCGATCTGAGGCAAAACGGCGGTCGTAGCCGATGATGATGCCGTTGCGCGCGTCCTCGCAGCGGACGACATATCGGGCAATTG
>QHYP01000379.1:1473-3520 GCA_003224195.1 Acidobacteriota bacterium | reverse complement strand
GGATTGACTACGAGCGCGACTATGATTACAAACGCGAACGCAAGGCAAAGCGCATATGAATATCCTTATAGACACCTCCGTCTGGTCCCTCGCCCTTCGACGGAAGAAAGAAAGTCTCAGCACAAACGAGAAGTCTCTGGTTGCCGAGTTGTCCGAACTCATCCGCGAGGGGCGAGCCCGAGTAATCGGCCTGGTTCGGCAAGAGCTGCTTTCCGGCATAAAAACAACGGAACAGTATGAAAAACTGAGAATCTACCTCCGGGCCTTTCCGGACGAAGTGATCGACACGGCGGATTATGAGGAGGCGGCCAAGGATGGGAACCGGTGCAGGGCCAAAGGAGTTGTAGTTTCGATTGTGGACATCCTCTTGTGCGCAGTCGCGATCAAGCGTGAATGGGCCATCTTCACGACCGACCCGGATTTTTCAAACTACGCAAAAGTGCTTCCCCTCTCGATTCATGCACTGAGAAGGTGATCAGTCCTTTGCTTAAGATGCACCGACGACTGAAATTCAATTTTCTGCTTCACAATCGCCCCATCGCTGATTGTTGGATGTTGTTCGATAACTCTGGTGCGGCGCCAACTGTCATAGCCTTTCAAAAATAGAGCCAGCGCCTTACGCGTGTGTCTCGCTTCACGCTCAGACAACGCGCCTGTCCTCTGTACAGTGTTCACTCGAGCCCCATTCTCCCGATCGATTCTCACCGCGAGACATAACCGAGGACAGCCTGTTCACTTTCACACCGAAATCCGAAGTCCGTGTCTTGGCGGTTGCCCCGCTTCGCGGATCTCGGAGTTCAAGGACTGAATACAAAGGAGAATGACACACATGGAGCAGTCTCAACTCTTGGCTCACTGCGGGAGCTCGAAGATCACCCGGGAAGAATTGAAGGTGATCCCGACACCTCCTGGGAGCCCAACGCACCAACCGGTTCCGCACTACGAGATTGTCGGGGCGCTGGTCGAAACCCTTAGCTTCCGCCAGATCTCGGTCGTGCGGGAGGAATACGCGGTTTCGGGCGAGGGCATGAAGATGTTCGGTGTCCTCGATCTTGAAACCACCTTCGACGGCTGCCGATTCTCAGTCGGCGTCCGAAACTCAAACGACAAATCCATGCGTCTTGCGCTCACCGTGGGTTATCGGGTGCTCGTGTGCGACAACATGGCGTTTCACGGCGATTTCACACCCGTGCTCGCTAAGCACACCAAACACCTGAGCCTCGTAGACATCCTCTCGGTCGGAGTGGACCGCATGCAACGCAGCTTCGAGCCGATGCGTCGGCAGGTTGAGGCTTGGCGCGCAAGCCAGCTTTCTGATGAAGCCGCGAAACTAGTCATCTATCGGGCCTTCATCGAAGGGGAACTTGACGTGCCCAAGCACTTGGCCCGAGTGGTGCACCATCGATACTTCGATCCCCAGTACAAGGAGTTCGCGCCGCGGACTTTGTGGAGCCTGTCGAACGCGTTCACCTCGGCCTTCAAAGAGCTGGACGCCATTCCGCAATTCCGGGCGACGGCCAAGCTAGGAGCGTTCCTTGAAGGTGCGACCGCCGTGTCGAATTAATTGCGTCGTCCTCTCGATCCAACGAGGGCACAAGGCCTGGAATTGTGAGAGATGGACAGGAGGCAGTTGTAAAACTGCCTCCTACGCCTGGGCGCCTCCGCCCGAACGAGATGATAGTTGATCGCCCGCGAGGCCAGTTTCAGTGGGAGGAGGACCAGAGGAATCCGGCCTTGCGGACTGTTGAGTTTGCGCCTAGAGTTTTCTTAAACAGCTTCTAGGAATGTCAGGCATGACCTCGACTATTTTGCTGTGGCTGTTCGTCGTCAATCTTGGGGTCGCATTCGGCGCGGGACTGTACGAACACCGAATCGTCGTGTCCAGGTGGATCAGTTCTTCGCCTGAATCCGGCAGGCACTGGAACGCCGACGCCGTTCGCCGGGATGACACCGGCCGGAGGTTCTGGGCGTTCGCCACGACAGGGCCGCTCACACTGCTTACATTGGCAAATTTGCTCGCAGCGTGGCGAGCTTCTGGGACAGTTCG
>QHYP01000379.1:0-1465 GCA_003224195.1 Acidobacteriota bacterium | reverse complement strand
ACCGAGCATTCACTTTCTCCTATTTCATTCCGACGATGGTCGGACTAATGAGGGCGAAGGATTCACCGGAGTCCGTTGCAGTCGCGACACAGTGGCGGAATTTCAATTATCTGCGTCACGCCATCGTGTTGGCAGCGTGGCTGGCGTCCTTGAGAGCATTCTCGTTGTTCTATCAACAACGCGGATAGTGGACAGAGGGAGTTTTCTTCAAGCTTGGGAACAGCATTACCGGGAGGTAATTCAAAGTGATTATCGCGGATCGCTTGCGGGCCTTACGGGAAGCAAAACAACTTTCTCAAGGCGATATCGAGAAACGGACGGGATTGCTTCGTTGCTACATCTCCCGCGTGGAAAACGGGCACACGGTCCCTGCCATCGAGACGCTGGAGAAGATGGCTCGGGCACTGGAAGTTCCGCTTTACCAGCTCTTCTATGACGGCGAGGAGCCGCCCAAGCTGCCGGAACGTCCCAAGCGGAAGTCGTCCTACGACATCGCCTGGGGCAGCACGGGAAAAGGCGCACGTTATCTCAGCAAGCTTCGGCGTCTTTTAGCCAAGACAGAAGAAGGAGATCGCAAGCTGCTCCTGTACATGGCCCAGAAAATGGCCTCGGCGGGAGCCACACGTCAAAGGCGCGCATCACGGACCGGCTGATCTCGGCCCACAACTAGCGGCTTTCCTCCTTTCCCTCTTTGACGAATTCCTCCCGGACTAACGAATCCGAAACTTCGTAAGTGTAAAGCTCCGCTTGTCGAGGGGCGATTAATTCAGAGTGAGCGTGTGTCGACACTCCCCGTGTCCTTCCTAGACTGAAATTCGACCTGCTCGCTACCTGCAAGCAACAACCCTAATCCGGCATGGATCGGGCAGCACCCCTTAAACATTTTGTGCGGCACAAGGGCGCGACTGGAGAGTACAGGAATGACTTGCATCGTTTGCGGTCGACGCATCGAAGAAGGGCGTCGGCATGGCCAACCCCCACGGGAAGCGAAGTACTGCTTGAAGTGCCGCGCTGACCGCCGCCGGCGTTCCAAACTGAAGTACACATGGCGACCAGAATACGACGCTTATCTCAAGGCGCAGTATTTTGGTGGGCTCAAGCGTCGCTTTCAGGTTCTCAACCGGATGATTTGCATGACGGGCTTGCCGCGGTGGTACATCAAGCGCCAGGCTGAACGGCTAGGTCTGACAATGCACATGGATCGAAAGCCGTGGACCGGCACCGAGTTGGAGCTTTTGGAGAACATGGTCGGCCGAGTGTCCTCGGCGACAATCGCAAAGCGATTGCGCCGCCCAGAGGGCTCAGTCGTAAACAAGCTGAAGCGTATGGGCACCTCCCGGCGCGTACGAGATGGTTACACGATGCGCGAACTTGAGCTGTGCCTCGGAGAGGACCATCACAAAATTTCGGGGTGGATTAAGAATGGCTGGTTGCAGGACCGCCTTCAGGGAACGGGGCGACATAA
>QHYP01000378.1:3008-4965 GCA_003224195.1 Acidobacteriota bacterium | reverse complement strand
AACTGATGAGAGGATGAAGACGAAACAGTCTTAGAGAGTGAGAACAGTTTTCATTTTGTCTGAACTGTACTCATGGTCGCGGGCAGTCACAAGGTTGCCAGCGACTTAGGAACTCTGATTCTCCGCCCATTTTGTGATAAGCAGTATGGTCCTTACGCTTGTATTGCAGGCGACATCCAAGGATGCTGAAACCCAAAACAAGTTGCAGAATTCATTCGGGAGGTCCCATGAAGAAAATGCGATTTGCTTATCTCGTGGCATTGCTTCCGGCGCTGGCCCTTGCCCAGGGGAGCGAACAAAAGCCTGAAGTCCCTGTCGAGAAATGGACCGGGAAGAGAATCATGCTTATCGGCGCCCATGCGGACGATGACGCGATGTCGCATGGCACCCTGGCAATGCTTCAGGCCCACGGAAACCAGATCCACATTGTGACTCTTACAACTGGAAATGTAGGCACGCAAGATCCGAATTTATCGCGAACTCAGCTGGCCCAGATTCGGCGGCAAGAAGAATTGGCCGCCCTGGCGGAGCTCGGCATTCCGGGAGAGCAGTACATCAATTTAGGATACGACGACGGGCTTCTCGAATTTGAAGATCGCAAGGCGGTCGTGGAAAGGCTGGTGCGCTTGATTCGAACGATACGGCCGGACGTACTGCTTGCATTCGATCCGGGAAGACGCTACCAGCGGTGGCACAAGTCGGATCACCGGACGGCTGCGTATCTGGCAGCAGATGCCGCTCGGGCCGCCATGTGGCGACTCCTCTTCGAAGGACAGATTCTCCAAGAGGGTCTCAAGGAATATATGATTTCCGAGTATCTGTTTTATGACGGGGCGCGAGAAGATGAAAACATTTGGATTGACATCAGCGAGTTTGCGGAGAAGAGGGTAAATGCCGGGGCGAAATACGTCAGCCAATTCGGACCGGGCTGGAGGAATTATAAACCAAGCCTCTCCGAAGCCGAGCTGAAGCAATTGAAGGAGTCGGTACGCAGCGCCATGAGGATGAAAGACGGAAAGCCGATCGAAGCATTTCGTTACTATAAAGGTCTGCCGGATTCTATAGGTAAATAGGACATGCTCGGACACTGAAGATAACGATGCAGTTCTCATTTGTCCTGCGTTGGTGGTCCTCACCGTAGGCTGAAGAGCATTCGGTACAACCCAGTTGCTTGTCCATGCCGCTGGAATCGGCGCCGCCGGTCGGCGCAACGCAACGGACGCTGCGGTTCATGCCTCCCGAACCGATTCGGGTCCAGGAAAACCTCGGGCGGCAGGCAGCACAGGCACCTCCGGCGAACGCTATGCCTAAAGCGAGCAAACGTATTCTCAGATATGCTAGGATGGCGGGTGGTTGAAAAGTTCCTTAGAGCCATGGACATTCGTGACATTGCGAGGCGGGCCAAGGTATCGACCGCGACTGTATCCCGGACGATCAATCGTGTCCCCACGGTCGATCCTCAACTCGCGAAGCGCGTCTGGAAGGTTGTGAATGAACTCGGGTATTACCCGAACAGGCAGGCACGGGCGCTGGTTTCGGGAAGAAGCCGAATTTTCGGCCTGATCGTTTCCGAAATCACGAACCCTTTCTTCCCGGAAATCGTTCAGAGTTTTGAGGACCTTGCTGTCCAGCACAACTACGAGATCCTTCTAACGTCCACGGTGCACGATCCGAAGCGAATGGAATTGTCCGTGCGCCGAATGATTGAGCGCAGAGTCGACGGCGTTGCCATCCTTACATTCGGTATGGAAGATTCACTCATCAGAGATCTTCGTTTTCGCAACGTCCCGCTCGTGTTCGTGGATGTGGGACCGCGGATGCCAGGGGTGAGCAACATTCGCGTCAATTACCAGGAGGGTATTCGTGAAGCGGTGCAGCACCTGGCGGCCTTCAGACATGTGCGGATCGCTTTCGTCAGCGGGCCATTAACGCTTAGGTCGGCGCTGGCTCGGAAGGC
>QHYP01000378.1:0-2898 GCA_003224195.1 Acidobacteriota bacterium | reverse complement strand
GGTATTGCTTAGCATGCGCGAACGTCCGACCGGGGTCCTCTGTTCGAACGACATGACGGCAATAGGCGTGATGCGCGAAGCATATGATTATGGGATCCGCGTTCCGGAGGATCTCTCAGTGGTTGGGTTCGACGACATCCGGCTGGCGCAGTTCATGATTCCACCACTGACGACCGTGCAGATGTCTCAGACGGAGTTGGCGAACCTCGCCTTCAAGGCTTTGCTGAATCACGTGGAGAGTAATTCTTCGTCGCTTAAACACACCGAGTACGATCTACACACGACTCTGGTAGTGAGGAAGTCCACGGCTCTTGCCCCCTCCATTGCGGTCGCAGAAAACCCTATCGAGTCACGCCGCCTCGCTTCCGGGATGACCAGCCATTCTCGAACTGCTAAGCGAGGGTGAATCCTGTCAGTCGCATCGCGAGATTCTCCGGGTTTCACCGTGCATCGGTATTGCCCAATGCTTGATGCTGGTCGATTGGCGCTTTGACTTTCTGGCTACGTAGCCACTAGGCCCGTGGAGTCTTCCCGCCCCCGGGGAACGGACGAGCCTAACGGTTTGAGTTAGCCAGGCTACCCAAGGGCCAGCGCGGCGTGGGGACGAACGGGTGCAGGTTGGCGAAAGCGTTTGCCCGAAAATTGTCTCCGGCTCTGGTCCGAAAAAAAAACTTGACAAACGTTTGGAAATAGCATGAATATAGCGCCGTTTGACCGAGTAAACGTATACTCGAATTTCTTTTGTCCTGTCCACAAACGGGTGAGTTCCGGGGTTCGCAGAAGCTGGTCCTGAACTTTATGAATTCCGAAGCGCGTGCTTCGATTCTGGAGGGCGCTGTGAGACAAGCGAGAATAGCTGCAGTATTAGCAGGGTTTCTTTCCATTTTGGCTTTCTGTTCACCAAAGATCCTGGCGCAAGGGCTGTTCGGAACAATCAGCGGGATTGTCGTCGATACGAGCGGCGCCGTGATTCCGGGCGCAACGGTACGGATCACAAACGTGAACACAAACGTCGCCATGACCCTAACGACGAATAGTGCGGGCGTGTACGTGGCGACCAGTCTGAATCCGGGCGAATACGAAGTGGAAGCCGAGGCGAAAGGGTTCAAGACAGCAATCGCGAAAGGCATTGCGCTCGAAGTAGGCGCAAACCCGAGGATTGATCTGACTCTTCAAGTCGGACAAATCACGGAGCGCGTTGAGGTCACTGGGGAAAATGCGCCACTGTTGCAGACGCAACAGTCCGACCTGGGCCAAACTTTGAACGACAGGCAGTTGGAGCAACTTCCGACCTCCGGTGGTGGCGGCCGAAACGTGTACAGCCTGCTTTCACTCGCTCCAGGGGTATCGCAACAGACGGGCTGCGATGGCTGCGGCAATTACGGCAACGTGCGCATCAGCGGCAGCCGGCCCCGCAATGACGACTACACACTTGACGGCAGCACGGTTTTTGGGGGAGCGGCGATGAGTCCGTCAGTGGATTCGATTCAGGAGTTCCGCATCGAGCAGAACAGTATGTCGGCGGAATACGGCAAGGCGGGCGGCGCCATCCTAATCGCAGTCAGCAAGAGCGGCACGAACACTTTTCACGGCTCCGCCTACGAATACAATCGCAACCAAAAGCTCGATGCCAGGAATTTCTTTGAAAATCCAACCCAGCGGAAGAATCCGTTTGACTACAACGAGTTCGGCGGAAGCATCGGCGGACCCATTATCAAGAGCAAGTTGTTTTTCTTTACGGACTACCAGGGAATTCGTTCGCATGGCAGTGCAGCGAGCAACGGCAACCTGGTTCCTAACGCTGCGTTCCGGAGTGGTGATCTTTCGGCTCTGTGCGCCTCGGGCTTTGACGCGTCCGGCGTTTGCAAGGATAGGGATACAAGCGGCAACGTCATCCACCAGGTCTATTTCCCGGGTTCAACCACTCCTGTCCCTGACAACAACGTGGCGAACACAGGTCAAATGAGTGCAATTTCGCAGAAGCTGCTTGCGGTATGGCCCACATCAGCGACGCCTGCGGGGATTGGGAAAGATGGTTTGACCCTAAGTTCGCCGAGTAATACGTCCCTGAACAGGTTCGATCCCCGCATCGACTTCAATCTTTCGCAGTCCGATCGCGTTTTCGGGATGTTTCACGGCCAGCGAGGTCGTTTTTTCGACTATGACCTCATCGTGGGACCGGCGGGCCAGCGGTTCCAGCGTTCCAGTGACTATGCGACCACCGTGGGGTGGACGCACACCTTCACAACAGCCTTGTTGAATGATTTTCACTTCGGATATATGCACCGAATTGGCGACCGAACTCCCTGGGGCGCGGGCGGCACCTCGCCGAGCGCGTTCGGAATCAGCGGGTTTCCGGATTGCTTGTCCAGCGTTCCCGACACGTCCGGTGGAACAAAGTGCGGTACCCCGGGAGTGAGCATCAATGGGTTTACTGATATACGCAATAAGGGGATGCTCTACGAACCTGCCTCGACCTTTCAGTTCAGCGACGTGGTGACCAAACTCGTGGGGCGGCACAGCATCAAGATCGGCGGTGACTTGCGTCGCTACTCGATTGACAATTACCAGCCGAACTATGCAGTGGGAGACTTCTTCTTCAATGGCGCCCAGACCGGCGATGCCTTTGCCGACTTTCTATTCGGAGCCATGAGTGGCAAGAGTAGCGTTCAAGTTCAAAACACGTTCGTATCATCCCGTGCCTGGTCTTACGCGTTTTTTGTCCAGGACGATTTCAAGCTCACCTCCAGGCTAACACTGAACCTGGGGCTGAGATGGCAATATGACCAGTCCTTCCATGAAATCCACCACGGAGACGCGTTCTTCAATCCGTTCACCGCGCAATGGGAGCAGTTTGGCGTGAATGCGCCGGACACGACGTTTGACCCCTCCAAGAAG
>QHYP01000067.1 GCA_003224195.1 Acidobacteriota bacterium | reverse complement strand
GCCTCCCGGTCGCGCAATTCATCGCAGCCACGAACGTGAACGACGTCGTGCCGGAATACCTCCGCAGCGGCAGCTTCCGCCCGCGGCCTTCGCAGCCGACGCTTTCGAGCGCGATGGACGTGGGAAATCCCAGCAATTTTGCGCGTCTGACCGATCTCTATCAGAACGATCTGTCGGCAATGCGGCGCGAGATCTGGGGGTGCACCGCAACCGATGACGAAACCCTGCAGGCGATGAAATCCGTCCGCGAACGCTTCGGCTATCTGGCTGACCCGCACACCGCCGTCGGCATACTTGCTTTCGAAAGATTTCTGAAGCAACGCAACGCGCCGACTCAGGGCATTGTGCTGGGCACCGCGCACCCCGGCAAATTCCGCGATGCAGTCACCCGCGCCACCGGCGTCAGCATTCCTCTCCCGGAACCCCTCGCCGCGCCCCTCGCGCTCCCCAAGCAGAGCATTGCTCTGCCCAACACGTTCGAGGCCCTGAAGCAATTCCTTCTTGGGTAAGCCGGTACGCGCGCTGAGCCGCACCTGTGCCGCCTAGTCCTGAATTTGTGTGTTGGCAGACAGCCAGGTATTAGGCGCGTTAGGACCGCGCACGGAGCCGGTCGAGCAGCAAGAAGAGAAATACAGCGACCCCGCCATTGACCAGCGCCGCGGCGCCGAGCCGAAGGTTGAACCACATTTCCGGCTGACCCAGCAGCAGCCGGCGAATGAGCCAGATGATTCCCTGGTGCATCGCAAAGAATACGGCGGTCAGGGCGAAGCGGCTCGCCGGGTGCTCCGTGTCGAGGCGTCCACCGATTGAGGATGCCAGGTACCCGATCAGCGTCTTTGCGATTCCGTAGAGCCCCAGTGGCGCCTTGCTCAAACTATCCTGCAAAAGACCGATCACGGTTCCCAGGAGCAGCCCGCTCGAAGGATTGCGCCGGCTCAGCCCAAAATAAATGGTGACGAGCAACGGCAGGTCAAGCATTTCCGCGCGCGGGAAATAGACGCGCAGCAGCGCCTGAAGCACCAGCACAAGCAGTGTGACCAAAACGATGGCGCCCGAGCGAAACTTGTAGACTTCGATGTGCGTTTCGCCCGCCCGCAGGTCAAAAGTGCCGTTCATGGCTTGGCCAGTGGCGCCGGCTCACTGTTCGGCGCCGCCGCGTTCGTTGCCGCGTTCGGTTCCTGCTTGATTTCCAGCGGATGGAGCGTCAGAAGCACGAGGACCTCTTCAAGCCGGTCGAGGTTTGCCGCGGGTCGCACGCGGACTTGCTTGAAGGGGTTGCCCGGTTTGATGTCCACCACGATGCCCACCGGCAGATCTTTGGGAAAAATTCGGTCCATGCCGCTCGTCACCACACGCTCGCCGGTATTCACCTCGTCGTCGCTGCTGACGTATTTCATCAGCAGGAGCGGCTCGCCCGTGCCGCCCACCGGGCTCTGGAGCCGCGAATCGGCAAGCATGGCGCCCACACCACTGTCTCTGTCGGTGAGCAGCAGAATTTGCGAGGTACCACGGAACGCTTCGATCACCTTGCCCACGACGCCATCGGGCGTAATCACGCCCATGTCCTTCCTGACCCCGTCCCGCTCGCCACGATCAATAAAGATGGTGCGACTCGCCGTGTCCGCGCTCGCCGCAATCACGCGGGCGGCAAGCATGGGCGCCGCTGGATGGGATTGCCGGAAATGCAGCAGCGTGGCCAGGCGGTCGGCCTCCGCGGCCTTGCCATCGAGTTGCGTGACGCGCAGATTCAGCGCGTCCAGCTCGCGCCGCAGCTCCTCGTTCTCTTTCGCGGCTCCCCGCAAGGCGAAATAGCCGTTCCACGTGCCGCGCACCTTCTGCGCGCACCACGAGCCCACGCGCTCAAACGGAGAGATCGCGCCGACCGTCCACATGCGCAGCAGCCGGCCCTTCTCATCGCGCTTGATCTGCATCGCCAGCAAGAGCACCTGCGCGACAAGCATGAGCGCCAATAGAACCAAAGATCTGTGTCGAGAAGGAACGAACACCATGGAGTCCAGTGGCACAGGCTTCAGCCCGTGCGTTTCTTTCCGTTTTGCAAGAGTGTCTGCACTTCGGCGCGATCCGCGCCCCGACCCAGCAGAGAGCGCAATCAGAAGCCTGTGCTGCTAATCGATGCAGACCTGTCGCAGCAGCTTGAAATCACTGAGCATTTTCCCCGTACCCAGCACGACCGATGCGAGCGGGTCGTCGGCGATGGAAACCGGCAGCCCGGTCTCCTCGCGGATGCGCTTGTCCAGATTCTTCAGCAAGGCGCCGCCTCCGGTCAGGACGATGCCCCGGTCGCTAATGTCCGCCGAAAGCTCCGGCGGCGTGCGTTCGAGCGCCACGCGGATCGCGTTCAGTATGGTCGCCACGCATTCGCTCAGCGCCTCCCGGATTTCGCTGTCGTCAATCGTCACCGTGCGCGGCACGCCCTCGATCAGGTTGCGCCCCTTCACTTCCATGGTGAGCGGCTTTTCAAGCGGATACGCCGAGCCGATCTCCATCTTGATCTGCTCCGCGGTGCGTTCCCCCACCAGCATGTTGTATTTGCGTTTCAAGTACTGCATCACGGCTTCGTCCATCTCGTTGCCCGCAACGCGCACCGACCGCGAATAGACGATGCCGCTCATCGAAATCACTGCAATGTCGGTCGTCCCACCGCCGATGTCCACCACCATGTTGCCCGACGGCTCTTCAATCGGCAGACCCGCGCCGATCGCCGCCGCCATCGCCTGCTCCACAAGATAGACTTCACTCGCCCGCGCGCGGTACGCCGAGTCCTGCACTGCGCGCTTCTCCACCGGAGTGATTTCGCTCGGCACGCCGATGACGATCCGCGGATGCACCAACACGCGCCGGTTGTGCGCTTTTTGGATGAAGTAGGTCAGCATTTTCTCTGTGACCTTGAAGTCCGCGATGACTCCGTCCTTCATCGGCTTGATCGCAACAACGTTACCCGGGGTGCGCCCCAGCATCTCTTTTGCTTCGCGGCCCACGGCGACGACTTCGCCCGTATTTTTGTTGATGGCCACGATCGACGGCTCGTTCACCACGATGCCTTTGCCGCCGGAGAAGACCAGCGTATTCGCGGTGCCCAAATCGATCGCAAGGTCGGAAGAAAACAAGCTGAACACCGACCTCAGGTTGAATCCATTCTTATTCATGACCCTCAGTCCCCCCGCGGAGAAAGCCTCTCCGCCGAACCGGCGGGATTCGCCCGCGACCTCGAGACCTCGCCGCGGCGCGGCCTCTACTTCGGTACGACGACGCTCACGCGTCGCGTCGCCGTGCCTCCCCGGCGGTTCGATCCGATCACCACAATGGTATGCTCGCCAGGGTCGAATTGTTCAGTGAAATGTCGAAAGCGGCCATCCGTCCCGATATTCGGCACCGGCTGGCCGTTCACGATGAGCGCGGCGCCCGGCTCGGTGCGCCCGATGACCTCCACGACATGCCCGTGAAGCTGCGTGCCCTCAATCTCCAGCGCCATTTCCTGGCTCTTGCCCTGCGCCACGAGCGTGAACTTGGATGTATCGCTCGCATCACTGGTGCGCTTCTTCGCGTCCACCGCAACGATGTTCCAGAAATAATCGCCGGCCTCGAGTCCGGTGATATCGACGCTCGTCCCCGAGACCCTGGCCTCCTTCACGGTTTTCGTGAACATCGCCGTGGCGCTTACGCGCAGTATATAAGAAACCGCCTGGGCGACCGGTTTCCATTCAAAATGCACTGCGGCCTCTTTGGGATTCTCCACGATGAGCGGCTGCAGATTTAACGGCGCCACCAGGTCCGGCGGAGCCAGAACGCTGGACTTCTGGACCGATCCTCCCGTGCTGAAGCTCGCCTTTTCCCACTGCGTCAGCTCCATCTTTACCGATCCCCTCTGCACTTCAGCTCCGCCTGCAGAAACCACGATCTCATGTTCGTTTTTCGCCGGGTCGCTCTTCACCGCCGCATGGCTGTTCGGCCGGAGCTGCGCTACCGCATCTTCAACGCTGACGGCAGCCTTCGAGTTGGGCGAGGCCCAGTTTGGCGTGGAGAGGTCTACCGCGCCCACGCTGATGCGGACCGCAACGCTCGTCGGCCTGTCGCTCGCGATCAGGTTTTCTTCCACGGTCACCAGCGTGTCGGGCTTCACCGTGTACGTTGTGCGGTCCCCGAACTCGATGCGCGCCGCGCCATCCGAGCCGGTCTGCACGAGATCGCCCTTATCGAGCGTGGTGTGGTAGTCCACGTTCACCCACTGCACGGAATTCACTTTCTTCACTTGGACCTTGCCGTCGAGATTGACGAAATGCGCTTGGTTCTGCGAGAGAGCGCCCTTCTCCGCGTCGCTATCGCCGACAGCATTCGATAGTTTGTGAACCGCGGCCGAATACCACTGGGGCACAAAAAGGTAAAATACTCCCAGGACCACCGCGAGCAACAGCGCGCCGTAAACCATCACGGTCTTGTAGGTGACCGCCGTCCAATACACTTCCACGCGGCGAATTTTCGGATGGTTCGGGTCGTAAGGTCCGCGTGTCATCAGGATTCTCAGCGTGCGCCGAAGGCGCGCCAATTTTCCAATCTAGCACAGCGTTTTCGCAGCGTCCAAGATGCTCGCAGCCCGCGTAGTCAATCAACAAATACCAACCGCTCAGGACGATGCATGCTGAATTGAGCCCGCCCCCTTCCCTGTGTCGCTACTTTCTGGTGTTGCAGGCAGGCAAACGAATCCCTTCGAGCGCGACTCTCAGGTATGGCGCGAGTGATGCGGACCTCCAGATCCCTGCTCCGGGCCGCTCCTGCGCTCGCCGCGCTCTTTCCGCTCCCGCCCCCAAGTTCATTGCATGGCGCAGTCGTTCATTCATTCTTTAAGCCGGTCCGGTAAGGATACATTCGCCCGAGAGGGGTCTGCCGCTCCCAGAATGTAACGATTTGTTACCCGCCTCCGCTACCCTACGTCCCCCGTGTTCGAACCCGTCTTGTAAGTGCTTCCTGTAGAGACAGTTAGAAGGAAACCACATCTGGAATAGCATCTGCATATAGTTCACCAGGTCTTTCTCCAACAGGAGCGAAATAACCGTATGAATGCACGCATGGACCGGAAAGCAGAGTCAACAGACGTCAGCCGTCAGTCCGGTTTTACGCTGCTTGAGCTGATAATCGTCCTTTTCATTTCTCTGGTTATCACCGGGATTGCAATTCCGCGCTTTGTCCAAACTACGCGCAACCTGCGGCTTGCAGGCGACGCTCGCAACATCGCCGAAACGCTTGGCCAGGCCAAGCTGCGCGCCGCCGCTGATTTCACCGACGCGCGAGCGTATTTCGATTTTGCCACGGGCACCTATCGGGTCGACGTTTGGGATAAACCTAACAGCTGCTGGATGCCTGACCACGGAACTGATGTTAATGGTGTGACGCTCGCTGTGGGCTGCCTGGGACCCGGCGGCGGACCGGGCGGTGGCGTAGTCCCCGGGATGAATCTGTCGGCCAACGTGTCATTTGCTGGATCGGCTGCATCCCCGGTTGTCCTTGGCACCGTGGGCGCTCCGCCGCCCGCCTCGCAGCCGGCAATCGCGCAAGCTCCGCCCTGTCGTAACGGCGCCCCCGGCGGGCCGACACTTGCCAATCGTCCCTGGCTGGGAGCGACGTTCGCGAACACCGCTTGCGTGGTGTTCAGTTCGCGTGGCGTCCCGATCGACAACACCCTTACGGCTACCTCGAACGACGTCATTTACGTGACCGACGGCGACAACCTCTATGGGCTGACGATTTCCCAAACCGGTCTCATCCGCACCTGGAGTACGCCTGCAACCGCCGCCAACTGGTTCCGGCGCTGAGGACGAATCATGAAAAAGCAAACTCAATCGCGCAATCCGCGCACAAGAAAATCACAGGCGGGCATGTCCCTGCTCGAAACGATGTTTGCCGTTTTCATCGTGCTTGTCGTTGCCGTGAGCGTCATGGCCATGGCCTTCACGGCCATCACCACGACGGAGAATCAAGGTCACCTGGCGGCGCGCACCGCGGAATATGCCCAGGACAAGATGGAGCAGCTCTTGGCGCTCCGCTATTGCGATTTTTCCACAAACACGGCCGTCTTTCCCTCCACTCCCGTTGGGGGAACGGGACTCGGCGACTGCGTGAATCGGAGTCTCGGAACTCCCGCGTATGATCCCCGCGTTCCCGGTGGCACGGTAGGGGGTCTCAACCCGGCCGCTCCCGTGGCGGGTTATGTGGACTACCTGTGTGTGGATGGCTCGTATCTGGGAACAAACACCTGCACCGTGGTCAACTGGTATTACGCTCGTCTCTGGCAGATCACGAATCCCGCCGGCGCCGGTGGGAACAACCTGAAGCAGATCACCGTCTTGTGCCAGGTGCGCTCGGGCATCGGCAACCGCACTGCTCTCCCGCAATCCACGGTGACCTCGATGAAGTCGTCCCCGTTTTGAGGAGCTGACATGTCGCAGACCAAAACAGAATCGAAACGCGCCACGAAATCAAGCCAGACCGGCTTCACCCTCCTCGAATCGCTCATGGGCATCGCCATCCTCCTGATCGTGGGAGGAGTCATCATGAGCGCCATGGCCAAGATGATGAAGGTCCAGACCACCGTTCAGAATCGCACGGAGATGCACAGCAACATTCGCAACGCCACGGAGTTGCTCGCGCAGGAAATCGGCCAGGCGGGAAGGATTCCGCCCTTCCAAACGACCATGACGACGGTGGTGGGGGCTGCTTACCTCCCGGGTACCGTTCTTCCAGCCGCGGTTACTGTCACTGTTTCCATCAACGACACCACCGGGATGTTCGTCGGAGAGTATCTGCAGATTGACGCCGGGACGAACCTCGTCACGGGCTCTGACCTTCAGGAATCTGTCCAGGTGACCGCCTTCGCTAGCGGCACGCCCGGCACAATCACCGCCCAATTTACCAAGGCGCACGCGGCGGGCGTTCCCGCTCGCGTGGTCGGCGACTTCCCCGAAGGCGTTGTACCGCCTAACGTGGCGAATGGCTCCGGCCCAAACATTTTGAAGTTGTTCGGCGACATCAACGGTGACGGAACGCTGGTGTACGTTGAATACGACTGTAACGGGAACCTCGCCGGAACAGGAACATTGACGCGCAGCCTGACACTTGTGACGCCGGGAGTCGCAGCTCTTTCCCAGGCGCAGGTCCTGCTGGACAACGTCGCCCTGAATCCCGTTGATGCCAACGGCACCAGAATCCCTTGCTTCAGTTACCAGCCCAATCCCCTTCAGCAGGATTCACTGACGCCGTCGAATACTTACGTTTTTGACGTGGCCGTGACCCTGACCGTGCAGACGCAGACCGTGGATCAGGAGCAAAAGCAGGCCCAGAGGGAAACCAAGGCGCTGCTGAACATTGCTCCGCGCAACGTCTTCGAGGCCTGGCAGGCGTTCGCTCTTAGCGCGCCGGACCGCGTCCAGCCCATGCCCGGCATCTCCAACGCGCCAGCTTGGACCGCCGATCCAGGGGCAGTGAACGTATTCAGCCTGTTGCCACTGGCGCCGCAACCAGCGTACTGAACAGACCATTCAAGGACCGAAGAGAGGAATAGCCATGAAACGATCCAATCAAAAAGGCGCAGCGCTGATTCTCGCGCTCCTGCTTGTGTTCATACTCTCCGTGATGGCCGTCTCCCTGATGTTTCTCTCCCAGTCGGAGACTTGGGCCAGCATGAACTATAGATTGATGACCCAGGGGCGCTATGGCGCCGAAGCCGGCCTCAATTCCGCGGCCAACTACCTGATGAATACCTATGTTCCGCCGGGGCAGAACCTCGCCGACCCAATTGCCGCGTACACATACGCGTCGCAGTCACCGGTCCTGTTCGCCGGTAACCCCGTCGTACTCTCGTCCAACCCCGCTGTTCCGAGCATCTATCCCGCGGCTGGCGTTCAGGCTGCTTATAACGCGGCCACCGCGTCGAACGTCGCGGCCGGCAATGTGATTGTCAATTACACCGTTTCAGCCCAACTCATCGCCATGCGGCAGGTAAAGGTCTTCGATACCCCCCTCCCTAAAACGATCCAGACCTGGCAGCTCACTTCCGATGCCACCATTAATGGCGTCCGCAACTCCACCGTGGAAGTCGCTGCCATCCTGGAAAGGGAAACCTATCCGACGTTCGGCTACGCGGCCTTCGCGACGGGCAACGGATGCGGCTCTATCTTCTTTAATGGCGGGGGCACCATTGACAGCTACGATTCCAACGCTCTGACCTGGAATGGCGGAGCGCCCGTCACGCAGCTCTATGATGGAAACCTCGGTTCCAACGGAAACGTGAATACCGCCGCCGGTACGACGATTAACGGCACCTTTTCCAGTCCGGACACCGGTGTGGGCCCCTGCGCGGCCGGAAACGTGGACGCCCTGTCGGGTAACGTTGCTGCAGTCACCGGATGCGAGAACGGTACGGTAAATTGTATTCCCTACCCAAAGAGTCTAATTAAGTTGCCCCAGCCGCTTACCTTCCCAGAGCCTACGGAACCGGTCACCGTGCCGCTACCCGTAAGCCCTGTCCCTGCTAATAACACCCTTATTCCGTGTATTGGCAGCGGGGTCTGCCCGAGCGTCACAGGCAACTATGGAGATATCAGTTTGGCCGGGAATCAGACCTTGACCTTCCCTCCTGCCGTTGATGCTTTTGGCAATTGCGTGGGCGGGGAATATTATGTTAACAGCATCAGTCTGAATGGCAACGCACAAATGACGATAGCTGCTTGTCCGGGCACCGGTACGGGTCCGGGCAATCCTGCGGTGTATAAACCTGTTTACATAAACGTCGTGGGTAACGGCCAGCCTACGCCGCTCGACCTCGGTGGTAACGGTATCTTAAATACGACATTCAATTCTTCCTTGATTCAAATCGAATATGCCGGCACGGGGACAATCAAAATCGATGGCAACGGCACAACTTCTGCTGTCATCTATGCGCCGAATGCGACGGCCCTTCTCAGCGGCAACGGCACGATATACGGATCCATTATCACAGGCAAGATGACGGACAACGGAAACCCCGTGGCCATCCACTACGATCGCGCTTTGCTGAATAACGCCGTCACGGTCGGCAACTGGATGCTGAATTCGTTCACCTGGAGCAAATTCTAGCTTCCACAGCGAGGAGGCACGTTGCCCCCTCGCCTTCGATCCAAACCGCCATTCTCAACCGGGCCGGGCTCCAACCCGGCCCGTTCTTTTTGCCGACTGGCTGAGTTCCGTCGAGCGGACCCTGTGTGTCCGCCCGCGGCCAGCCGCGCCGCCAGCCCAGTAAGCGCCGTTCCTCGGCGGGCGGC
>QHYP01000066.1 GCA_003224195.1 Acidobacteriota bacterium | reverse complement strand
AAGCAACAAGGTCGTCAGGCACTGGTCCCAGATCAGATATGCGGAAAGATAGATCGCATGAGGAAAAAGCGCCCAAGCCCAGCTCGCCCCTAAAGCTGTTCTTGGCCCAAAACTCTTCTTCGCCGCGTAATAGATCGGCAAACAAGTCAGCGCCGAAAACAGGCTGTTCAGCGCAAGGATCGCGATGGCCGATGCCTTCGTGTAAACGCCAAAGAGTTTGAACACGCCCGCAAGGAGATAGGGATAAACCGGCGGTAGCAAGGCGGTAGGGCCGCTTGGGCCATGAAACGGGTTGCTGAACCCTTGGCCGAGAGCAATGGCGCGCGCCACCCGGCCCGTCTCATATCCAAAGGGGAAGTGGTCGAGCCGCGGATTCAAGTGTCCCGGCAATTCAAAGTAGGCGACGATCAGCCGGATCGTCAGCGCTGCGGCGAAGATCCATAGCAGCTTTTTTCGTTCATCCCGGCCGGCGCTCGGCGCCAGTTCGGCGAGCAATTCTCTTTCCCCTTGCCCCTCCCACGCGCTTGTCACTGTCGCGATGGACATCCTCCTTTCCAATCAGCACACATCTTGCATTTCCAATGATGAATCAAAAGGAACGGCTTGCGCCGCGAATCCTCTTCACGGATGGTCGCCCCAAACCGTCTCCTATCGTATTACCTCCTATTATTTCCAGGGCAAGGATTTAAGCGGGCTGGTGTCCGAATGAAAAGTGGCCTTTTCCCGGAGTCTTGCTCAGGTATTTCCCACGCGTCCCATTGCGTTGGTGGAAGCGCAGTGCGAAAATAGGGAAAGCGCGGGAAACATTCCCGGCAGCCCCGGTGTCTAAATATATGAGCGGACGCCGGGTGTCCACCGCGGCGTTTACCCCGATGAAATCGGGGCGGTGACCCGGAATGTTGACTCCGACCGGGTCGGGGTCGCCCATAAGAAGGTCCGGCGAGCGCGCCGGACCGGAAAGGCCGGCAGTGTCCGATTGGGCAAGCGTCCTTCCCTGGAGCCGGGACGAGGCCGAATTGGTGACCGAGCTTCAGGCCGGTTCGGAGACGGCCTTCGACTGGCTCGTCACCCACTACCACGGCCCGGTCTATAACCTCATTCTCGGGATGCTGGGCAATGTGTCGGACGCCGCTGACGCCACGCAAGAAGTTTTTTTGAAAGCCTTTCGCGGAATTCGCGGATTCCGCCGGGGCAGCTCGCTGAAGACGTGGTTCTACCGGATCGCCATTCGCGAAGCGCTCAATCAGAAGCGCTGGTTCCACCGCCATCGCGGCCATGAGACCTCGATCGACATCGCAGCCGAGGAGGGGCACAGCCCGCGCGAGCTGGAGGATTTGGGCGCAACGCCTTTCGACCAATTGGCTGCACGCGAAGTTCAAACGGCTGTACAGGGCGCGCTGCAATACGTGCCCGAAGTGTTTCGCAGCGCCGTGATCTTGCGCGACCTGGAAGGCTTGAGCTACGAAGAGGTCGCCGAAGTGCTCGATTGCACCGTGGGTACGGTGAAGTCGCGCATCCTGCGCGGCCGCCGCGCGTTGAAGGAAATTCTCGAGCCGCTTCTTGGCGGGCGCACAGCGCCTCGGCAGAGGCGGGCGGCGGCTGGGTCGCGCCTCCGGCCGTCTTTCGCGAAGGCCTTTGCGCGCATGCAATCGGAAGGCATTTTCGCATTGGGCAAGTCCCTGCGGCGTGGACCGCTTTGCGGTCCGCCAGAAAGAAGTTCCGCGGGGGAGGGGATTCCATGAAATGCGGTAGGGTACGTGAAAAACTTCCCGGTTATCTCGACGGCGCACTGGCCTGGAGCGAGCGCGCGCGCCTCCATGAGCATCTGAATGCCTGCGGTGGCTGCCGCGAAGACCTCGAGCGTTACCGCAAGCTTTCCATGTTGCTTTCGCGCAAGCCGTCGGCCGCGCCTCCGGGCGATCTGGCTGATCGCATCCGCCTCGCCGCCGCGCGCGTCCGCGCCACCCAGGATGCCCGTGCTCGCTTCCGCGAATGGTGGGGGCATGCAAACGTTGTTCTCGAAAACGCCTTCCGGCCCCTGGCGGTTCCCGCTACCGGCGGATTTTTCTCCGCTATGCTTGTGTTCGTTCTCGTGCTGCAGTTGATCGTGCCTGGGATCACCGTGCGGGCCGTCCAGAACGACGTGCCCATCAATCTTCTCCGTCCGGCGGAGTTGATTTCGCTTTCGGAGTATCGCGCCGGGCTGAGCTCGGAGCAGAGCGAAGCGGCTCTCGCGCTCCCGCACGGCCTTCTGGTTGACGTGACCGTGGATGCCCAGGGCCAGATGGTCGACTATCAAATCCTGGCAGGGCCGCGCGACCGCGCCTTGCGCCGCCAGCTCGATCAGATCCTGCTTTTCTCGCGTTTCCGCCCCATGATGAGTTTTGGCCGGCCCACGTCCGGGGGTCACGTAGTCCTGAGCTTCACCGAAGTCCGCGTCAAGGGATAACGAGTCAACTGTTCTGATCAGTGATTGATGTTCTCCCGCTCGAGTCATCATTTCGCGGCCGCATTTTTTTCGAGTTCAGCCAGTGTTGTGTCTCTGAAGTTCGCCGACAAAATTCGCCGCCACAAGCCATTGTAGGGGCGCGCTTTAGCGCGTCCCCTTTTACGTCACGAACCACTGTTACAGGACACTAGTTTCAGCACAAGCACCTGGCCGCTTGAATGGAAGCTCCCCCCGGTCGCCGTCTTAGCTTCTTTCAGAGCATGGTCCGGAACAAAGTGGGTCTTTTCGGTGACCAAGCCCGTGGCGCTCAGGGTTTTCTCCACGTAGTCCCGCTCCGCATCCACGTTCGGGTCAATCTTATGCGTGATGCCGTTATTTCGCCGGTCGCGTTCAAAGCCGGTATCGTGTGTGGCCGCGCCCACCCAGACCGTCTGGCCGGCCGCCGTAAACGGCGCCTTCCACAAGCGCAGGTGGTGCCGCGTGGCGACGACGGCGACGGGATCGGCATGGGCAAATCCATAGTCCTGATAACGCCCGAAGAGGTAAAGCTGGCTCATGGGCATCTGGACGTATGCCTCTTTGGAAAGGCTTTCGATCAGCGCGGTGAGGACCGCATCTCTTGGCGCTCGGTCCACCTTCACCCAGCCGGCTCGCTCGAAGACCTGCTGCACGGCATTTTCCGGTCCGAGGAGGATGAAGTTCACCATGTCACCTGGATTTCCATCCTTGTCGCTGACACGGCGCGGCATCTTGGAAAACAGCGAGCCATCCACGCCGGAGATCTCTTTCACATCGCGCGCGGCAAATGTAACGGGCGTGACCGTTTTATCTGGTTCGTAAACCTCTACATGGGCGGCGTAGCTGCCGTCGGCGGAGTCATTGCTCTCCTGATTGACGCCGAGGTATAGGCGACCGGCGGAAACCACGGTGAAATCGCTCTTCGCGCCGACGAGAAATGGCTGACCCGTGTCCTGGTCCCCGATGCGGCCGACCAGAGCGCCGCGGCCCGCATCTCGGAGCGGCAGAATACGGAGCAAATCTTTCCAGCCTCGCGAAAGTCCCTGGGGACCGTTTTGTTCCGGCGCGTCCGCGTAGCGCAACGCCCCTGATGCCGTGATGACGACCCGTTCGCCCGCCTTCGCGTCGATTCCCGTGTCCATCCAGTGGTCGCCGCCGCTCAGGGATACGTCTTGCGTGAGCCGAAGCTTCCCTCCGGGTGCGCCATCTTGGGCTTTCGATGGCGGCGAGGCTGCCTTCTGCGGCGGACCATCGCGCACAAGCTGCGCATTTATCCGCGCTGGTGCGGTTGCAGTCGCCGCCAGAGTCAGAAGAACCAGGAAAAGTCTATTCAGGGGCCGTGCGCGCATAGGATGTCGGCCGGCAAAATTGCCGGGCACATTTTCACTCTATGCGGATGCAGCCAATCAGCGCAAGTGTTGTCCAACAGGAGCTTGAACCAACTTCGCGCCGCTTGCACGTTCAACATTCCGTGAACAGGCCGCAGATAATGCCTGCGGAAAACAAAGGTCTTGTGGCTACTCTCTGAGGAATGAAGCAAGCGGATCGCGGCCCGGCCTCGCTCCAGCGGCGAGCCTGCTCAAGCAGCCTCTGAGCGCTTGCGTGCGCGGAATCGCCCCGCGCGACGCAGCGTTCGCTGTGGAATCGAAGTAAAATCAGCGCAGCATGATTCGGCTCGTGGCGCAGCCCTGGTGGGTGAATTTGCTCGTGCTGGTGCCGTGCCTTGCGTATGTCATGTGGCGGCGTGGCGGCCTCGCGCTCACGGCCAAGCAACTGGCGATTAGCGGCGTGTTTGCTGCCGCATTCGGTTTTGTCGAAGCCTCGGTTGTTGTTTATCTGCGAGCCGCGGTCGGCATGCTGCCCGGATATCAGGGCACATTGGCTGACGTCGCGCGCTTGTCGGGACAGGCTTACCAGCAGTCTCAAACAATCACTCAGTTTCCCCAGAGCCTTCTTACGGTTGAAGTGTTTCGCGAGGCAGCGACGATCATCATGCTGGGCAGTGTTGCCCTGCTAGCCACTTCCAAGGCGCGCGCGCGCTGGGCCATTTTTCTTTGGACCTTTGCCATTTGGGACATCGTCTATTACGCCGCGCTGTGGGCGCTGGTGAGATGGCCCGCGTCGCTGAAGGACTTCGATGTTCTGTTTCTGATTCCCGTGCCGTGGGTGTCTCCCGTGTGGTTCCCCCTTCTCGTGAGCGGGCTTGCCATTTTGGCCGTCTTGCTTGCCCGCGTGCGGACAAACGAAAGCTGAGCGGAGGGCGAAATCGAGCGGATTCGGAAGCCCTCGATTCCTTGACTCGACCGATACGCCCCTGTAAATTGACAGAATGGCGGGATATGGCGCGAAGCGTGTGCAGGATTGTCTTTCCAGCGAGGCGCGCTAAGCCGGATGGGCGGAAAGTTGAGAGTCTTTTCTTCGTGAATTCGGGACCGCATCGCACGATTCCTTCTCTGGCAGCGCCCCTCCTCGCACTTCTCAGCACGACTCTGCTGTGCATTCCGGGCCGCGCGCAAGCGCCGATTCTGCCGCCGCGCCATGCGCCACCGACGAACGTCACCGTGGATGGCAGTGAAGCGATGTTCACCACGATGTGCGCGCTTCACGCCGCGGGCTTCGAGCAGGACGTGAGCACGGCGGGGTGGCACCCGCTGCGGGCGAGGCTGCGCGACCAACTGCTCCAGCAGCGCGGGCCGGCCGTGGAGGCACTGTGGCAGTTTTACAAGGAGCATGAGCTTGCCGATCCCGGCGATACGCTCTCGCGGTATGTCTGGTTCGGGCTGGTGTCCGGCCCGGCGCCGCAATTCAAGCCCATTGTTAGGCGCGATGAACTGCCGCCGGACGTCATTGCGCTCGAAGGCTTCGGCGACATTCTTGCGGACTACTACAAGGAGCAGAAGATCGGCCAGCTCTGGAAGCAGGTGCAGCCGGCCTATGACAAGGAGATCGCACGGCTGCACGACGCGATTTCGCGGATCGTGTTCGTGGCCAACGGATACTTGCGCGAGATTCAAAACTCCGCGGACCCGCGGACGTTTGCGATCGTCGTCGAACCGATGGTTGGTCGCATCACGAACGTGCGCAACTCCGGCGACCGTTACGCAATCATTTTGAGCGGATCGCAGGACGTCCCCCTGGACGTGGTGCGGCATGCTTATCTCCATTTTCTGCTTGACCCCCTGCCATTGCGCTATTCGCACGTCGTTGCGGCCAAGCGTCCGTTGCTGGATTACGCCGCGCGCGCGCCGCGGCTGCCGGTGGAGCTTCGCGATGAGTTTTCGGCGTTCTTCGCGGAGTGTTTGGTGCGCGCCGTGGAGTTGAGATTGAAGAGGGCGTCACCGGGAGAACGGGACGCCGCCCTGCAACTCGCCGACGCCGATGGTTACGTGCTGGAGCGGCCGCTCTTTGCCATGCTGGCCAGCTTCGAGAAATCCGAGCCTTCGATGACCCTGTATTTTCCGGACCTCGTTCGCCCGATCGACACCTCCGCGGAGATGAAGCGCCTCGACCGAGTGACTTTTGCCGCCGCCGATCCCGCTCCCGATTCCAACGATCCTTCCAAGAGGGAAATAACGCGGATTCGCCGGAACCTGCCTGGGACGGTCCCGAATGATCCGGACGCGCTGACGGCTCTAAACGAAGGCGAGAAGCAGATTGCCGAGAAAAATCCGCGCGCCGCCGAAGCCGCTTTTCAAAAAGTGCTGGCGAGATATCCCGAACAGGCGCGCGCGCGGTACGGGCTGGGTTTGGTGGCCATGCTCGAAGGCGATCCGGCGAAAGCACAGGAGGTTTTCGGACGGCTGGTGAACGGCGAACACGCGGCAACCAACGATCCGATGGTGCTGGCCTGGTCGCATGTTTATCTCGGCCGGATTTACGAGGGGAATGGACAAAGGGACCGGGCGAAGCAAGAATTCCAGGCAGCGCTCGACGTCCCGAATGGTCCGGAACCCGCGCGCCTGGCTGCGCAGCGCGGTTTGCAGGCGCCCGGCGGCTCAAGGAAAGCGTCCGAGCATCCCTGAGCCGATTTCCGAGGACGAGCGCGCAAAGAATTTTCATCAACGCGGACTGCTCAGCCGAAGCAGACGAAGAAGTATTGGAGAGGAGACATCCCATGAACTTGAAGCGGAATCTGTGGATCGGCGCCGGCATACTCGTTTTGGTCCTTGGCTTGGGTGAGGGCAGGCTGTTCGCGCAGGCCGGTCAGCCGCAAACTCAAAAGCCAACGCTCGACAAGGATAAGCAGAAACCGGCGGGGGGCTTGACCCCGGATGGGTTGGCGGAAGCGCCAAAGCCGGCCCTGAATCCTGAGGAAGAGGCCGCGTTCAAGGCTTATCAAGATGTTCCACAGACCGACACGGCGAAGAAGCTGCAGCTCGGCGAAGCCTTCGCGGCAAAATATCCGCAGAGCCGCTATCTGTCGAATGTTTACTCGACGATGGTCGTGAGCTATTCGGTGACCGGGCAGGGGCAGAAGGTGACAGAAACCGGGGAGAAGGCTCTCGCCATCAATCCGAATGACGTGAATGTGCTTGCGATCATGAGCCAGGTGATGTCGCGGATGCGAGAGGCGGATCCGAAGTCGTCGACAGGAGCGCAGATACTCGACCGGGCCGAACAGTACGCGAGGCGAGCCGTTGACGTGATGACGACGATGGCCAAACCCGAGGGCTCTACGGAGGAAAGCTTTGCTACCGCCAAGGGTCAAGTGCTTGCCATGTCGCATAGCGCGTTGGGTCTAGTGGATGTGAAACGAGGGAAGCTAGCGGATGCGATTTCCGAGCTGGATCAATCGGTGAAAGTCGATCCTGAGCCGGACCCCGTCAATATGTTCTTGCTCGGTTACGCGAATGAAAAAGCATCTCACTTTGACGATGCGGTGAAGGCCTTCTCCAAGTGCGCGGAGATCCTAGGGCCGATGCAAGCGAACTGCAAACAGGGAGTGGAAGAAGCCAAGAAACTTGGGGCCACGCAGCTCAGTGCTCCGAAGTGAGATTCGTGAGTCCATGGTTTTTCATGCCTCTCAAGGATGAAGAAAACCTTCAGGAGCGGCTGGGCTACGGGTTTGTCCGCCCCGAACTGCTCGAGCGGGCGCTGACGCATCGCTCGGCGCTGGGGGAAGCGCGAGGCGGCGGGGGGAGTGGGACCGTTGAAAGCGAAACAGAGGATAACGAAAGGCTGGAGTTTCTCGGGGATGCCGTGCTGGCTTTGCTGGCAAGCGAGAACCTCTACGAGTCGTTTCCGGGCTGGAGCGAAGGCCAGCTCTCGCGAAGCCGCGCGCGGCTGGTGAACGCGCAATCCCTGCAGGCGGCGGCGCGGCGCCTCGAGCTGGGCCGGCACCTGCGGCTCGGCCGCGGAGAGGAGAAGACCGGCGGGCGCGAGAAGGGGGCGCTGCTGGCGGATGCGTACGAGGCGGTCATCGGGGCAATCTATCTCGACGGCGGACTGAACGCGGCGCGCAGCTTCCTGCGGCGCACGCTTCTCGAAGATGCGCTCGAAAAACGCGGCGAGCGGCTGGCGGAATCGGATCATAAGTCTGCGCTGCAAGAATTTTTGCAGGGACGCGGCCGGCCGCCGGCCGAATACCGTCTGGCAGGAGAAAGCGGGCCGGACCACCGGAAGAAATTCCAGGTGGAGGTATGGGTGGACGGCGAGTGCCTGGCAGCCGGGCAGGGCAGCACGAAGAAAGAAGCAGAGCAGCAGGCGGCGGACCGGGCGCTCGAGCGGTTGGAGACTTCCGAAACACGAGGATAGCCACGATGCCGGAAGTAGAAGTGGAACCACAGGCAGAAAAGAGAAAAGCGGGGCGGCGCGAAGACACGACCGTCGCGGAGTATATCGAGTCGCTCCTGGTGACCGTACTTCTGGCGCTGTTTGGGACGAGCTTCATCATCCAGGCGTTCAAGATTCCTTCGGCCTCGATGGAGCGCACGCTGCTCATCGGCGACCACCTTCTCGTCAACAAGTTCGTCTTCGGCGGGAACGGCGCGTGGTATGAGAAATTGCTGCCCTACCGGTCGCCCGAGCGCGGCGACATCATTGTTTTCAAATACCCGTATGCGGACCACCAGCATTTCGTGAAACGCGTCGTCGGATTGCCGGGCGACCATCTGAAGGTTGTGGACCAGCGGGTATACATCAACGGCAAGCCGCTGAATGAGCCGTACGTGGTGCACGATGCCTCGGCGCCGTACGATCTGTTCAACTACAACTTCCCTGCGGTGGGGAATCAATACATGGCCGCGAACGTGGTGCCGGAATGGAGCCGGCAGATGCGCCAATACATCGTGCGCGACGAGATTGTGGTGCCCCCGGAAAAATATTTTGCCATGGGAGACAATCGCGACCGGAGCCAGGACAGCCGGTACTGGGGATTTGTGGACCGCGACGCGATCATGGGCCGGCCGTTCCTGATCTACTGGTCGGTGGACGCGACGAGCAGCGACTACTCGGATTCCGGTTTTTGGGGCCGGCTGACGAGCATTTTCGATACTCTGGTGCACCTGCCGGCACGAACGCGCTGGAGCCGCATGCTGCATACCGTGCATTAGGTCGTGTAGGTTAGAGGTTAGAGCTTTCAGGTCATAGGAAAGCCTGTGGAAAAGTACCTCCCTCCCCCCACCCCCGGTGTTTTCCCCAAAGAGTGCGGGAATGCTTGAAAACAAAGGCGTTGGCATTTGGAGGCGTACAAAAGAGTGCGTAAGAGTATGAAAAGAAAGAACTTGAGTACATTGGTGAGTGGCCGGTGTTGCGCAAGACGCGAAAGAAGGAGAGAGATCCTTCGGCTCGCTGCGCTCGCTCAGGACTCGCATCCTGATCGGATGCTCGGTTCCAGTTTGGGAATTGTTGGTACACACCCGGCTGTTTTCGTAAGAGTGGCAAGCAAAGGACTTAGAGGATACGGAAAATGAAAGAGTGCGCAACCGCTTGGAAACAAAGAAGGGAATTTGAGGACTTTCGTACGCGCTTTGACTAGAAGAATGCAAATGAGTTGGACGTGAAGATACTGAACGAGATGGAAGGACCGCGTGACGGGCGGGCATGGTTGGCAGGGCACCCTCCCTTCCGACAGGGCCGGAATCTGCGCTCGCCAGAACTGCGGCGGGCCCTTCGACTGCGCTCAGGGCAGGCAGGCGGGGGAATGGTACCGACTGAAAGCCATTATAACATAACGGTACAGTTTGTCAATCAATACTTATAAGCGGTTTGTTTGCTGGGGGATGGCCTTTTCCGACCGGCTCGAAAC
>QHYP01000065.1:10543-13437 GCA_003224195.1 Acidobacteriota bacterium | reverse complement strand
GATTTCGGTTACCCATACCAGAGCACGACCTATACCGAGCAGCCCAGATACCAGTGCAAATACTGTTTACCTTGATGACCCACAATACCGATATCTTACTCATTCTCCGTAACTTAGATGGCACGATCCGCCGCAAAGTTTATTGGGCCTCGCTAGACTGTAACAAAATCACCCAGATACTGCCGCCTTCGGTCGCCAAAAAATGTCACTCAACAGTCGCCGCCAGCGCGCTTCAGCAATC
The DNA here is from genome assembly GCA_003224195.1 of Acidobacteriota bacterium. GTDB lineage: Bacteria > Acidobacteriota > Terriglobia > Acidiferrales > UBA7541 > Acidiferrum. The sequence goes on along the minus strand of QHYP01000065.1, from coordinate 13,196 downwards.
AATCCCGGTCTTCTCAACCGCAGACTGGATTTTGGCCCCGGCCAATGCCCGCCAGAATTCCAAAACTAAACACAAAAGAGGGGAGGAAGCGTTGCCTCTTCCTCCCCCGTTTCGTCACGCAAGTTACTGGAGTGCGATCCAGCCAGGAGTTACGCAACCGCCGTACGCTCCCGGAGGAGCAATACCTGCGCTGGCCGCATCGAAGCGCACCACGCCGGAGTCGTCCGTGCAGAAGCTGCGCTGGCCCGTACCACCAACCGTGACGGGCTGCGCACCCATGCCGAAGTTGTTCCAGCCCGGCGCACAACCGGCCGGAGGAGCACCCCAGGCGTTTAGTCCGACGTAGAAGTTAAAGTTGTAGCCGCTCTTCTGGTGAACCACAGCCAGGACGTTGTCGATCAGGACAGCGCCGTTGCACGTCGCTGGCGGCACCCCGCCCAGAACGTTTATAGTGGGCGAGAAGCCGTTGCCGTAGGTGGAAGAGTAGGTCACGTCTGAGGTGACGATGGTGCGAAGCGAACCCACGGCGGAAGCTTCGTTGGCCGCCATTTTGGAACGGAGCAAGTTCGGAATTGCGATCGCCGCGATGATCAAAATGATCGCCACGACGATGAGCAACTCGATTAGTGAGAAACCCTTTTGATGACGTCTCATACTTTCATAACCTCCAAGTGTATGGTAATTCCCGAAACTCTGCAGGAGAACAGGGCACGCCCGTTGCCATACGCAGCAGCAAAGAGTCCAGTGCTCCCATGGCGACTAGCCTATGTAGTTTCAATTACTTAGAAGAAGGGCCGAGCCAGGCGAACTATAGAATGGGTGTGGTACAGGTTCCAGACCGAGACTGTCGACACTTTTTGTCACCCGATTTTGTCATATAAACCCCGCTTTGGCGCGCCCACAGTGAAGCCCAGTGGAACAGCGCAAAATGGACCCCAGACGTGCATAGCGCGTCCGATTGACGACCAATCAGTCTAGCAATCAGATATTATGCTTTTTTGCGTAATGGCGGAACGAGCGGTAGCTAATCTTGAGGAGTTCCGCGGCTCGGGTTCGCACGCCGCCTGCGGCCTCGAGCGCCGCCTGGAGGTAGCGCCGCTCGGTCTCAGCCAGTTGTTTTTCGAAGTCAAGGCCATCTGCAGGCACCGGAACGGCGCCGTTGCCGCCGCCAAGGACTGGGGTTTCATATCCTCCCACGCGAGCCGGCAGGACGCCGAGAGAGATCTGGGTGCCCGTTTCCAGAGCAACGGCGCGCTCGATCGTGTTCTCTAGCTCGCGGACGTTGCCGGGCCAGTCGTAACTTTCGAGGCGGCGCATCGCCTCGGGTGAAATCCCGCGGATCGGCTTGTCCATGGCCTTGCGGAAACTCTCCAAGAAGTGGCGAGTGAGCAGAGGGATGTCGTCCCGGCGCTCGCGTAACGATGGCACATGCATCGGGATCACGCTCAGACGATAGTAAAGGTCCTCCCGGAAGCGGCCCTCTGCAATCTCCTTATCGAGCTCCTTGTTGGTGGCCGCAATGACGCGAACATCCACGTCGGCTTCTTCCGTGCTTCCCAGCGGGCGTACTTTCCCTTCTTGAAGCACGCGATACAGCTTGACCTGCATCGTAGGGGTCATGTTGCCGATTTCGTCCATGAAGAGCGTGCCGCCATGGGCGGCTTGGAAAAGCCCCTGACGGTTTTCGTTGGCGCCCGTGAAGGCACCCTTCATGTAGCCGAACAGCTCGGACTCCAAAAGCGTTTCGGGAAATGCCCCGCAATTGATGGTGATGAAAGGGGCCTGGGCGCGGGCACTATTTTCGTGAATGGCGCGGGCCACCAGCTCCTTTCCCGTACCGCTTTCACCGGTGATCAGCACGCGGCTCGATTGCGGGGCAACCGTCTGGATAAGGTCAAAGATGGCGCGCATTTTGGAGCTCTGCCCAATGATGTTGTCCAGACCCGTAAGGCGCCGGACCTCTCGGCGCAGGTAGCCGGCCTCTTTCTTTAATTTGAGATTTTCGGAGACCCGCAGAACGGTGCGGCGCAACTGGTCCATGAGCTCATGGTCCTTGATGACGTAGCTGTCGGCGCCAGCATTGACGGCCGCGATCGCGGTCTCGACCGTGGGCACGCCGGTCATCAGAAGGAAAAAGCAATCCGGCGCAACCTCCTTGGCGAACTTCAGCAAATCGACGCCGCTTGCGCCAGGCATGCGGATGTCGCAGATCACAATGTCGTAGATCTGGGATTCCAGTTTGCGGCGCGCGGCCTCGACCGAATTCGCCACCTCAACGCGATGGCCTTCCTTGCGGAAGGTAATCTCGAGAAGCTCGCAGATCGACTTCTCGTCATCGACAAAGAGAATCAATGCCATGACAATTCACTGTCTCCCACCTGGTCCTGACTTGCCCTGGCCATCGATCAAGCAACCCGCGGAAGTTCGACGACGAACTCGGCGCCGTGGTCTTTCTCGGACACCACGCTAATGCGTCCGCTGTGAGCCTGAACAATCTGATACACGATCGAAAGCCCAAGACCGGTTCCGCCGGCAAAGCGCGACTGCAGCGGCTCAAAGATTTTCTCGCGCTGGCGTGCGTCCAGGCCGACGCCCGTGTCATGGAAAGCGATCCGGAGCCAAAAGGGACGCGCATCAAAACGGACCGTCAAAG
>QHYP01000065.1:0-10504 GCA_003224195.1 Acidobacteriota bacterium | reverse complement strand
ATCCTGTTCACGTCCACCTTCGCGTGCACTGCTTGTCCATTGAACGCACGGAGGATGCGATATTTCGCGTCCACCTCGGGCTTGCGTTCGAGCAAGGTGAGCGTTTCGTCGAGCAGTTCGCGAACATCGGCATCCTGGAATTCGTAGGTTTTCTCGCGAGAATAGCTTAAAAAATCCGTAATCGTGGCATTCAGCCGCTCAGATTCACGCGCTACGATACCCACCAAACGCCGTTCGTCATCCTCCAGAGGCACGAGGCGTCCCAATTCCTTCACGGCCCCCGCGATGGCCGTAAGGGGCTGGCGAATTTCGTGCGCGATGGCCGCCGAAAGCCGGCCGAGCGCAGCCATGCGCTCTTTGACTGCGACCTCCCGCTCCAGACGATGGAGATCGGTAAGGTCCTGAAAATTGAAGACGTAGCCGCTCTGCCGGGGGTCCCGCGAGCGTAGCGGCGATACAGAAACTCCCAAATAGCGCTGCTGGCCATCCGGCAAAAGATAGTCGATTTCCGTGCGCCCCAGCATCTGGCCAGTCGCGTCCTTCATTCCGGGAAGCCAGAAACCCGGGAAAACTTCCGGAAGGTGGCGTCCGCGGAGATCGCCAAAGAGACATCCGAGAATCTCTTCGCCCGTGCGATTGAGGAGCAGGACACGGCCTTCCAGGTCCGTCGTAATCAGTCCTCCCCGCATCGAATGGATGATGTCTTCGGTAAACGTCCGCAGGTCCAGCAATTGTTCGCGTTTTTCCTGGAGTTCCTTGCCCTGCCGGGCCAAAGATTGCGCGAGCAGGTTCGCCAGATAAGCAACGGCGAGAAAAGCAAACAGGTGCCCCAAGAACCAGAAGCGCAGAGATTCACCAGTCGGGATGGCGGAGGACGGGCGGGGAATTTTTCCAACGTGGACAAGCGCCGTTACTCCGCCCAACAGAAGGAGACAGAATAAAGCCGTGGCAAAGGCCGCGCGACGCGGAAAGAGCGTGCTGGCGATGATGATGATGAGCAGGTATAGGGAAACGAAATTGCTCTCCTGCAGCCCCGTGGCGTATACCAGCGCGGTCAACACCAGGACATCGCTACCGACCTGCAGCGCGCCGTGCCAGGCTGCCTCCGGCAGCCACCGCACGAGAAGAGCGTGCACAACGGCGAGCGTCACCCAGAAAACGATGAGAGGCAGGACAAAGCGCGAAACGCTCGATGAGGGGAAGTACTGAGGCCAAACGACAGCCACGCCGAGAATCAGCGTGATCATCAGCAGGCGGACTCGCGTCAGCCAGTCCAGCCATTCCTTATTTGTATGCGCTTGCACGATGCCACCCAGCGCGCCCCGAAGTCCCTGCCGGCCGGCGGATCCAGTGCGCTAAATGGTGAGGCCCGGGTTGGAGGCGCCATCCGGCGGCACTCTCCCGGCAGCCCGACCGATGCGGTTGCTCCGTAAGAGATAGTCTAGTGCGCGCCGCTCAGTTTGCCAATCAAGGAGAAGAGCGGCAGATACATGGAAATCACCACGCCGCCGACGACCAGTCCGAGAAACACGATCATGACCGGTTCCAGAGCGGTCAGAAGGTCTTTTACTGCGGCATCGACTTCTTCCTCATAGAAGTCCGCGATCTTCTGCAGCATGGCATCCATCGCGCCCGTCTGCTCGCCGACGCCGATCATCTGGGTGACCATGCCGGGGAACACTTCCGTTTCGCGCAGCGGATCGGTGAGGGTCTTGCCTTCCTCGAGCGCTTTGCGGACCTTCAGCAAGGCCCTTTCGACCACGGCGTTTCCGGCGGTCTTGGCAGTGATGTCTAGGCCTTCAAGAATGGGCACGCCGCTCGAAATCAGCGTACCCAGCGTGCGGGTGAATCGCGCGACGGCGATCTTGCGAAGCAAGAGCCCGATGAGCGGAAGCCTCAAGAGCGTCGAGTCGATGGCCATGCGGCCTTGCGGCGTCCCGTACCACACTTTCAAGGCAATCGCGAGGGCGATCATGATGACGAGAATGAGCAAGCCGAAGATGCTCCCAACGAAATTACTGAGGAGGATCACGATTCGGGTCGGGAGCGGGAGTTCGGCGCCGAGGCCGGCAAACAAGGTGGCGAAAATCGGCACGACTTTCCAGAGGAGAAGGATGATAACGCCGCCTGCAATCGTCAACACGCCGATTGGATAGATCAGCGCGGACTTCACCGCGCGCTTCAGCTTGACGTTTTTCTCGATGTAAGTGGAGAGGCGCTGAAGAATGGTGTCCAGAATACCGCCCGTCTCGCCCGCCTCCACCATGTTGACGTACAGCGCGTCGAAAACCTTCGGATACTGCCTCATGGCCGCCGAAAGAGTTGCGCCTCCTTCCACGGAAGCGCGCGTTCCGATGAGCACCTTCTGAAAGAGCTTGTTCTCCTGCTGCCCGGCAAGAATTTCCAGGCATTGCACCAGCGGCAGCCCGGCGTCGATCATGACGGAGAACTGGCGCGTAAAGATGGCCAGTTCCTTCGATTCAACCTTGCCGCCGAAAGTGGGCAGGTTGAATTCCTTGCCCTTCTCGGACATCTTGGTCGGCGTGATCTGCTGGCGCCGCAGGATGTTGGCGAGCTCCGACTTGTTCGGAGCCGCCAGTTCGCCGCTCACGCTGGAGCCGGCACGATTGGTTCCTCGATAGGTAAAAACAGGCATGTTTCCTCCTCCTCAGTCGGCCGAATCGCTCATTGCGGGCCTCCGCGACCCGTTAAAACTCCTAGCGCTTCAGCACTTGAACTTTCCCGCCGGGTGTCGGGCTCGTCACGCCGCGATTGATCATGTCCTGCAACTCATCAGCATTCGAAGTCCGCGAAAGCGCCATATCGAGGGTAATCAACTTCTGGAAATATGCATTCGCCAGAGCCTGGTTGAAGGTTTGCATGCCCGTCTGGCTTGTACCCGTCTGCATAGCCGAATAAATCTGGTGGATCTTGTCCTCGCGGACCAGGTTGCGGATCGCGGCGTTGGGCACAAGAACTTCCATGACCATCGCGCGCCCGCGGCCGTCCGCGCGCGGCAGGAGCGCCTGGCAAAGGATACCCTCGAGCACCATGGAGAGCTGCGCGCGAATCTGCGGCTGCTGGTGAGCGGGAAAAACGTCGATGATGCGGTTGATGGTCGAGACAGCGGAATTCGTGTGCAGGGTGGCAAAGGTCAGATGACCGGTCTCGGCGATACGCAACGCAGATTCGATGGTTTCGAGGTCGCGCATTTCTCCAATGAGCACCACGTCGGGATCTTCGCGCAGGGCGGCACGGAGGGAGTTGGAGAAGGAGTGCGTATCCGAGTGCACCTCGCGCTGATTGACCAGACACTTTTTGTGGTTGTGAAGAAACTCGATCGGATCCTCGATCGTGATCATGTGCTCTTCGCGCTCGTTGTTAACCTTGTCCAGCATGGCGGCGAGCGTAGTGGACTTGCCCGAACCAGTTGGCCCGGTAACCAAGACCAACCCACGGGGCTTGTCGCAGAGCGTCTTGACCACAGCGGGCAGTCCGAGGGCTTCGAAGCCTTTGATCTCCCAGGGAATCGTACGGAAAACGGATCCGACGGCACCGCGCTGGTTGAAGATGTTTCCGCGGAAGCGCGCCAGGTTTTTCAGCCCGAAGGAGAAATCGAGCTCCAGGTTCTCCTCGAAACGGTGTTTCTGAGCATCTGTGAGCACGCTGTAGGCGAGCGACTTGGTGTCCGCGGCCGTAAGGGGCGGCATATCCAGCGGGCGCAAACGGCCATGCACGCGAACGCGCGGCGCGCTATTCGTGGTAATATGGAGGTCACTGCCTCCCATCTCGATCATCTTTTTCAGCAGTTCACTCAGCGAAATCCCGGGCATTGCGTTCCCTTCCTCTTTATAGGCGACCGCCAAGCGGTCGACGCGTTACAGAACCGATTCGCGCAAGACCTCCTCGAGAGTCGTCAGACCCGCGGCCACCTTGATCAATCCGCTGCGGCGCAATGTGAGCATGCCTTGTTCCAACGCCTTCTTTTTCAATTCCAGTGCGGAGGCGCCCACGAGAATCAACTCGCGCAGCTCATCATTGATTTCCATGACTTCGTAGAGGCCGGTGCGGCCCTTGTAGCCGCCCTTGCTGCAAAGATTGCATCCCTTGCCGTGATAGATCTTCACCGTTTTGACTTCATCGGGCGTGAACCCCGCGTCGATCAACGCCTGCTCGGGCACATCCTGTATTTCCCTGCAGTTGGGACAGATACGCCGGACGAGGCGTTGGGCGCCGATCAGGTTCACGGAGGTGGCAACGAGGAACGGCTCGATCCCCATGTTCATCAGGCGGCTGATGGTGGAGGGGGCGTCGTTCGTGTGCAACGTGGAGAGAACCAAGTGGCCGGTAAGCGCCGCTTTGACAGCGATTTCCGCCGTTTCGAAGTCGCGGATCTCACCGACAAGAATGATGTTGGGATCCTGCCGGAGGAAGGCGCGCAGCGCGGCGGCGAAATTCAAACCGATCTGCTCCTTCATCTGCACCTGATTGACGCCGGCCAACTGAAACTCGACGGGGTCCTCCGCGGTCATTATGTTTGTTTCGACCGTATTCAGACGGGAGACGGAAGAATAAAGAGTGTTGGTTTTGCCTGAGCCCGTCGGCCCGGTGACTAGAACCATCCCGTAGGGGCGCAGGATGTTGCGTTCGAATTTCTTCAGGGATTCCGGCTCGAAGCCCAACTTGGTCATGTCGAGCCGCAGATTTTCCTTGTCGAGAAGCCGGAGGACGATTTTTTCGCCGTACAGGGTTGGGACGGTGGAAACGCGGAAGTCCAGTTCCTTCCGCTTGCCGTCAGCTCTGTACTTGATCATGATGCGGCCATCTTGCGGGAGGCGCTTTTCGGCGATGTCGAGCTTCGCCATGATCTTCATGCGGCTGGTGATGGCGTCCTTGAGGCGAAGCGGCGGATTCATAACCGTCTGGAGAATGCCGTCGACTCGGAACCTGACGCGCATCTCGAGCTCATAAGGCTCGACGTGGATATCGCTTGCGCCGCGCTTGACTGCGTCGGTGAGGATAAGGTTCACGAGCTTGATGATGGGCGCTTCTTCGGCGGCTTTTTCCAGAGCTGCCGCGTCCAGTTCCTCCTCTTCGGCAGCGAGCTCGAGGTCCTGCTCTTCGTCGGCTATTTCCTTCATCACCTTGCTGAGCTCTGCTTCGTTGTTTGAGAGCGCGGCCGCGCCGTAGAACCGCGAGATGGCCTCGGCAATGGCAGACTCCGACGCGACGACCGGCTCCACGTTGAAGCCGGTCATGAACTTGATGTCGTCCATCGCGAATACGTTTGTGGGATCGGTCATGGCGATGGTCAGAACGGAGCCGACGCGGGAAAGCGGGATAACCTGGTACCGGGCGGCAGTGTCCTGCGGAATTAGCTTGATGACGTTGGGATCGATCTCGTAATACTTCAGATTGATGGAGGGAACGCCGTATTGCCGGGAAAGGACGCCCGTGATGTCGTCGTCGGTGATGAAACCCAGACGGGTGAGACAACTCCCCAGCTTGCCGCCATTCGTCCGCTGGAAGTCGAGTGCTTTTTGGAGCTGATCCTGGGTGATCAGGCTCTCTTTGACCAATATTTCGCCAAGCCGGATGGACATCCGCGCACTCCCGCGATCTAAACACCCGCAGTTAACCCTATCAAAGGAGGAACGACCGGAGCGGACTAATTCTACTACCGTTGTGGAATGGCTAACACCCTGTCCACAAGAACAGGTGGTGCGAAAGGGGCACAGGTGGCGTTCTTGACTTGCCCAAAGGCAGCAGCTATCTTGCCCTCAGAATGACTTTGTCGGCACCATTGCCTACTTCCGGCGCACCTTGGGCAGGAATCTCTCCAGTCGTGAGGGCGAAGACAGAGTCCCACCCGGCCAATGTGTTGCAAAAATACTACAGTGTCCTCTTTGAGGTTCTGGGACCGCAGGGGTGGTGGCCTGGAAAGACGCCTTTTGAGGTGTGCGTAGGGGCGATCCTTACGCAGAACACCGCCTGGGTAAACGTTGAACGGGCCATTGAAAACCTTCGCCGCGAGGAATTGCTCACTCCCGGCGCGTTAGAGAAAGTTTCGTCTGTCAAGCTGGCGCAGCTGATTCGCTCGTCGGGTTATTTCCGTCAAAAGGCCAGAAAACTGAAAGCCTTCATGCGCTTTCTGCGCAAGGAGTATGGTGGCTCCTTGCCGAAGATGTTCCGGACACCGACCGCGGAGCTTCGGAAGAAGTTGCTGGGTGTCCCTGGCATCGGACCGGAGACGGCGGACTGTATTCTGCTGTATGCCGGCGGCCATCCCGTGTTTGTCGTGGATGCTTATACGCGCCGGATTTTCGAGCGGCACGGTCTGGCAGATTCGCGCCAGCGCTACGACGACCTCCGAACCTTCTTCGAGAGCAATCTCCGGCGCGAGGCGTCCCTTTTCAACGAGTATCACGCACTCCTCGTCAGGGTCGGGAAGAATTGGTGCCGGGCGAAAAACCCGCGTTGCGAGGAATGCCCGCTCGGGCCTTACCTGCCGCCAATTGTGAAAAACAAACTGGTCGACGGTGCCCGCACGCTCTCACCCCAAACGGGAGGTTCGGCGCGATGAGTCCCCTTGAACCCAAGCGACGCTGGCGTCTGGCGGGCGGCGGGATTCTGCTCACGCTGCTCCTGGCTGCCGTTTTTACGCTCGGCTCACTCGACGTGCCGTTCGAACCCAAGGATGCGCTAACTCTCTTCGCTGTCTCTACGTTTGTCACCGCCGCGTTTGTGGTCTTCTTTCTGATTCTGGCGCGCACGCTGCTGCGACTCTGGGCGGAACGCAGCAATCAACAGCTCGGCGCGCGCTTCAAAACAAAAATGGTGCTCGGCGCGATTGTCATATCCCTGCTGCCCGTCATTTTCATGTTTTTTGTGAGTTACTCGCTGCTGAATCGCACGCTCAGCCGCTGGTTCCCAAGGCCTCTGGAGATCGCCTCGGAGCAGAGTCGCGGGCTCTTAGGGGAAATGGGCCAACTTGGTCGCGATCGGCTCACGCGCCTAGCAAGCCAGTGGGGCCCGCTTGGCGAAGAGAATCCACTGAGCCATTTGGAGGAAAGAGCGGCACGTTGCCAAGCTGCGGACGCCTTCTGGTTTGCAGACGCTGGCGGAAAAATTGGAGAATTTCATTACTGCTGGCACGATAACTCCGCCGCGGGAACGCAGAACTCCTCCCAGCAAGGGCCTCCCGTGTTCCAACAGACTTTGCCCAATGGCGCCGAGATTTGGCGCGGCGAGGGAGCTCTGTTCCTCGCGGGCCGCAGTCGTACCCATAATGGCTTGACGAGTTTCGCGGCGAGGGAGGTGCCCAGCGACTATCTGACACGACTCACGGAGATCCAGCGCCAATCCTCGGCCTACGAACAAGAAAAAAAGCATCTGAAGGCATTGAAAACGCAGCTTATCCTTATTCTTTTTCTTTTCACGCTGCTTCTGATTTTCGGGGTTCTGTGGATGGCGCTCTTCCTCGCCAAGCAAGTGACCGTTCCGATTCAGGCGCTCGCCGAAGGCACGCGAGAAGTGTCTTCCGGCAATTTTGAATATCTGGTGGCGGAGCAAGCCCAAGACGAACTTGGCGTGCTCATACGCTCATTCAATGCGATGACCACGCAGTTGCGGGATAACCGGCAGCAGATCGACGAATTCACAAGCAACTTGCAGCAGGCCGTCCAGGAGCTGGAGCGTCGGCGCCAGCTCATCGAGACGATTCTAGAAAATGTTCCCACGGGAGTAGTGTCGGTGGACAGCGAAGGAAGCGTGTTGCGCACGAATTCAGCGACCGGCAAGATCCTGGGCTCTCCGGCGCGCGAAGCCCGCACCCTCGACGAGCTGATGGGTCAGGACGCGGCGCGCGCGGTGCAAGATCTGATGCGGAGGTCGCAGCGCATGGGCGTCGTCTCACGCGAAATCGAAATGATTGCCCAGGGGCGCGTTCTGCACGCGGCCGTGACGGTGAGCTCGCTGGGGCCACGGCGCGCGCATACCGGCTACGTCGTCGTGCTCGATGACGTGACAGAACTGCTACGCGCGCAGAAGTCCGCCGCCTGGCAAGAGGTGGCGCAACGCATCGCGCATGAGATCAAGAACCCCCTTACGCCAATTCAGCTGTCCGCGCAGCGCCTGGAACGTTATCTCGAGCGCCGCGAGCAGCAAGCAGACGGCGCACATTCCGACCCCGAGCTCACGCGCCTGGTGCAGGAATGTTCGCGGTTGATTAGCCAGGAAGTGGCTTCACTGGCGGCCCTGGTTGACGAATTTTCGCAATTCGTCCGCTTCCCCACCGCGAGACTTGCCAGCACCGATGCAAACGAAATCGCGCGCCAGTCCGTCGAAGTCTTCGCCGGCCGGTTGGAAGGGATCACGCTCGAAACGCATTTTGAGGCGAATCTGCCCGCTGTTCGCGGCGACGCCAATCTCCTGCGCAGCGTTTTAGTGAATTTGATCGACAACGCTGCGGAGGCGCTGGAGAACTCTTCCGTGAAGAAGATTCGCGTTTTGACGCGCGCCCACCCCGACGCCGAAACGATCGAAATCTGCGTCGAAGACACCGGACACGGAATTTCCCCCGAAGACAAGGACAAACTCTTCCTCCCGAGTTTTTCGACCAAGGACCGCGGGACCGGGCTCGGGTTGGCCATCGCCGCGCGGATCGTGGCCGAGCATGGCGGTAAAATCAACGTGGAAGACAATCAGCCTGTGGGCTCGCGCTTCTTCGTCGAGTTGCCGGTGGCGGAAAGCGTCCTGACGCACCCGGCGGAACGGAGTCGAACCTCGGATACCCGCCGATGACGCAACATTCCCGCATTCTGGTTGTGGACGATGAAGCCGGGATCCGTGAGTCTCTCTCCTCGATCCTGCAAGACGAGGGCTATCGCGTCGATGCCGTGGCTTCGGGCGAGGAAGCTCTCGAGCACGCCGTCGATGGCCAATTTGAGGCCGTCCTCCTCGACATTTGGCTGCCGGGGATCGACGGCCTCGAAACACTGAGCCGGCTGCAGGCCCTTCCGCGGCCACCGGCAGTCATTATCATTTCCGGCCATGGAAACATCGAAACAGCGGTCCGTGCGACGAAGCTCGGCGCGTTCGATTTTGTCGAGAAGCCGCTATCCCTCGAGCGTACCGTCCTGCTCGTGCGCAACGCCGTAGAGCAGCGGCGCCTGGCACAAGAGAATGAGCAGTTGCACGCGGAACTCGGTCATCGGTATCAAGTGATTGGCGAGAGCGTGCCGATGAAGGCGCTGCGCCAGCAGATCGCGGTGACCGCGCCGACAAACGGCCGCGTGCTCATCTACGGGGAAAGCGGGACCGGCAAGGAGTTGGTTGCACGGGCGCTGCACGCGGCGGGCCTCCGGAGCAAAGGGCTTTTTGTGGAGGTCAATTGTGCGGCGATCCCCGAGGAGCTGATCGAGTCGGAACTCTTCGGCCATGTGAAGGGCAGCTTCACGGGCGCGACCGACGACAAGATTGGAAAGTTCCAGAAGGCCGATGGCGGCACGCTGTTTCTCGACGAAGTCGGCGACATGAGCCTGCGCACGCAATCGAAAGTGCTTCGCGTGCTGGAGCAGCAGCGCTTCGAGCCAGTCGGTTCGAGCCAGACAGTCAGCGTGGACGTGCGCGTGATTGCAGCCACGAACAAGAATCTCGAGCAGGAGATATCCCGCGGGGCGTTCCGCCAGGATCTCTTCTACCGATTGAACGTGATTCCCTTCTACGTTGCGCCGTTGCGCGACCGGCGCGAGGACATTCCGATCCTCGCGCGCTATTTCCTGGCAGAGTTCTGCTCTCAGTACGGGCGCAAGGTTAAAGAGATGAGCGACGCGGCCATGGAAATTCTTCTCCGCTATCCCTGGCCGGGCAACGTGCGGGAATTGCGGAATCTGGTCGAACGGCTGGTCATCATGTGCCCGCAGATGCGCATCGAGCCGCACCACCTCCCGCCGGAACTTTTCCGCGGCGTGGCCGAGAGCCCCATGCAGCCGTATTCAACGCTGCACCAAGCGCGCAGCGCCTACGAACGCGAATTCATTCTGCGGAAATTGCAGGAAAACCGCTGGAATATGACGCAGACCGCCGCCGCCCTGGGGCTCGAGCGCAGCCACCTCTACCGCAAAATGAAGTCGCTGGGAATTGCCGCGCCGGAATAGGACCCGCGCTCCCGTTGCACCGCAGGCCAGTTTCCGGCAAGCCGCCGGTCCGATACGAATCGGTGCAAGACCGTGCCGCCGCGGTGACGCATGCCGGCAAAGATCTCCGCTCGCATTTCCCACAAGGATGCGGTTGCCTGAGAAAGTGAGCGTGAAGCATCGCGTCCTTGTGAGCCCATCCGACGAGGATGGGCGAAGAATCCCAACAGATACTACAGGCATACAGTGCGAGTTCAGATCCTTCGGCGAACTCCGGTTTCCGGAGTCCCGACACAGGGCCTCGCCTGCCTGCCGCAGGCAAGTCGGTTCCCCTCAGGATGACAGGTTTTGAGTCGGTTTCTGCGGGA
>QHYP01000064.1:38237-43617 GCA_003224195.1 Acidobacteriota bacterium | reverse complement strand
AGACGCCGACCATGACAGCGATGGCCCAGCCCGTCGTGATGACCATCCATCCGGAAGCTTCGGCTTTGGAGCGCTTGAGCAGGACGCCCGCAACTACGCCATCGCCCAGAAGGATCAGCATCATCGTGCCCAGGAATTCGCCGAGCAGTGGCGAGTGCATGTCGGTCTCCTTCCGATGAGTAAGATGCGTCTTTCAAAGAGCTGTGGACCGGGAAATGCGGCTCATTCTACCCAGTCGAACGAGCGAGTGACGGCTTTTTTCCATTCGCGGTACAACTGCTCGCGCCGAACTTCATCGAGGTGCGGTTTCCAGGTGCGATCCGCCCCCCAGTTGGCGCGCAGAGCATCGGCGCTCTCGAAAAAGCCGACGGCCAAACCCGCAGCGTACGCCGCGCCTAGGGCTGTGGTCTCGAGGATTACGGGACGCACGACCTCGCGATTGAGGATGTCGGCCTGGAATTGCATAAGCAGTTCGTTCGCGACCATGCCGCCATCGACGCGCAACGAGCCGAGCTCGATCTGCGCATCCTTTTCCATCGCTTCCACGACTTCGCGCGTTTGGTATGCCGTGGCCTCGAGCACGGCGCGGGCGAGATGGCCCTTGTTTGCGTAGCGCGTGAGTCCCGCGATTACGCCGCGCGCCGTGTCTTTCCAATAGGGGGCGAAGAGTCCGGAGAATGCCGGGACAAAATAGACGCCGCCATTGTCGTTCACCGTGCGAGCGAGGGCTTCGATGTCCGCGCTCTTTTCGATCAGGCCGAGGTTGTCGCGCAGCCACTGCACGAGAGCGCCGGCGATGGCCACGCTGCCTTCGAGCGCGTAGCAGGCTCTTTCCTTACCGAATTTGTAGGCGATGGTTGTGAGCAGCCCGAAGTGCGAGGGCACATTGCGCTCACCGGTATTCATCAGCAGGAAGCAACCGGTTCCGTAGGTATTTTTCACTTCGCCGGGCTGAAAACAGGTTTGGCCGACAAGAGCCGCCTGCTGATCCCCGAGATCGCCCGCGATGGGGACGCCGGAAATCAGCGGAAGCGTTGCCGAGCCATAGATTTCGCTGCTCGAGCAGACCCGCGGAAGCATCGGGCGGGGAATCTCGAATGCGGCGAGGAGTTCGTCGTCCCAGTCGAGGGTTGAGAGATTCAGGAGCTGGGTGCGGCTGGCATTGGTGACGTCGGTGACGTGCACGCCGCCGCGCGTGCCGCCGGTGAGATTCCAGAGGAGCCAGGAATCGATGTTTCCGAAGAGCGCGTCTCCGGCAGCGGCTCTTTCGCGAGCGCCAGGGACGTTCTGCAAAATCCATCGAAGTTTTAGGCTGCTGAAATAGGTGCTGAGCGGAAGCCCTGTCTTTGCGCGGAAGCGGTCTTGGCCCCGGATTGCGGCGAAGCGCGAGACATCTTCAGCAACGCGCATGTCTTGCCAGACAATGGCATTGGCAACGGGCCGGCCGGTCGTGCGGTCCCAGACGACCGTGGTTTCGCGCTGATTGGTGATGCCAATGGCGGCAAGATCTGCCGGACCGAGGCCCCCCGCGGAGAGCGCTGCGGCGATGACCTCCCGGGTGCGGCGCCAGATTTCAACGGCATCGTGCTCAACCCAACCGGCGCGCGGGTAGATCTGTTCGTGCTCCTTCTGCGCGGCGGCGACGACGCGCGCGGCTTGGTCGAAGACCATGAAGCGCGTGCTCGTGGTTCCCTGATCGATGGCTCCGACATAAAGTTTCATCGCGCTCGGTGTCCTTTACATGGGATCGAATGTCGTGCGCAAATCCGTTGCTTGGAGCGCCGGCTCAGCGGGAAGGCCTAGCGCCGCGAGAAAATCGTTGATTTTTTCGGCGTAAGCCGCGATAGCCTGCTGAGTTTCTGCCGCGGTCCATCCGAGTTCGCGCGCGAACTGTGAAGCAACCGCGGGGGCAGCGTGCAGGGCCTTGCGCCAGTCGTAGAGCTGAAGGCCGATCCGGCGCGCTAGAACATCTTCGATCGTCATCGCCATTTCGTTGCGAATCGCATAGACGACCTCGGCGTGAATGTGCGGCAATCCTTCGAGAAGCCGCGCCGCGAGTGCCGGCTCGCTGCGCGCGAGCGACAAAACTTCTTCGGCTGCGCCGCCGAATTTCTGCGCCAGGTGACGCGCGGTATCGTCGGCTACGCCGTACTTGGCAGCGAGCTCACGCCAGGCGCCGGACCAGTATCCCGCGGCTCCGGCGAGCGGAAACTCTCTTGTGCGGCACGAAGTTACCGGCCCGCCAAGCAGGCCTTGGACGGCGTCGATCGTTTCCTCGGCCATGAGGCGATACGTAGTCCATTTGCCGCCGAGAATACTGATGAGCCCGGTGGCGGCGTCCACTTCGACCTCGTGATCGCGGAGAAGTTCTTTTGTATTGCGGCCTTTGCCAGCCGCCACGAGGGGGCGCAGCCCGGAGATGCCGCTGACGATCTGCTCGGGGCGAAAAGATGTGGCCAGGTACGGATTGAGTTGCCGGAGCAGGTATTCGGCTTCTTGGCGGAGGAGAATCATTTTTGTTTCGGGCGCTACTTCGTCGTCGGTTGTGCCAACCAGAAGACGGCCAAGCCACGGAATAGCGAAGACCACGCGGCCATCTTCCGTCTTGGGCACGGGCAAGAGAATGTGCACACCTTTGGTGGGACGCAGGCGTTTAGCGGCGTCTGGGTTCGCCATTTGCCGCACGGCGTCGGATGCCGCGCCAGTGGCGTTGACGAAAGCGCGCGCGCGAACGATGAAGCGCTGCTTGGAGAATCCGTCATCGATAACCCCGGCGGCGAGGCGGCCATCGGGCGATTTCGCGAAGGAAGCCACGCGGGCGTAGTTGAGAGCTTCGCCGCCGCTTGCGACGAATGTTTGAATGAGCGCGAACGCGTAACGCGAGTCGTCAAATTGACCGTCGGCGTAGGCGACGGCGCCACGGAGACGTTCGGGCGCCAGCGCGGGCATGCGTCGAAGAACCTCTTCACGCCGCAAAAAGCGGCTAGGCGAGAGACGCGCGTCGCCGGAAAGCCAATCGTAGAGTTTCATTCCAGTGCGGTAGTAGAACGCCTGGCTCCAACTGAAAACCGGCAGGAGAAATTCCACCGCGTGCGCGAGATGCGGTGCGTTCTGGAGCATATGCAGGCGCTCGCGCAGGGCGCGCTGTACCATGCGGTATTCGGCAATGTCGAGTTTCTTTACCGCCTGCTCGAGGTAGCGCACGCCGCCATGGGCGAGCTTGGTGGAAGCGCTGGAAGCGGCCGCGGCGAAGTCCGCCCCTTCGAGGAGGACGGTTTTCAGGCCGCGGAGTTGCGCGTCCAGGGCGCAGCCGGCGCCGGTAGCGCCGCCTCCAATGACGCAGAGGTCGAAGGCATGGGCTGTGATTTGCTTCAAGGCTTCGGCGCGGCGTTTCATGAAAGCATCGGCTCGGACAGCAAAGCGCTGCGAGCGAACTCTAGGTAATACTGAAAATCCCCGGGAAACGCCAGCAGACGGAAGGCCGTGAGACGCCAGGCCAAAAGGTGCATCTAATAGCTGTAGGGACAGAACAGTGAGGTACGGGGTCAAGGAGCGCTGATTATGAATGCGAAACTACACGAGTTGAGAATGATCTTGAGGACTGCGGCGGCCGTGGCAGTCCTGGGCTTGATCGCGGCAATGCCTACGCCCGCAGCGGGCAACTCCGTCACGATGACGGTGACGGCGGTTGGCAAGAAGAAGGCAGCGCCGCGGATTTCGCCGAGCGATGTGCTGGTGCATGAGGGGAAGGACAAGGCCAGGATGCAAGTCGTGGACTGGAGGCGCGGGGAAACACTATACCTGGCGATTCTGATCGACGATGGCGTGGACAACCGCGTTGCGGTGCAATTGAATGACATCCGGGATTTTATCCGTGAGCAGCCTTCGACGACGTATGTTGCGGTGGCCTATGCGCGCAATGGCATGGCGCAGATCGCGCAGGACTTCACAAAGGACCATGCCAAGGCCGGGAAGGCGCTGCGAATTCCACTCGGTGATGTGGGTGCGCTGGGAAGTCCGTATCTTTCGCTGCAAGACTTGATCCATCGCATGCCCAAGGGGGAGCGGCGGGCCATTGTGCTCGTTTCGTCGGGTATCGACTACTTCCGCGGAGATTTCGGTCCCTTCAGTCCGGATCTCGACACGACGATTGAAAGAGCGCAGCGAGAAAACGTCACCCTTTATGCGATGTTTGCGCCGGGCGCCGGCCGCAGAAGCCGATTCTTTTTCCGGGTGAACAACGCGCAGGCTAGCTTGAGCAAACTGGGGGACGAGACGGGAGGCGCGGCCTTTTATCTCGGCTTTGACCAGCCCGTCACCTTCAAGCCCTATTTGGACGAAATCCGCACCTATCTGGACAACCAGTATTTGCTGACGTTCCGGCCAGAGAGAAGTCCGAAGGACCGCTTCGAGAACGTGAAGGTCGGAACCGAAGTTCCGGCCGTGCGATTTCTCGCCGCGCCGCAAGTGTACGTGCGGAAGAGCTAACGATTCCTTTGCCACCGGGGACAAGCGGAGGCGCGGCGAACATGCCGCGCCTCTTTTGTTTTTCGCGCGAGCTTGTGCCTGCTTCACCTGCCGGTCTACACTACGCAGACTTTCTCATCTCCGGAGGATGCCCGCATGAATCGATTCAATGCTGGGAATGTGCGGCTGGCGCGCGAATCGGCCCGATGGGCCACGCTGCTCGTCATCCTTTTGCTCGTGCCGGGGCTCGCAGCCTCTTCCGCGCGCGCGGAGGAATCCATGGTGTTGCGGGACGGTTGGACGATCC
This sequence comes from Acidobacteriota bacterium, assembly GCA_003224195.1. Taxonomy (GTDB): domain Bacteria; phylum Acidobacteriota; class Terriglobia; order Acidiferrales; family UBA7541; genus Acidiferrum. The sequence goes on along the minus strand of QHYP01000064.1, from coordinate 38,843 downwards.
AGTCTTCGGAGAAAGCGGGGGCCAGTGGAGAACAAATCTCTCGAGCGGGTTTCGACGTCACCGGCTGGTACAAGACGTCCGTCCCAAAAACGGTTGTGGCGGCGCTGGTCGAAAACGGCGTGTTTCCCGATCCGTACTTTGGGGTGAATCTGCGGGCGTTTCCCGGCGTGAGCTATGCCATCGGGTCGGAGTTTGCGAATCAGGAGATGCCGGAGGATAGCCTCTTCGCGAAGGAATGGTGGTACCGGAAGGAATTCGAAGTGCCGGCGAGCTACAACGGGAAATCCGTGTGGCTGGCATTTCGCGGGATCAATTACCGGGCTGAGATCTGGGTGAATGGTGAACGCGTGGCGGCACCGGACGAAGTTGCGGGCGCGTTTCGGCGGTATGAGTTCAACGTGACGCGGCATGTGCATCCGGGCGAGAAGAATGTGGTGGCCGTGGGAGTTCTGGCGCCGCACGCCGGCGAGCTGGGCATCACGTTTGTGGATTGGAATCCGACACCGCCGGACAAGGATATGGGGCTGTGGCAGGAAGTGGTCCTGAGCGCGAGCGGGCCCGTGGCCGTGCGGCATCCGTTCGTGGAAACGAAACTGGACCTTCCTT
>QHYP01000064.1:28740-38205 GCA_003224195.1 Acidobacteriota bacterium | reverse complement strand
TACGCTCGACAAGGCCGTGCGGGGCACGCTGCGCGGAAGAATTCTCGGAGCCGGCGCGCCGATCGAATTTTCGCTGCCAGTCGAGCTCGCGGCAGGCGAGAGCAAAGAAGTTGCTGCAACGCCGGAAGAGCGCGCGTCGCTTGTGGTGAAAAAGCCGAACCTCTGGTGGCCGTACCAAATGGGCGCGCCGAGTCTGCACACACTTTTGTTGGATTTCGTGACGGCGGATGGCGTGTCATCCGACCCGCAGAAGATTTCATTCGGGATCGTGGAGTGGACTTCAGAGCTGAACAGCGACGGGGACCGCTTGTTTCGCGTAAACGGAGAGCCCGTGCTGATCCGCGGCGGCGGCTGGACGCCGGACATGATGTTGCGGGTGAATCCCGAGCGGCGGAAAACGGAATTCCGGTACGTGAAAGAGATGGGGCTGAACACGATCCGCTTGGAAGGCAAGCTGGAAGATGAGGACTTTTTCGAGATGGCCGACCGCGAAGGCATCATGGTGATGGCGGGCTGGTGCTGCTGCGACGCTTGGGAAAAATGGAAGGACTGGGGCGATGACAACCGCCACGTTTCGGTGGAGTCGCTGCGCGATCAGGCGCTGCGGCTGCGCAAACATCCGAGCGTTTTCGTCTGGCTGAACGGAAGCGACAATCCGCCGCCGCCGGACCGCGAGCAAGCCTACATTGACGTGCTGAAGGCGACGAACTGGCAGAAGCCGTATATTTCCTCCGCGACGGCGAAGAAAACAGACGTGACCGGCGCCACCGGCGTGAAAATGACCGGGCCGTATGAATACGTCTCGCCCAACTATTGGCTTTTGGATACGAAGTATGGCGGCGCGCACGGGTACAACACGGAGACAAGCCCGGGCCCGGCGGTGCCTCCGGTCGAAAGCCTCCAGAAGATGTTTCCTGCGGACAAGCTCTGGCCCATCAACGAAGTGTGGGATTTCCATTCCGGCGGCGGACAGTTCAAGAATATTCAAGTTTACGCGAAGGCGCTCGAAGAGCGATACGGAAAAGCGAAGGACGTTTACGATTTTGCGTGGAAGTCGCAAGCGACCGCGTACGAAGGCGAGCGCGCGATGTTCGAGGCCTTCGCGCGGAACAAATACCGCTCGACGGGCGTGATCCAGTGGATGCTCAACAATGCTTGGCCCGGGCTCATCTGGCACCTCTATGACTATTACCTGCGCCCGGGCGGAGGGTACTTCGGCGCGAAAGTGGCGTGCGAGCCGGTCCACGCGCAGTTTTCCTACGACGACCGATCGGTCGCGGTTGTCAGCAGCCGCCGCGAACCGCTGCCAGGTCTCAAGGTAGAAGCGCAACTTTTCGACATGGACATGAAGGAACGCTTTTCGCAAACAGCGACGGTTGACGTGCCCGCGGATGGTGTGGTGCGATCGCTCACGATTCCCGAGCCGGAAAATATTTCCGCGACCTATTTTTTGCGGCTGCGTTTACTTTCGCCGAATGGGCAGATCCTCAGCCGGAATTTTTACTGGCTTTCCGCGAAGCCGGATGTGCTCCAGTGGGAGAAGACCGAGTGGTTTTTCACTCCGATGACCGGCTATGCCGACTACAGCGCTCTCGAAGCGCTGCCGAAGGTCGCGCTGCGCCCTGCGCTGCATGTGCAAGCCGCCGGCGAGGAGGAGATTGGCCACGTGACGCTAGATAACCCAAGCAAAACACTGGCGTTCCTTGTGCGGCTGCGCATCCTGGCCGGAAAAAAGGGCGAGGAAGTCCTCCCCGTTTTCTGGGAGGATAATTACTTTTCGCTGCTGCCGGGAGAGAAGAGGAGCGTTGCGGCGCGCTATTCCCGGAAAGATCTCGGCGGCGCGAAGCCCGCGCTCGCCATAGACGGCTGGAACATCTCGCCGGCCACCGTGCAGTAACGATTGCCGCGTCACTGCGGACGGCGCGTCAGCTCCGGATTTGGCAGGGAGTCGCGCTGGCGTTTTTTGCGTTCCTGGTCCAGCTTGGCGTCCGCCTGCCGCTTCGCAATGGCGATTTCGGCCTGAGCTTCTTCGCGGCGTTCCATCCGGAGAAGAATCTGGGAGCGCACAAAATGCGCTTGCTGGCTGTTGGGCGCTAACTTGACGGCGGCGTCTGCGGCGGCGAGGGCCGGCGGATACTTCCCCTCACGCAGATAGATTTGCGCCAGGCCAAATTGAGAACCGCCGAGCTTCGGGTCGCGCTTGAGCGCTTCGCGGTAATAGTGTTCAGCTTCCTGATTCTTTCCGATGCGTGAATAAAGCACACCGAGCTGTTCATAATTCTCAGGGACATCCGGTTCGAGGGCGACATCCTTGAGGAATTCCGCTTCCGCGCGCTCGTTGTCGCCGGCGCGGAGATAATAGAAGCCCAGGTTGAAGTGAAGAAATGGAAGATTCGGATTGATGCTCTCAGCGCGCTGGAGCTCGTTCAGCGCAGAAGTTGCCTCCTCGTCCCCGTGGTTCAGATGAGCCTTTGCCATTAGAAGATGGAATTCGGCTGTGTCCTTGCCGATGGACACGAGCTGCGTGAGCGCCCTTTCGTCAAGATCATTCCGGCCACTGAAATGCGCGGCGTTGCCGAGGACGTAGAGATAATTCAGGTCGTTGGATTGTTGCGGCCAGAGCGGCTCCAAGACTTTCACGGCATCGGCATAGCGTTCCACGAAGAAATTGCAGAGACCCAGCAGGTAACGCGCCTGGAGCGAATCGGGCTGGTCGCGCAGAACGGATTCAAACGGCGGAATCGCGGAGGCGTATTCTCCGCGCCGATAGTGCGCGAGTCCGATGTTCAGGCGGATGCCGGGCTCGCCAGGGGCCAATTTTTCGGCCTTATGGAGCCAGCGCAGAGCTTGTTCCCACTGCTGGCGGCGCATGGCGATTACCCCGAGGTTGGTGTAAGCGCCGGCGGAGTACGGGTCGAGCGCCACGACGCGCCGGAAGGCTGCTTCCGCCTTGTCAAGATGGCCGTCTTTGAGCGCAGATTCGCCGTGGCGGAAAATTTCCTGGACGGACGGAGCGCTGCGCGGCGCTTCGGCTTGTTGCCCGGGCGGTTCTGCGGCTCGGGCGTTTCCGGACTGCAATAACAAGAGCGCGAAAACAAACCCCCTGGCGCAAAGGATGGAGCGGCGTGCCGTCACAGAACCGTAGTTTCAATCACTGTCTGGGTGAATTCAAGCTGCCCGCTGGATACCTCGGAAGCCCGCAAATGGCCGGCAAAAAATCTTCATTTGGGGCTTGACAAATCCGCAACTTTTCAATATTAATCCGATTTAATAAGGTGCGGTCAGGTTGCCAGACGGTGCGCGGAGGGGGTATCCGTGCCAAGCCGGTTCGGCTTTTCCTTTGAATCGCTAACAGTTCTGGGCGGGGCAGTGCGAACCACGCAAGTGATTCGACTGGGCTGCGTCGGCTCATTTGGAGGTAATACCGTGAAGACAAAGCGACTGTTTTTCGGCGGCTCATTCAGAAAGTTGGGAAGCGCTGCAAGCCTCTTCTTCGTGGGCTTGCTGGCGCTGCTGATTTCGGCGGCTCCGGCCGCGCGCGCCCAGGATACGGGCTACATCAGCGGAACGGTGACGGACAAGACCGGCTCCGCCGTGGTCGGAGCAGAAGTCGTGGTCGCGATCGCAGGAGGCAGCTTTTCGCGCACTACGGCGACAAACGCGGATGGCGCGTACGTCGTCGCGGGCCTGCCCGGCGGGACGTACGACATCACGGTCACGGCGAAGGGTTTTGAAAAGTATCATGCCAAGGGCGTAAAGCTGGATGTGGCGCAGAAAATCCGCGTGGACGTGGAATTGGTGGTCGGCGCCATAACGGAGGTCGTCGAGGTGCAGGGCGAGAATGTGGCCCAAGTAGAGACGCAGTCCTCCGACCTAAGCGACACCGTTACCGGAAAACAGATTAGCGAGCTTGTCCTCAATGGCCGCAACTTCACGCAGCTCGTCAACCTCGCCCCTGGCGTGGTCAGTCAAACGGGACAGGACGACGCCAAAGTCGGTGTGTACGGCAACGTGGCTTACAGCATGAACGGCGGACGCACCGAGTACAACAACTGGGAGCTGGACGGCGGCGACAACATGGACAATGGCAGCAATGCCACACTCAACGTCTATCCCAACCCGGAAGCCATCGCGGAATTCAAAGTTCTCACCTCGAATTACGGCGCCCAATACGGCCGCAACGGCTCCGGCACCGTCGAAGTCGAAACCAAATCGGGAGGCACTACCTTCCACGGCAGCGCCTTCGAATATCTCCGCAACGAGTTCTTTAATGCCAAGTCCTGGGAAGAAGGAGCCGATCCCACCGCCAAGAAGGCTCCCTACAAGAAGCATGACTTTGGATATACCATCGGCGGACCGGTTTACATTCCAAACCACTACAACACCGACAAGAAAAAGACCTTTTTCTTCTTCTCCGAGGAGTGGCGGAGGGAGAAAAACCCTCACACCACTGGGCTTGTAAACGTACCTTCGGATAACGAGCGCACCGGAAATTTTAGCGACCTCTGCCCCGCCTCTGGTAATTTCTTCCGTTCCGATCCAACCGGCACGAACGGCCAGCCGATTGCTCTACCGGGTCCGGTGGATCCTGATTGTCCCGCTACAGGTCAGGGACCTGTGTTCACTGCTCCGGACGGAACCATGGCTCAGAGCTTCACTCCTTTTCCCGGCAATCAAGTCACGATTGACCCCGTCGGTCAAGCGTTGCTCTCCCTCATCCCGGCAAGGTCTCCGGGCCTGTCAAACAACGGCTTCCCTGCCGTCTTGCAAACTGTCTCCCTGCCGGAAACCTGGCGGGAAGAGTTGGTGCGCATCGATCACAACATCACTGACAACTACCGCCTCACCTTCCGATACATCCATGACTCCTGGCAGACGCAAACCGAAAACGCCCTCTGGGGCAATGGCTCCAGCTTTGAAGACATCAACACCAACTTCGTCGGGCCGGGAACCAGCTTCGTCGCCCGCTTGAACGCAAATATCTCGCCAACTTTGCTCAATGAATTTGTGGCCAGCTACACCGCCGACCACATTTTTCTTAGCGCTCTCCACAACCCCCCACTTCCAGCGGGCTTACCAATGGGGCTGCTTTTCAACAATGGCCAAGGTGGAAAGCTTCCGGCAATTTCATTGGGGAACAATCTCTCGTACGGCGGCGGTTTTAGTGCCGACACCGGCTACTTCCCCTGGAATAACGCAAATCCGGTTTACACCTATCGGGACAATCTCACGAAAATTGTGGGCACGCATACCATGTCTATTGGCGTTTACATGGCCTTCGCGCAAAAGAACGAGCAAAACTCACCCTACATTCAGGGCATCCTCACCTTCGATTCTAGCAATGCGGCGATTCCCAGCACGGGAAACAGCTTCGCGGACCTACTAGTGGGCAAGGTTGCTCAGTTTTCCCAAGTCAATCTCCAAGCCAAGTACTACAACCGATACAGAATCGTTGAACCCTATTTCCAGGACGACTGGCGCATGACCCGGAAATTTACTCTGAACCTTGGCTTGCGCTTCAGCCTCTATGGCACCTACCGCGATAGGTATCGGCATGCCTTCAACTTGGAGCCAAGCGCTTTCACGGCAGGCGGCTCACCCGTGATTGACGATGGCTCAGTCACCGGACAAGAAGGGGCTTTCATCCCTGGCCCCGGCAATCCCTTCAACGGCATCGTTCAATGCGGTGCGGCCGGCGGGAGTTCCCTCATTCCTAGCCTGGTAACCAATTCGTTCCCCGGCGCAACGATAGGCTCCTCCACTGAGGCAGGCTGCCTGAAAGGGCACCTTTTCAACCCAGCTCCGCGAATTGGCTTTGCTTGGGATCCCAAAGGTGACGGCAAAATGGCCATTCGCGGAGGTTACGGCATCTTCTTTGAGCACACCAACGGCAACGAAGGGAACACCGAGTCCCTTGAAGGCTCTCCACCGTATTCACTGAACGCTTCGCAGTTCAACGCGCCTAGCTATAGCAGCATCGGCGGCGGCTTGTTGTTTCCCCTGGGTGTTAACTCGATTCCCAATAAGGCCATTTGGCCCTATGTGCAGCAATTGCACTTGGACATTCAGAAGGAGCTTCCAAGCCACTTTGTGGCAACGGTCTCTTATGTCGGAAGCAAAGGGACGCATCTCACGCAGCAGCGGAACCTAAACCAGCTTTTCCCCATACTTGCGTCGGCGAATCCTTACAAGGCCGGTGAGGCGATTGGCGCGGGTGGCCACGACGATTGCGGGACCGGCACTACCCCAAGCGGCGTGGCGGTCACGGGAACTGCGCTGATTAATCTCGGCATTGCCTGCGGCAGCGATCCCAACCCCAACCGTCCTCTGGTTGGGTTCGGGAACATCACTCGTCTGGAGGACCAGGCAAACTCCATCTACAACGCCATGCAGGCTACCGTTAGGCGGACTGTAGGCGATTTGACGATGAGTTTTGCATACACCTACAGCCACTCCATCGATAACTCCTCGGACCGGTACGATAACGCGTTCGTGAACGCCTACGACCTTGCCGCCAACCGGGCCAGCTCCAATTTTGACGTGCGGCACAACTTGGCCATCAGCTACGTTTACGGCCTGCCCTTCTACAAGGGATCGGGCTTAAGGCACAACGTGCTAGGTGGGTGGCAGGTTTCCGGCATTACCATCGCCCAAAGCGGCACCCCTTTCAGTGTCACCAATGGCACGGATTTTGGGGACGCTGCTGGCGTGGCCAACGGCGTCGGCACGGGCTCGCGTCCAGACCAGGTCGGTAACCCCCACGCTTCGGCAACCAATGTTCCCGGCGTCCGCGGCCCGCTCCTCTTTAACCCAGGGGCCTACACCACACCCACTGGCCTGACCTTCGGTAACGTGGGCCGCAACACTCTGTACGGTCCCGGCCGCATTAACTTCGATTTCGGCCTTTTCAAGCGGTTCTCCTTCACCGAAACGCGAGCGCTCGATTTCCGCTGGGAGAACTTCAACCTGTTCAACCATACGCAATACAACGGCGTGAACGGCAGCATGGACTGCGTTGGGGCGTCTGGCACTGCCGGCGATCCGATCTGCATTAACGGCGACCCTGCCAACAACATTGCTGCATCGAGCTTCCTGCATGCCAGCGGCGCGCACCTGCCGCGCAGAATGCAGTTTGGCCTGAGGTTCCAGTTCTAACGGCGAACAACAACCCCAAACACCCCGGGGCGGCGTCGCGCAAGCGGCGCCGCCCTTGCCTTTGCAAGGCGGATTCCAAGGCAGCGGCGGCACGCTCACGGCGGCAAGCCCGGCCCCCACATCGGATTAGGGTCAATCTTCGGCGGGAACCTCGAAGGAAAGAGGGATCCGGAACCATTTCGTCTTCCAGATGCCGAAGGCGATGCCGAGAAGCATCCAAATGCTTCCGACGATTTTGGCCGGGTTGCTCAGATTCAACCAGAGCGCGAGGCAGATGAAAAAACCGAGCACGGGCGGAAGGAAATTGAGGAGCTTCTTTTGTGGCTCGCGGACGTAGTAGCGCAAAAAGGCCGCGGCATTGACTCCCATGAAGGCGATCAGCGCGCCAAAGTTGAGCATTTCGGCGCCGAGGCCGTAGCTGAGGAAAAATGAGCCGGCCAGCGCGATCGCGCCAACAAAAATGACGTTGTTCCGGGGAACGCGGTGTTTCGCATCCACGGCGCCGAAGAAGGAGTTCGGCAGCGCGTTGCTCCGGCCCATGCCATAGAGCAACCGCGCGGCGCCGATCTGCGCGCCCATCCCGGAGCCGAAGTTGGCGAGAAGCAGCGTGAAGCCCACCACAACGAAAAGCGGGGCCCAGGCACGGCCTGCCACGTAGACGTACGCGGTATCCACGTTTGGGAAGGGCTGCGAGGCAGGCCAGACGAGCTGCGCCGCATAGACCTCGAAGGCCGAGAGAATGCCGATGGTCAGACAGGTGAGAACCGTAGCCAACAGGATGTTGCGGCGCGGGTTTTCCGCCTCTTCGGAGAGCGTGGAGATTCCGTCGAAGCCGATGTAAGTGAGCACGGCAATCGAAGTACAGCCAAAGAGCCCGCCAAGGGTGAAGGTTTGTGGATCGTAGAACGGGCGCGTGAAAAAGAGCGGATCGCTATGCGGATGGCCAAAGAGATAGCGGGCCGCGGCGACGAAGATCACCACGACGACGGCTCCCATGGCGGCTGCCATGCCGGCGTTGATGCGCGCCGAGGTTTTGATCCCCCGAATGTTGAGCAGAGTGAATACCCCGGCGAAGAAAATTTTCCAGATAACTACCGGCACGCCGGGAGCAAATTGATGAGCCTCCTGCGCGCACCAAATCGTGCAGATGAGCGGATTCAGCATGTAGTCCATCACCATGCTCCAGCCGGTGATGTAACCGACCGCGGGATTGATTTCCTGCGCGACATAGGTGAACGCCGAGCCCGCGCTGGGATACACCCGGGCCATGCGGCCGTAGCTGATGCCGGTGAAAAGCATGGCCACCATGGCGATGAGGATGGCGGTGACAACATGGCCGCGGCCGCGGTCGCTCAGCACGCCAAAAACGGACATCGGAGCGACGGGCTGGATGACAATCACTCCATAGAGAATCAGGTCCCATAAGGTCAGGGTGCGGCGCAAGCGGGGGCCGCCGGAGGTAAGCTCACCGCTCAAGCTGCTCCCTCCTGACGGACGGCCAAGAGACCGCTGGCGAGAATGTCTATTGAATCGTTTTTATAGAGGAAATGACGCATTCTTGAACGGCTTACTCTGACGGAGATCGACTTGCCGCGCAAGGGAAAACTTCCCGCCGCCCACCCGGCTCGGCGCACAGGTGCACGGAACTGCCCCAACGGCCAGTAGGAAAAGTGCGCCCTTGTAGGACATCCTACAGAAAGACTTGCAAATCATGGATTGGACAAGGCGCTTTCTGCCACCGAGCCGGCTCGCGGGCTCGAAGAGCGGGAGTGTAGGCGGCAAGTTGAGGAGCGCGTCCCACCCTGCGCCTGCCTCGCCGTTTCTCTATCATCTTGCAGGCTTTACAGCGATATTTGCCGTTGCCGCGTGGCTACGTCACGTCCCCATTTCCCCCGATCCTGTGCTCCATGGCTACCTTCATGTTGTCACCGGTTTGCTGGCGTTCGTATTCGCAGCCGTGACGCTGGTCCGCTTTCAGGGGACACAGGATCGCATCTCGTTGATTCTGGGAGCCGGGTTCCTGCTTTCCGGAACCGTGCTCTCGGCTTCGAGCGTTCTTTTCTTTCAATTCTTCCGAGATGTGCCCCTGAGTCTTTCCTGGGTGCCGGTGGCATGGTGGGTCAGCCGGATGCTGTTGGCGATCCTTCTTGTTGTTGCCTTGCTCGTGGAGCGATTTCTGCCGCGCTCCGGTCATCCTCGCGTGGAGCTTGCGGGCGCGCTGCTCACCGTGGTGGGCCTGACCTACGGGATTTCGGCCGTACTGAGGCACCTGCCGTCCGATGTTTCCCGGCATCCTGGCGCCGTTTTCCC
>QHYP01000064.1:12057-28654 GCA_003224195.1 Acidobacteriota bacterium | reverse complement strand
CACACCCTTTACATTGCCGCGTGGCTGAATCTGGCCGCGCAGCTTGCCGCATGCCAGTCCGAGCGGATGCTGGATGGGCCCTTCACGCTCGCCGTAACGCTGAAAGTGACAAGTTATGTGGTCGCGCTGGGCGGCGCCCTGCTGGACAACTCGCGATTGTTTGAGCAGGTCCGCCACCTGGCCAGCAGTGACCCGCTGACGGGCTTGGCGAACTACCGGCGCCTGCTGGACGCGCTCGAAAATGAGACCGAGCGCACGAACCGCAACGGCCGACCGTTCGCCGTCCTCTTGCTGGACCTGGACGGCTTGAAGAAAATCAATGACACCTATGGCCACGTCGTGGGCAGCCGCGCGCTCTGCCGCCTCGCGGATATTCTCCGGATTCATTGCCGGGCGATCGATACGGCGGCGCGCTACGGCGGAGATGAGTTTGCCCTTGTGCTTCCCGAAACGCAGGAGGAAGAAGCCCGGCGCGTGGCGGACCGCATTCGCGAAGTGATGGCCCAGGATTCCGAACAGCCGCCCATCGGGGCGAGCATCGGGATTTCCGTGTATGACGGAGACGGGGAGCGCATCGAGAAACTGCTCTCCGAGGCAGACGCCAATCTGTACGCGGATAAGGCGCGTCGCGCGAAGCGCATCGCGTCCGGGCCGCCGCCCCGCCACCATAACTCCAAAGCGTAGCCTCTTTGTTACTTCCGCAGGTCCGATTTCGGAGCGATAGGAGCAAGCTGCTCTGCGATTTTAGCTCTCTCTCCAACTCCGACGGTCGTCATCGGCTCAGGCTGGATGTCCTGCGCCATCACAGCAGAACTTCGGTCGGCGTGACCCCGTTCGCCTCCTTCACTTCGTTGTCAAATAATCGACACGGACGCTTCGGTCATGCACGTTGTGCGGAAGGAAATGGCTTCTCTTCGGTCGTTCGCCCGTCTGCGAGTGGATTCGGTCTAGCCAGCCTCGCCGCCATTGACCTGGCATCGGTCCATCGGTATCATCCGCGCGCTCTAGGTCACAGTTGTGTCGGGGAGGATTGGTATGTCAAAGCGAGCCGCTTTCCACCAGTTGATAGGAGCGGTGGTGTTCTGTGCCGCTGCGTGGTCGGTTCAAGCCCAACAGCCGCAGATCAACCCTGAGGTTTATAGCCAGCTCGGGTTCCGTTACATCGGCCCGGTGGGGAACCGCACGACTGCTGTCGTCGGAGTGCCCGGCAATCCTAACGTTTACTACGTGGGCGCCGCCTCTGGCGGCATCTTCAAGTCGACCGATGGTGGCGTCCACTGGGACCCCGTCTTTGATGCCGAGCCGGTTTCCTCGATTGGTTCGTTGGCGCTGGCACCGAGCGATCCGAATATCGTCTGGGCCGGAACCGGCGAATCTTTCATCCGCAGCCATATCTCGGTCGGCAATGGGATCTACAAATCGGTGGACGCAGGTAAGACCTGGGCGCACATGGGCTTGGAGAGGACCGGTCGCATCGCGAATGTCATAATTGACGCACGAAATCCGGATATCGTACTTGCCTGCGCGCTCGGCCACGCCTATGGCCCGCAGCCGGAGCGCGGCGTCTTCCGCACGGCCGATGGCGGAAAGAATTGGGAAAAGGCGCTATTTGTGGACGAAAACACCGGCTGCGCGGATCTCGCCGTGGATCCGAACAATTCGCGCATCCTTATCGCTGGGATGTGGCAGCTCGAGATGCACACCTGGGGCCGCACCAGTGGTGGCCCGGGAAGCGGCTTGTTCAAATCGGCCGACGGCGGCGCCACTTGGAAACGCCTCGAAGGCCATGGCCTGCCGAGGCCGCCTGTGGGGAGGATTGCGGTCCGCGTGGCGCAGCGCGACTCAAACCGTGTCTACGCCCTAATCGAGACTGGCGACGGTGTTCCCCTGGACGGCAAGCCCACGCAAAGCGGTCAACTCTGGCGCTCCGACGATGGCGGTGAGAACTGGCAGTTGGTGAATTCGGACCGCCAAATCCGTGGGCGGACGCACTACTACACCCGCGAAGAAATTGCGCCCGACAATGAAAACGAAGCCTACTTTTTCTCCGCGGCATTCTCGAGGACGCTTGACGGCGGTCACACGCTCACGAATATGCCCGCGAGCCCGGGCGGCGACAATCACGAGATGTGGATTGATCCCAAGAACGGGGACCGGATGGCAGTTGTAAACGACGGCGGCGTGAGCATCTCCGTCAATCGGGGCCATACCTGGGACCACATTCAACTCCCGATCGCTCAGATCTATCATGTGACGCTGGACAACCAAATCCCCTACTTCGTTTACGGAAATCGGCAGGACGGTCCTTCGTTTCGCGGTCCGAGCAACAGCTTACAGTTTGGCGGCTTCGGCGGCGGTGGCGGGGCCACCGGCTTGGGCGGACCCATCCCGCGCGGTGTCTGGCATCCGGTGGCCGGGAGTGAAAGCGGCTTCGCCACGCCGGATCCGGTGGACAACAACATTATCTGGTCCAGCGGCACAGGCGCGGGCAGCGTTGGCGGGGCCATAGCGCGCTTCGACGAACGGAATCACCAGGCGCACGAGGTCGAGGTCTGGCCCGAAGATGTTTCCGGAGCCAGCGCCGCGGAGACAAAGTACCGATTCAACTGGGAGTTCCCGGTTACGATTTCTCCTCACGATCACAATAAAGTTTACGTGGGCAGCCAGTATGTCCACGTCACAACGGACGGTGGGAATAGCTGGCAGATCATCAGTCCCGACCTGACCCGCAACGACAAGAGCCGGCAGCAGATTTCCGGCGGACTCACTCCCGACAACATCGGCGTGGAATATGCGGGCACGGTTTTCGCCATCGCGGAGTCCCCGAAAGAGCCGGGTGTGATCTGGGCAGGCACGAACGACGGATTCGTGCAAATCACGCGCGACGGCGGAAAAAATTGGACCAACGTCACGAAGAATATTCCGAATCTTCCCGACTGGGGAACGGTGAGCAATATTGAGGCCTCGCGCTACGAAGCGGGCACGGCCTACATCACCGTGGATTTCCATCACATGAATAACCGCGATCCGTTCGTTTACAAGACGTCGGATTACGGCCGCACGTGGACGGCGATCACAAATGGAATTCCCCACACCATGCTCAGCTACGCGCACTGCGTCCGGGAGGATCCGGTGCGCAAAGGATTGCTGTACCTGGGAACCGAAAACGCGCTCTACGTTTCATTCGACGACGGGAAGAACTGGCAGGCGCTCCAGTCCGGCTTGCCGCACGCGCCCGTTTATTGGATTGCCGTCCAAGAACGCTTCCACGACCTAGCGCTGGCCACCTACGGGCGAGGGTTCTGGATTCTCGACGACCTTACGCCGCTCCAGCAGTTGACACCGGAGGTGCTCGCATCGAATGCCCGCCTATTCGCGCCGCGTGACGCGTACCGTTTCCGGGCCGTTTCGCAGCCGGCGGCGGTTTTCTACGATCCCACCGCGGGGCACAATCCGCCTTATGGTGCTCCCATCAATTTCTATCTCAGGTCCAAACTCGGCGAGAGGGATCGAGCTCGAATCACGATCACCGACGCGAGCGGCAAAACAGTCCGCGAGCTGGAGTGCCGGCCGCCCAGCCCGGAAGGCACTCGGCCAGCCGCCGGCCCCGGTGGTCCGGGCGGAAGCGGAGAGACGGGCTCTGCCACTCGGCCGTGCGAAGCGAAACCAGGCATCAACCGCGTCTGGTGGGACCTGCGGTTCGAGCCCAGCACGGAAATCAAGCTGAAGACCAGTCCGCTGCATGCGCCGGATGTCGCCGTTGGACCGGAAGGCTGGCGGCTCGCTCCCGGAGTAGGGCGTATTTCGTTGCTGGCACCGCCTGGAACTTACAACGTGACGCTGACGGTCGGCGAGGAGAAGTTCAGCCAGAAGCTCAACGTGCTCAAGGATCCGCATTCTACAGGGACCGAAAGCGACATCCAATCACAAACCAAATTGCTTTCCGCCCTCCGGGACGAGATGAACGCGATGGCCGATAGCCTTAATCAAATCGAGTCCATTCGCGCTCAGCTTGCCGGCTTCGAAAAGGAACTCGGCACGGACGACACCTCGAAAGCGGTTCGGAAAGCGGCCGACGACGTCGCGGACAAACTGATCGGCGTCGAAGGGAAACTGTTGCAACTTAAGGCGACCGGAAGGGGCCAGGATGACGTTCGATGGGCGCCAATGCTGCTGCAGAAGATCAGCTACTTGGCCGCACAAGTAGGAGGCAGCTCCGATTTTCCGCCCACCACGCAGCAACTCGCGGTGCAGGAAGAGTTGAAACAACAGGGTGACCAATACCAGCAAGATTTTCAGCAGCTCATCGCCAAGGATGTGGCGGCCTTCAATGCCATGCTGCGCGAGCGGAACATTCCAAACATTATTGTCAAAACGCCTTGAGCTATTGGCGCAGACCAAAGGAATAGAGTCTTCGGGTCCGTGTGCCCCTGGGTCGCTTTGCGCCCGAGATCGGTGGGACCGGCGTAAATGCCGGGCAATCCTCCCGACGGTACTGCCGGGCCTTGTCCAAAGAATTGATTGGCCGCCGTCTGTTCAAGTCAAAAGACCGCGCGCTTCTGCACAGTCAACTTCGTAGCTAGAGAGAAGCGCGGCTCAGGTGCCGCGCCTTCTCCCAGAATCAGTTTGGCAAGGTATTCGCCCAGTGCCGGCCCATGCTTGAAGCCGTGGCCGGAGCCGCCGCCGGCGAACCACAGGTTTGCGTGCCGCGGGTGGCGGTCAATCAGGAAATCTCCATTCCAAGTGTTCTCGTATTGGCAGACGCGCGTCTCGACGACGGGCGCGTTTTGAAGCGCGGGAAAGCGCTTCGCCATGTAGGCCCGCATTCGCTCGGCCGACTGCGCGGAGACGATGCGCGACAGCGTATCGGGATCGACGCGCTCGCCATGATGATCCACGGCGATCTTCACGCCGCGGCCCTCCAGATCCGGCATTCCATACACCTCGTCTGCTTGGAAGAGCCACGTCGGCATGGCGGGTGGCGCGAAGCGCAGATCGCCGCGGGGCACGCCAAAATAATACACTTCCTGCCGGCTGGGAAAGATGCGCGAACTGAGAACTTCCGGGAAAAGTTTTCCCAGCCAGGCGCCGCAAGCGAAGACATAAGCGCCGGCGGAAAATTGGTCGCCGGATGTCGTGGCGATCGCGTCGAGACGCGATGAGCCGCGGGGGGGCTCAATCGCTGCTGCCCGATACTCGGCGCCGTGGCGCACAGCGTCCTGCACCACCGCCACGACGGCACGCCGCGCCATGAGCACGCCGCTTTGCGGTTCCAGGAAGCCTGCGGTGACGCCTTCGAAGGAGAATTGTGGAAAGCGCCGTTCGAGCGCGCTTCGGTCCATGTGCTCAATGGACAAGCCACAGCGCCAAAGAGTCTCCTGGCTCTGCTTCAGATATGTGCCATTTTCCCCAGCGAGCCAGAGAACGCCAGTTTGGTGGAAGAGGGGTTGTTGCACGGCGGTGAAGAATTCCTTCCACTGGCCGAGCGAGCGCAGGGCCCAGCGCGTGTAGATTTCATCTGCCCCATAGCCCATGCGGATGATGCGCGATTCGCCGCCGGAACTCGCGCGCGCGTGCGCCGGACCGTAGGCATCGACCAGCAGAACGCGTCTCCGGCGCCGCGCGAGATGCCAGGCAGTCCACGCGCCGAAAACACCGGCGCCCACAACGGCAACGTCGTAGTTCGATGAGGGATTCGCCAATCAGGCCACCCCGGCGGTGAAAAGAATACCGCGTCACAGGCGATTTCGGAGCGGATTTGGCGCGGCCGGGCCGGCTGCCGCGTCAACCGGAAGACGCCTTTTCGAGAATCGTGGACCAGTGGGAGAGGTGATTGAGCGACTCCGCGTGTGTCGGATCGAGATGCAGGGGCGTTATGGAGACAGCGCGCGCGGAAATCGCCGCGTAGTCCGTGTCCGGCTCCACGTCCTTGTCGAGCTTTTGCTCAAAGAGCCAGAAATAGGTGCGCCCGCGGGGATCTTTGCCTTCGCTGAGCTGATTGCGCGTGATCTTCTGCGATTGGCGCGTGAAGCGTACCGCGCCGCCCCAGGGATCGGGCACGTTCACATTCAGCAGGACCTGCTCGGGCAGTCCTTCGCGCAGGATCAACTCGGCGGCGGAGCGCGTGAGGCGCGCGGCGGCGTCGAAACGCGGGGCAGCACTCTTTGACACGAGCGATACGGCCATTGCCGGAAGATGGTGAATCGCCGCCTCGCGCGCCGCTCCGACCGTGCCCGAGTAATACACGTTCTCGCCAAGATTGCCGCCGTGGTTGATGCCGGAAATCACCAGATCGGGGCGTTCAGGGAGCAGCTTGTGGAGCGCGACGATGATGCAGTCGGCGGGTGTGCCGTCCACAGCCCAGCGGCGCTCGCCGGCCGTGTGGCAAACGATCGGCTGACGCAGCGTCAACGATTGCGCACTGCCACTCTGCTCGCGGCTGGGCGCGACAACGCTGACCGTGCCGAGTCCCTCGAGCGCCGAGGCGAGCTCGCGGAGCCCTTCAGCTTCGATCCCATCATCGTTGGTCAGCAGAATGTGACTCATCTTCGCAGCGAATAAATACAGAAATAGAGTACGTGAAGCGCTCCCGGGAAGGAATCACCAGCCCTGGTGGCGTTTCCGGGAGAAGAAGCTGGCGGCTCGCGGATCTCAGGAGTATGGTCGGGACGACTGGATTTGAACCAGCGACCTCACGCACCCCAAGCGTGCGCGCTACCAGGCTGCGCTACGTCCCGACCGCGTCAACCGCTGTGCGGTTGCTCAGATATGGACCGCTTTGCGGTCACACGTGACAACGGCTCAAGGCTATCACCGCTGTTCGAGAAGCGTCAAGAAAGCGCGCAGCGCGTCGCGCAAATCGAGCAGCATTTTCCGGCTGAGGAGCTGCGGCGGGCCCTCGCGCGCATAATGCTCGGGAGCGCCGTTGTGTTCGCGAAGATGGCGGCGCGCGCCGGCAATCGTGAATCCCTCGTCGTAAAGCAGCCGTTTGATTTTGAGAACCGTCTCGATATCCTCGCGGCGGTATAGCCGGTGGCCGCTCGGACTTTTCACCGGCTGGAGCATGGGGAATTCGGTTTCCCAGTAGCGCAGAACAAACGGCTTGGTTTCCGTGATGCGGCTCGCCTCACCGATGCGGTAAAGCTCCTTATCGAGCGTTCGTTGGGCGGCTTGTCCGTTCGTGGCCATAGATGCGCCTGCCGGAGGGGACATACTCATCCTAGTCCAATTCGCGCGCATGTCAACGGAGGTCATGCGGCCCCTCTTGTTCGTTCGCCGCGCTTGCGGAGGCGCTGAATCAAGCGGACGGGCGTGCCGGTGAAATCAAATTTCGCGCGGAGCTGATTTTCGAGAAACCGCTCATAGCTGAAGTGCAGCGGCCGCTTCTGGTTGGTGAAAAGGAGAAACGTCGGCGGGCGCGTGGTGGCCTGCGTGATGTAGTAAATCTTGACGGGCCGCGCCTTTGGCGTCGTGCCGCGCTGCAAATCCACCTGCTTGAGCCAGCGGTTCAATTCCGGAGTGGGAACGCGCCGGCGGTGCGCCTCGGCCGCTTGCTGGATGAGAGGATAGAGCTTTTCCACGCGCTCGCCCGTTTTCGCCGAGAGAAAGGTGACCGGCGCATAGCTCAAAAACTTCAGTTTTTCGCGGACGAGCTTTTCGTAGTCGAGGAGCAGCTTGCCCTTGTCAAAGGGCGCGGGCGATTTCTCTGCGGGCGACTTTTTCTTTTCGCGTGGATGGGCGGCGGCTGCGCTTCGCTCCGCCGATGCTTGCGCAGCCTCCACAGCGAGATCCCACTTGTTCATGACAATGATGACGCCGCAGCCGGACCGCTGGGCGTAGGCGGCGATGGTCGCGTCGCCCTGCGTAATCCCCTGGGCGGAGTCCACCACAAGAAGCGCAACGTGGGCGCGTTCGAGACTCTTTCGCGCCATCACCACACTCAATTTTTCCGCGATCAATTTCGTCTTGCCCTTTTTTCGGATGCCCGCGGTATCCACGAAGCGATACAGCCGGCCGTCGTGTCGCACTTCGGTGTCCACGGTGTCGCGGGTCGTGCCCGGTTCCGGCGAGACGATGGAGCGCTCCTCCCCGGCCAGAAGGTTGAGCAAAGTGGATTTGCCGACGTTGGGGCGGCCGACAATAGCCACTTCGACGGCTTCATCTTCCGCTTCTTCAGCGGCGATTCCCTTGGTGGCGAGCCTGTCGAGCGCGAAATCGAGCAGGTCGTCCACGCCAGAGCCGTGTTCGGCGGAAATGGGAAAGACGGGCGCTCCGAGCGCGTGAAAGGCCGCCGCCTGAACTTCCTGCCGCTGTGTATCCACCTTGTTGACGGCGACGACGAAGGACTTGCCGGTGGCGCGCAGCAGCCGCGCGAGCTCTTCATCGAGCGGAGTAATTCCGGCCTGGCTGTCCACGACCAGCACGAGGAGGGCGGCGTTGTCGATCGCCACGCGCGCCTGCCGGAGAATCTCGCGGGGAATTAAAGCTTTGTCATCGGGGACTATCCCGCCAGTGTCCACGACTTCGAGGGAGTGACCGCGCCATTCGGCTATGCCGTAGATGCGGTCGCGCGTGATGCCGGGCTCGTTGGTGACGATCGAGCGCCGCGTCCCGGTGAGGCGATTGAAGAGCGAGGACTTGCCGACATTGGGCCGTCCGACGATTACCAAAGATGGCGTTGGCGCCGTCATTTTCAAGTGTGACCGCCCCGACGAGCCGGGGGAAACTCCGCAAGCGGTCAATGTGCCCTGGGAAGATGGCGCGGGGATTGTAATGAAGCCCGGCAAAGAAGCAAGGAAGTAAGGAGTGAGCGAACGGCCCGGCAGGTTTTCCACATCAGGGCCTACCCCCCGCCCCCGTGTTTCTCGTAAGAATGTGCCCATAAAGGGTTTAGGGGCGGCGTGTTTGTAAGAATTTGACTCTAAAGGGGTTAGAGCGGCTGCTGGGGACGTGATTCGGGGAGGAAGGAAAACCGTGTGGCGAGAGAGAATGCTACCCCCTACACCCCCGTGGCGATAGAAAGAGTGCGGAACGAATTGATTCCAAAAGGGTTGCTTTGCGTCCATTGCCGAAAAGAGTGCGGAAGATGCAGAAAGGAAAGAGGTTAGATGGAAAAGTTCCGTGTTTTGCAGGGAATTGACCGCAGAACTGGGCAGGCAGCTATTCCGACAGTTTGAAGGGAGCAGGCGGGGACGCATAACCGAACTGGCACGGGGGAATGAAGCCCGAGCGATGAGGGTATTATAGCACAGTTCTATTACTTGTCAACACATATCGTGGTTGGCGTCGGGCACGAGGGTATTCAAGGTGCGTGCGCAGTTTACTTGACGCTGCGCGCGGGGGCGGTTAGCCTAGCCGTGCTTGTCCAGGGCAGGGTGCGCCACAGCGATTCGGCAAGAATCGGCTGGCAAGCGCTTCGGGGGGAACACACGAGAATGTTTTCCGCAAAGGAGATACGCATGAGGGGTGTATCTGGCTGTTTACGGGGGATATGCATGGTAGCGGCGGCTCTGCTGCTCGCGGGAGGGTTCGCGGCGAGTGCGCAGACGTTCCGGGGGACGATTCTGGGCACGGTGACGGACGCTTCGGGAGCGGCAGTCGCTGGAGCCAAAGTGACGGTGAAGAACGCCGACACGGGCCTGACACGCGAGGTGACGACTTCGGACGACGGCAGCTACGTCGTGCCCGAACTGCCTATCGGCAATTACAGCGTGACCGTGGAGAAGCAGGGTTTCCGCGCGGGTGTGGTGACGGCATTGCGCGTCGAGGTGTCCCAGGAGCGGCGCGCCGACGTGGCCCTCCCGCTACCCCAGGTCGAGTCGACCTCGGACACGCTGGGCGGCATCGTCGAAGCCCGCGTGGTTACCAACCTGCCGGTCAACGGCCGCGACTACACCAAGCTGATTTATCTCGTTCCGGGAGTTGCCGGCTCCCCGGATCAGATTACCGATTCACCCGGCTCATTTGGCGTATTCTCCGTCAATGGCGCGCGGGGTCGCGCGAACAACTTCCTGCTCGACGGTACAGACATGAATGATGGCTACCGGAACGATCCTTCCATCAACGAAGCAGGTGTCTTCGGCACGCCGGCGACGATTCTACCAGTCGAGGCTGTGGCTGAGTTGCGAGTGCTCTCCAATTATGAGCCAGAGTATGGCCGCAGCGCCGGCGGCGTCATCAACATCGTCACCAAGAGCGGTACAAACGACTGGCACGGCTCGGCGCTCGAATTTTTCCGCAACAACGCCCTCGATGCGCGCAACTACTTCAACCAAGCGGGCTCGCCGCAAAACCCCTTCCACAACAACCAGTTTGGTGGCTCCCTCGGCGGGCCGATTGCGCACGATAAGACCTTCATTTTCCTAGATTACGAAGGGGTGCGGGAGAAGGGCGCGGAAGCCAGCACGGCATGCGTGCCGACACGACAAGACATCACTGACAACACGCCGCCGGGCGGGATCAACCCGGTGATCGCCAACCTGTTGGCCAAGAACCCTTGGCCGCAGCCGAATCTCTCCGGCTCCTGCATTGGCAACACTGTTGAACCCGTGATGCCCGACAACATTTCTCTCGCTACACCGTTTTCGAACCGCGTGGACAGCGCCATCGTCAAAATTGATCACAATTTTTCGAAAGACAACCTCCTGACGGGGCGCTACTACTTCGGTGACAGCGACCAGAGCTTCCCGCTGGCGCTCGTGGGTGGTGGCTTGGTGCCGGGCTTCAATACGGCGACGCCGACACGCGTCCAACTCGTATCACTATCCTATGTTTCCGTGTTGACTCCTTCGCTTGTGAATGAGTCTCGGCTCGGGTGGAACCGATTTGCTGAGGGATTTTTTCCGCAAGACCGGAGCTTCGATCCGTCCACGATTGGGCTCAACACCGGAGCAACCGCGTACAATTTCGGGCTGCCGAAGATCGGTGTTTCCGGGTTTGCTCCCATCGGCGCGGATAACGGCGATCCGCGGCAGCGAGTGGACACCAACTGGCACTACATTGACAACATTTCTTGGAAACGTGGGCGGCACGACGTGAAACTGGGCTACGAGTTCCGTCGCACCTCTATCTCGCAGATCTTCAACCGGGGCTTCCGTGGGACCCTCGGCTTCGGCACCCTCTCAGCTTTCCTGTCCGGCACGCCGGACGGAGGATCGCAGCGGCAGGGTAACACAAACCGTAATACCTTCGAAAATTCCCATGCGTTTTATCTCCAGGACAGCTTTCGCTGGACAAGGAGCTTTACATTCAACTTCGGTCTCCGCTATGACTACTTCGGAGTCGTTCAGGAAAAGCACGGCAACTTCACGAACATCAATCCACAGACGGGTGCCCCGATTCTTCTGGGCACTGCCCAGCTCTATCAGCCGGACTACAACAACTTCAGCCCGCGCTCCAGCATCGCTTGGGATCTAACTGGCAAAGGCAGAACAGTGGTTCGGGCTGGCTACGGCTTCTTCTATGACGCCTTCTCGCAGGACTTCTTCATGGGGCATTTGCCGTTCAACAGTGGTTTCGATCCGGGTCCAGCCTACTCGGGATTTGGCCCTAATCCGATCTCGTCCGCAGGTGCGAATCCGGGGCCATTGAGTTCATCGACTCCTGTATACGGCTTTGCCTTTCCCATGACGGATGCTTTCGGTGTGGATCCGAACATCCGTACGCCGTATATGCAGAACTTCAACCTGAACGTGCAGCAGGAGTTGGCCAAGCACATGGTCTTACAGGTTGGCTATGTGGGCTCGAACGGCCATAAGCTCTTCCGTTTCCGGGACATCAACCAGCCAACTCAGGCAGATATCACGGCGTGCGACCTCGGACAGTCAGCGGCGTGCGGGGGTCCTGGAGCCACACCAATGATTCACGACGGAAGCGTGCCGCGGTTCGTCGGTGGACCGCTCGACGTCTTTGTTAACTGGCAGGAATCCTCGGCCAATTCGGTGTACCACGCTTTACAGATGAGTCTGCGAATCAACGAGTGGCGTGGCCTGACCTCGACCTTGAACTATGTCTGGTCGCACTCCATTGACGACGCGAGCGACGGCGAGGACTTTGTTCCCAACGCCGCACAACCGAACGACAGCCGCGCCCCCATCCGGTTCAACCGGGGCAACTCCAATTTTGACGTGCGGCACCGTTTGACCTGGAACTACATTTATGAGTTCCCGAACCGGAAGGGCGATTGGAAGCGGTTGACGGATGGCTGGGGCATCAACGGGATCGTTTCGGTGCAGTCGGGCCAGCCGTTCCAGCTCAACTACAATTTCGAGGATGATTACGATGGAAGCGGGGAATTCTTTGGCCGGCCGGACGTTGTGGCTCCGATCGTATATCACCGACGGGACCCCAATAATTTTATGGACCTGACGGCATTTGCGGCTCCCTGCTCGTACCCGGCGACCGGCGGCGACGGTTTTGCCGACACTTGTATTCCCGGGACGCGCCACTTCGGCAACGAAGGCCGGAATTCGCTGCGCGGACCGAATTTCCGGCAGTTTGACTTCGCCATTTTCAAGGACACAGCGATCACGGAACGATTGAAGGTGCAGCTCCGCGCGGAGTTCTACAACATCCTCAACCATGCGAACTTTGCCAACCCCTATTTGCCGCTGTTTATCGCCGATGCGGCCCCGAATAAGAGCACAGCCTTTCCCGCCGGGGTCGGCGCTGATGGCAGGTCCTTGGGTTCACTTCATTTGACAGCCACGGGCGACGTGGGGATCGGATACCCATTCCTCGGCAGCGGGGGACCGCGAGGCATCCAGTTGGCGGTGAAGTTTACGTTTTAGCACGCAGATGGCGGCTTGAAAGCCGCCGCTACACAAACTCACTGGCGGCTCGGCGGGTTGGCCGGGCCGCTTTATTTTTGGGCAGCGAGAGAACCGTACTCTCCGGCGGCTGCCTTTTCTGCTAAAGTGCTGGCCCACGAGCGGTTGCCCCAGCCGGAGGAGGTTCCCGGCGTGTAATTTTTTCGGAGCCCCCTGCGTATTAGGCTATGGATGCTCTGAGACCAGGTCGGATGAGCGCCCCGGCGAAAATCGAACCCGTGGAGACGATTGCTCGCGCCCGGGCAGGCGATGCCGACGCTTGGGGCCAGCTTTACAAGGAGTACGCGCCGGCTATCTTTCGGTTCTGCCGGAGGGCGCTGCCGACCCGGGAAGATGCGGAAGACGCGACGATGGAGATCTTCGCAGATCTACAGAGGAAGTTGGGGCAATACGATGTGACGCGCTCATTCACGGCATGGCTGTACAGAGTGTCGGCGAATCACTGTTGGGACCTGCTCCGCCGGAGGAAGGTCCGGCAGGGCAAAGAGACCGAAGACGTGGAGACGCTGCCGCTGGAACACCCGGACCCGAACCAACTCGACCGGCTGATCGAGCAGCGCACGAGCCAGGAAGTGCGACGCGCTCTGGACAAGCTCGGCGCCCGGGCGCGCATGGCGCTGGTGCTGCGCTACTACTCGGACATGAGCTACGACGAGATTGCCGATGCGCTTGGCGTGCGCCGGGCGTTTGTGGGCGTGGTGCTGCTCCGCGCGCGGCATGAACTCCGGCAGGTGCTGGGAGAATCGAGCGCCCTGGCGGCAGGAGGGACCCTATGAGCGAACAGGATCGCCGAGGGAATGAACACCTGGACGAGATGACCTGCCTGCTGTACGTCGAAGGACAGCTTGACCACGCCCGCGCCCAAGAGGTTTCCTCCCACACGGAACACTGCCCCGGCTGCCGCACGCTGCTCCACGCGCTCGAGCGCGAATCGCGGCTGCTGAAGCGGGCGATGTTTGAAGACGAAGAGCCGCTTCCAGCGCGGTTGGCGGTTGTTCCGGGACGCAGCGCGCGCTCGTTGCAATGGGTTTGGGCGGTGGCTTTCGGCCTGGCGGCAACGGGCGTTTATGCCCTCTATACGGGATACATAGAGCCCTGGATGCAGCAGCTCGAGCAAGCAGGTTTCGGCGGGACCAACCTGCTTGGTCTGCTCATCTTCCAGGGCGCCTTCTGGAAAGGATGGCAATCCATGCTCAGCCTGCTCGAAGTGCTTGCGATGCTCACCCTAGGCGGCTTCTTAATAGTCCTCTTGAGGCGAAGGTTGCGGCGCGGCTCGGCGCTGGCAATGGTTCTGGGCGGGCTGTGCGCGGCGGTGATGCTGCCGGCGACGGCTTCGGCGACGGAGACTCGCAGGGGCGACTACGTCGAGGTCAAACAAGGCGAGACGGTCAAGGGCGACATCTTCTTGTTCTGCCATAGAGCCCGCGTTGACGGCACCGTGGACGGCGACGTGTTCGTTTTCTCTCAGGACGTGAACGTCGGCGGGCATGTCAAGGGCGACGTCATAGGGTTTTCGCAGTCGGTGCGGATCAGCGGGCAGGTCGACGGAAATATCCGCACGTTCGCAAATAACATGACAATCACGGGGAATGTGGCCAAAAACGTTCTGGCGTTTACTCAAGTGGTGACCGTGGACTCAGCGGGCAAAATCGGCGGGAGCCTAACCATATTCACGGAGATATTGAGTCTCGATGGCCGGCTGGGGCGCGATCTTCTGATTTTCTCAAAAGATGCTCGCATTTCCGGCAGGATTGCCGGCGGAATTCGCGCGAAAGGAGACACACTGGACATTACCTCGACGGCAGAGGTTGACGGGCCGGTTCATTTTGAGGGCAACAAGCCGCCGGACGTATCCCCACAGGCCAAGCTGAAGTCGCCGGTCGAATACCAGAAGATGGAGCACAAGCCGGAATACAGCAGGCCGCGCTTCTATGTCTGGCGCGTCATTTTTATTGCCGCAATCGTGCTTTTCGGGATGGTTCTGTTTTTGTTGATGCCGAAATTTACGGAAGAAGCGATTGTCGTTGCGGAAGGTATAGGCGTGTCGGTGGGCCTTGGTGTGCTGGTGCTCTTTGCGGTGCCGATTGCAGCGATCATCGCCTGCTGCACCGTAGTGGGTCTGGCCCTGGGCATCTCAGGCTTTCTCGTTTGGTACGCGTCGCTCCATTATTCGCAGCTTGTCGTCGGGGCGCTGCTCGGCAAGTGGATCATCGGGCCCACGCGAGAAATCTGGCCTTTGATCGGCCGCATGGCGCTGGGTTACTTTCTTCTGCGCGTGGCTTTCGCGGTGCCCTATATCGGCGGGTGGGCGAAGCTGGGTGTCATCATCTGGGGTCTGGGCGCGATTTCGCTGGCGTTGTACCGGAGGTTCCAGCCGGCGATGCCTGCGCCGAGCTCGGCTTCGGCCGTCGGTATGCAGCCGGCGTGAGCCACGACATGAACGACCGCTGAGAAGAAGAAAGGGACGATCCGAAGAGTAGGGCCGGCCCCGACTGGTCGGGGCAGGCCCTTGGCCTCTGCGGAGGCGGTGAGTTACCTATTGCTGCTTCCGGACTTTTGCCGCGAAGAACGCGGGCGTAGAGCTCATCGCAGAATTTTCCAGGAAGAGGGCGCGGAGCGATACTCTGTCGTTGATGGCAAGGCCGGTTGCGTCCGAGACCCCGTCGAATTTGGTTGCATTCAGAAAGGTCTGTACCTGCGGCGGCGAGGGGAACACCGGTATAGCGGCATTGGAAGGCGTGCCGGAAGGAATGTAAACGGGAAGGTTGTTTATAGTGAAGATGAGGGACGAAACCTGGGACGCAACGCTCGCGGTGAAGCGCGAGAAGCGCAGGACAGCGGTATTGGGGCCATTCACGGTAGCTGCCGCTATGACATTCCCTGAGGCAGCGACAAAGCTGCTGACTTGGATAAGGACCGATTGTCCCGGAAAGATTACGCTTGTGTCTGCACTGCCGGCGAAAAGATTACGGTTGGCCACGGGCACGGTCAGGCCTTTTGTGTCCACAAGAAATGGATTTGGTAAAGCAAGATTGACCAGTACTTGGTCCCCCAGATTGAGCGAATTCAAAGCGCTGGAGGACGATGAAAGCACTTTGTCGGTCGCAACCAGGTTGAACTGAGTGTTATTGCTCGAACTGATCGATGTAACGACGCCTTCGATGAGGTCCTGGGTGGTGGAAAAAAGCGGTTCGATTTCTTGCAGAGTGAGAGTTCCATCCGTATTCAGGATCGCATCGGCGCTGGCCGTTTGATTCTGCTTGATGCAAGTGAAATCCAGCGTGGGACCGCAGAGTGCCAACAGATCGTCGGGGATAAAGCCTGAAGGGACCTTCGCGGCAAGGGTGCCGCGCGTCGCGGAGAGCAAGGTCACCGACCCGGAGGACGACGCGGATGGCTGCGTCACACTTGTGACAACCCCGGTGAAGTCTTCGATCAGGTCAAGCTGGCCGGTGGAAAGATTGCTGTTGGTGCGCGGCAGCGTGGCCACGGTCACGGCCTTCGCCTGCGAAAAATCCAAGGCCATAGTTCCATTTGTAAATGTAATGGCGTTGTTCAGGTTGAACTCGAGGCTGATTCCCTGGGGACTGGCGGTGCTGAGAGACAGACCGGAAGTCCCAAACGAGATTGCGGACGGCTGGACCGGAGTTATTCCTGAGACTGTGCAGACGGAATTCGTCGGGCAGCTGGCGGTACCCACCATGATTGTTGCGCCAGTCTGATTTGCAAACGTGATCCGCGCATTGGCGAGGGTTACAGTCACGCTGCTG
>QHYP01000064.1:2297-12015 GCA_003224195.1 Acidobacteriota bacterium | reverse complement strand
ATCATGGGATTCGTCCCAAAGGGACTAGAGGTCAATGGCAAGGAGAACGAACTGCCAGTCGCGGGGTTGAGCGCAATTCCCGTGATGGTCGCCTTGAACGAGAGAATAGAGGAGTTTGCCGGCGGCGTATCGATCATCGTGAGGCTAAGCGTGGCGTTTCCCCCACCTCCGCCCCCGCCGCCATTGTTTTTCTTGGGGAGGCTGCACGACAGGAGTGCCGTTGCCAGCGGAAGAGCGATCCATACCTTGTAGAAGCCCGGCTTCATCCCACACCCCACGACTGAGTCTTCGCCGTGATACGCGGCGCGCCTTTGCGTACGCGTTGCCCACTCTACTCTTGCCGAGCCCGAATGGGGCGACATTCGGCTTCGTCAGTGTACAACTTCTAAGGTATGGGTCAGAAGGAAAACAAACGGGCGGGGCACGGCATGTCCCCAGCCCGTTGAAGAGTCGCTGAGATGGCTGTGCTTTACTGTCGCGGGCGGACCTTGGCCGCGATGAGAATTGTCGGAGGGCTGCCCGCGTTTCTGAAAAGCAGGCCGCAGACGAAAACCGTCTTGGCTTCGGCCAGGCTGCTGACGCCGACGGCGTTGACGAATTGCCGCAGTATCCGCCGGCAAGCAGCCCCAGGACATTCGTCAGTAACGAGCCGGGCGTCTTCAGTTTCATCTGTTCACCTCGATTAGAGAGTTTTTGACGCAGTTTAAAATATTAGATACTGTGTTCCCACCGTAATTTGCCGGATGCAGTGTGTTATTTATGTGAGTCTTGCGAGAGTGTCGGCTTTCCCTTGCAGATTGGAGTAGAAGTTCTTGAGGCGGCCCACTTCAAAATCGGAAGGGAAAGAAGCGGCCTCCACGCTTGAGCGCGAATGCGCGGACTTCAAAACAGTTGACCCCAAAACACGACACTCAATGGACGAGCCACAACCCGAGGCGCCGACGATGGCGCAGATCTTCGGCCCGGGTGGTCTGCTCGAACGCTCGCTGGGAAGCGGCTACGAACATCGGCGGGCGCAGCTCGAGATGGCGGAGCTTGTCCAGACGGCGTTCGCGGAACATCGGCACGCGATCGTCGAGGCTGGCACGGGCACGGGGAAGACTCTCGCCTATTTGCTGCCGGCCATCCTGAGCGGGCGGCGGGTGGTGATTTCTACGGCGACA
This sequence comes from Acidobacteriota bacterium, assembly GCA_003224195.1. Classification (GTDB taxonomy): domain Bacteria; phylum Acidobacteriota; class Terriglobia; order Acidiferrales; family UBA7541; genus Acidiferrum. The sequence continues at coordinate 10,852 of QHYP01000064.1, read as the reverse complement.
AAATCTCTGCAAGAGCAGCTGTTCCAGAAAGATATTCCATTTCTGCAAAAACATTTTGCGCCGCAACTTCGTGTCGCGGTGATGAAAGGCCGTGCCAATTTTCTCTGCCGGCAAAAACTTCACCAGATGGGTGACCAACCCATGCTGAAGGGCATGGACGAGCTGGATGCGTTCCGCCGGATTCGCGACTGGGAGAAGCAGACGGAGACGGGCGACCGCGCGGAGCTGACGTTTCTTCCGGACGATTCAGAGTTGTGGACGAAGCTGGATGCGCGGCGAGACACCTGCACGGGCCAGAAATGTCCCGAGTTTCAGCGCTGCTTCGTGACGGCGATGCACCAGCGCGCGAAGGACGCCGATCTTATCATCGTGAACCATCATCTCTTCTTCGCCGATCTGGCGCTCAAGCAAGACGATTTCGGAAGCATCCTGCCGGAATACACGGCGGTGATCTTCGACGAGGCGCATGAAATCGAAGACGTGGCGAGCGACTATTTCAGCCGGCAGATTTCGAATTTCCGGTTTGACGAGTTGGCGCGTGACACGGACCAGGCGCTGCGGCTTTTGAAACTTGCGTCACCTCACATGCTGCGACGCATGCAGCGCATCCGCGAGCGGAGCCGGACCTTCTTCGAGGCATTTCCGGCGCGCGAGGGGCGTTTTCCGTTTACGCGGCAGGAGCGCGAGGCGTTTCTCGAGCAGAACCGGGAAGCATACGATGCGCTAGCTTCGGCATTGAAAACGCTCGAGGCCGAACTGGCCGCCGCCGCGCAAAAACCGGAGGAGCTCATCCACTTGTCGCGCCGGAGTTTCGAGCTGCGGCAGGAGCTTGCGTTTCTCTTCGAGTCGCACGAGCGAAATTTCGTGTACTGGTTCGAGCGGAGGAATAAGGGCGTATTTCTTGCAGCGACGCCGATTGACGTGAGCCAGATCCTTCGCGAACGGCTGTTCGAGCCATTCGACACGATTATTCTCACCTCGGCAACGCTGGCGGTGGAGGGACGTTTTGATTACATCCGCCAGCGGCTGGGGCTCGACCAGACGCTGGAACGCGCGCTGCCGCCGGAATTCGCCTACGCGGAACAAGCCCTGCTGTACGTGCCGCGAGCGATGCCGGACGTGCGCGATGCCGGCTTTGCCGGGAAGGCTGCGGACGAAATCGTGAGGCTGCTCGAACGCAGTGAAGGGCGAGCGTTCTGCCTTTTCACAAGCTACGCGCTGATGAACGAACTGTATGAGCGAGTGCGGAATCGCGTTTCCTATCCGGTGTTTCTGCAGGGCACGGCGCCGCGCTCGGTTCTGCTCGATCGGTTTAAGAACACCGCCGGCGCGGTGCTGTTTGCCACGTCCAGCTTCTGGCAGGGAGTGGATGTGCCGGGCGAAAAGCTTTCCTGCGTGATTGTGGACCGGCTGCCGTTTGCCGTGCCTTCCGATCCGGTCGTGGCAGCGCGCGTGAACGCTTTGAAGGAAGACGGACGCAACGCTTTCGCCGAGTATCAGGTGCCGCAGGCGGTTCTGGCGCTGAAGCAGGGATTTGGGCGCCTAATCCGCACGAAGACAGACCGAGGAATCCTTGCGCTGCTGGACACCCGCATCGACCGCATGCCCTATGGTAGAATTTTTCGGGAATCGCTGCCGCGGTATGGAGAGGCGCGCGATTTGGAGGATGTGGCGCGATTTTTGGAGGCGGCGTCATCCGCTTGAAAGCAGGCCGGCAGCGATGGCCGGGCGCGGGAACTATTGCGCCGGGCGCTTCCCTGCGGCTTCTTTGCGCGCTGCGGTGAGATTCCGGTGAACCATGTTCCAAGTCAGCGTGGAAGAGACGTTTTCCGCCGGGCATGCCCTGCGGGGCTACAAGGGCAAGTGTGAGAATCCGCATGGGCACAATTATCGCGTGCGGATCACAGTGGAAGGACCGCAACTGGATGGGATCGGCCTGCTTTGCGACTTCACGCACCTGAAACATACGATTCGCGAGATCATCCGCGGACTCGATCATCAGTTTTTGAACGATCTTGAATCGTTCAAGAGGGTCAATCCATCGGCGGAAAATCTGGCGAGATATTTCTATGAAGAGGCGGCTCGGCAGATGCCGGCGTTGCCACTCGGTGCGGGAATCACGGACATCACCGTTTGGGAAACGGAGACGACCTGGGCGAGATACCGTCCGGGCGCTTGAGAAGGACCGCAGGCGATGAACCGGTCGTTTCTGCTCGTTGTTATTCCGGCGCTGCTGGTGCTGGCGGGATATATCGGCGCATTCCATTATCTAGGGATTGCTCCGAGCTATTTCCGGTTAATCGCGGCGGCGGTTGGCTTTGCCGCAGCCGCGTGGTGGGTGCGGCGGCGGGCGGCGCGAAAAGCCAAACCCGGCGGACGATAGGTCTTTCCAAGTCATGGTCGTTACGGAAATCTTCAAATCCATCCAGGGGGAGAGCACACGCGCCGGTCTGCCCTGCATTTTTGTGCGGCTGACGGGCTGCAATCTGCGCTGCGCCTGGTGCGATACGGCATATGCCTTTTACGGCGGCGCGAAGATGACCGTGGACGAGGTGCTGAGGCGAGTGGATGAGCTTGCGGGGCGCGATGCCGGCAAACCGGACAGCCGGCCGGCGATTTCACTTGTCGAGCTTACGGGCGGCGAGCCGCTGCTGCAGGAAGAAATCCACCCGCTCGCCGAAAGGCTTCTCGCAGCGGGTTACACCGTGATGGTGGAGACGAGCGGCGAGCGATTCATTGGCCGGCTGCCGCGGGAAGTGATCAAGATTGTGGATGTGAAGTGCCCGGATTCGGGCGAGCCGGACACGTTCGAGATGAAGAATCTGGAAAGCCTCTCTTCAAATGACGAAGTGAAGTTTGTGATTTCGACGCGGCGTGACTACGAGTTCGCGCGCGAGTTCACGCGCGAGCATGGGCTGGACGCCCGCGTTCGCCAGATATTGTTCTCACCGGTATTTGAGGACCCGGAAGGGAAATGGCAGGGCCTGAGCGCGCGTGTGCTCTCCGAATGGATTTTGGAAGACCGACTGCTCGTGCGGCTGGGATTGCAGCTCCACAAGTTCATTTGGGATCCGGCGATGAGGGGCGTCTGATGCGATGAAAGATGCGCGCAAAGCCGTGGTGCTGCTGAGCGGCGGGATGGACTCGTGCGTCACGGCGGCCATAGCGCGCGAGGGACACGGTGAGGGGAACCTGGCGCTGCTGCACGCGAGCTACGGTCAGCGGACGGAAAAGCGCGAGCGGCAAGCATTTGAAGAGATCGCGGATTTCTGGAGCGTGCGCGAAAGGCTGGTGGCGCAACTCGGCCACTTCCGCGCGATCGGGGGCTCCGCTTTGACGGATATGCGAATCGGGGTGCCGGAGAACGAACTGGGCGCGGCGGGCCCGCAAGGGAGTGCGATTCCCGTGACGTATGTGCCCTTCCGCAACGCGCATTTTCTGTCGGTGGCGGTGAGCTGGGCGGAGGCGATCGGCGCGGGAGCGGTCTACATCGGCGCGGTGGCGGAGGACAGTTCGGGCTACCCGGACTGCCGGCCGCAATATTACCGCGTGTTTCAAGAGCTGGTGCGCGCGGGCACGAGGCCGGAAACGCAGATCGAGATCGCCACGCCGGTCATCGCCATGCGAAAGAAGGAGATTGTCCGGCGGGGCATCGAACTCGGGGCGCCGTTGCATCTAACCTGGTCGTGCTATCAGAGCGAGGATGCGGCGTGCGGCGCATGCGACAGTTGTTTGCTGCGACTGCGCGCCTTTACTGAGGCGGGCGCGGCAGATCCGATTCCGTATCGCCGCGCTGTTTCCGCCTGACCTTGAATGCCCACCTCCATGTTGGAATCCCGCCACAAAAGAGGATAATAGAGCTCTGCAACCGGGCGTGACCCGGCAAGAACTCCTTGCCACAAAGGAGAATTCAGTATGAAGAGAACCGGAAATTGGGGACTGCGGGCCGCTGTGGCGGTCGTGGCACTTTTGTGCGTGCTGGCACCCAGACCTGCCGCGGCACAGAATGATGGCGTGATTCGCGGACAGATTCTGGACGTCGCGGGGAAGCCGTGGGCCAATCTTGGAATTCAGGCTATAAGCGATCAGGGAACGAAGTTTGACGCGAAGACGGACGAGAAGGGGAATTACATTCTGCGGAATCTTCGGCACGGCATATACACGCTGAATATCCTGCTCCCCGGTCAGCCCCAGCCGTACGAGGCGAAGGTGAATGTGCCTGGCGGGAATGACACTGTCGCGGATCTCAACTTCAAGGACATCGTGGCCAAGCAAGGCGCGCAATACACCGAAGCGGTGAAAAAGCAGGAAGAGGAAAAACAGAAATTCGAGAGCGTAAAAACGCACTTCGCCGCAGGAAATGCGATTCTGGAACAGATGAAACAGGTCAAGAATGACCTGCAGAAAGCACCCGCCGACCAGCGCGACGCGTTGAAGCAGAAACTCGCGGACCTTTCCAACCAAGCGGCGACGGAATATGAAGCGGCGCAGAAAGGGACGGGGGAGAAGGACCAGAACCAGCCTCTGTTCTGGGCGAAGTTGGGAGAGGCCTACGATGTGGCCGGACGGACCGACGACGCCGTCAACGCATATCAGCAAGCCGTGACGCTGAAGCCGGACGTTCCGGGCTACCACAACAATCTGGGCAACGTCTTGGCGAAGGCGGGGAAGATTGATGAAGCCAAAGCCGAGTATATGAAGAGTGTGCAACTTGATCCCGCAAGCGCAGCACAGGCCTGGCGCAACTTCGGTATCGTGCTATATAACGTAGGGCGAATGAAGGATGCCGTAGAGCCACTGCAGAAGGCATCTGAACTCGATCCGAAAAGCGCACAGACCTGGTATCTGCTTGGGGCCGCTCTGGTAGGTGCGATGGATTGGAAGAAGGAAAGTGGGGAAATGAAGCCGATCATACTGCCCGGAACCGTCGAAGCTTACGAAAAGGCCATCGCGTTGGATCCGAACGGGGCTTATGGCCAGCAGGCCAAGCTGGGTCTTGAGGAGCTGCAGAAGATGGCCCCCGGCATCAAGACTTCGTACGGGATGAGAAAAAAGAAGTCCTGAAGAATCCTCGAAATGCGTGACGGGTCGGCGGCTGACGGGATAATTTGCTGATGGTGGCGTTTGCGGATCGCGTTGCGGTTCCATCGCACGTGTTGGTGCGGGTTCTCGACGGGGAATCGGTCTTCCTGAACCTCGAGACCGAGCGCTATTTCGGTCTGGACGAGACGGGCACGAGAATGTGGCAGCTTCTGACAAGCCTGCCTTCCATCGATGCCGTCTACCAACAATTGCTGGCGGAGTATGAGGTGGACGCCGACTTGCTCCGCATGAATTTAGAGGACCTCCTTCAGCGCCTTGTGACCAACGGCCTGCTTCATGTCACTCCGAATAACTCGGGAACGCCTCCAGCGGTTTAGGAAGCTCGACCGGCGAGAGCAGGGAGCCTTCCTCCGCGCGGCGGCGCTCTTGGCGGCGCTACAGATAAGTTTGTATTTTGTTGGCTTCCGGCGCACATATCAAACGCTGCAGAAAGTCCCTCGATCCCACGCGATGGCAAGCCCGCAGACAGAGGATATTTCGCTCCTGGTCAACACGACGGTGCGCATGGTCCGCGCGGCTGCACGCTACGGGATTGGCTGGTCAACATGCCTCGAAGAGTCGCTCATATTGTGGTTTCTCCTGCAGCGGCAGGGCATACCGGCGCAGCTTCGGATTGGCGCTCGCAAGCTGGACAAAGAATTCGAAGCTCACGCGTGGGTGGAATGTGGCGGAGCGGCGATCAATGACCCTGAGGAGCTTCACCGCCACTATGCTGCGTTCGACGGGACGCTCCCCGTCGGCCTCACGGAGACGCAGTGAGCGGCATCGCGGGAATTGTTTCTGCCGACGGAGCACCGCCAGACGCGGGACTGCTGGAAAAGTTTGCCGATGCGCTCGCCTTTCGCGGCCCGGACGCACGCCGCGTCTGGAGCGGGCTTGGTGTGGGCCTCTGTTTTACGTTTTTGCGCACAGGACCCGCGCCTCAGTGTGGGGAGCAGCCCTGCACGATCGATGGCCGAACATGGCTGCTTGCCGATGCGCGGCTCGATGGCCGGGAGGATTTGCGGCGGCGACTGGAAGCTGCGAGCCATCGAATCGCCGAGCGAACCACGGATGAGGAATTGATTCTTCGCTCCTGGGCGGAGTGGGGCGAAGCCTGCTTGGACCTCCTTCGCGGCGATTTTGCCTTCGTGTTGTGGGACAGCCGGGCGCGCTCTTTCTGGTGTGTACGCGATCCCATGGGTGTGAAGCCGTTTTTTTACGCCCACATTGGAAATTACCTCTACTGCAGCAATACGCTGGACGCCCTTCGGTTTTCGCCGGTTATCAGCGACGCCCTCGACAAGCGCGCTGTGGGAGATTTTCTGCTCGAGGGCTGGTTCTGCGATCCCGAGCGAACCGTTTTTCGAGATATGCGGCGCCTCCCGGCGGGCCACGTGCTCTGTTTTGCGGACGGAGCAGTGAGGGTTCGGAGATACGCAAAACTGCCGATTGAGGAGCCGCTCGAACTCACGCGGTCTGAGGAGTACCTCGAGGCATTTCGCCAAGTGATTACCGCGGCCGTGCGCGACCGATTGCCGCGCGAATCGGCCGTGGTGTCTATGAGTGGGGGGCTCGACTCTACGTCTGTCGCGGCCGTCGCGAAATCGGTCGCCGAGAAAGGGGGCGCTGGACCGTCCCTTCGCGCGCTTGCAGTGGACTACCGGCAGCTGTTCGAGGACGAAGAGGGCGACTTCGCGTCGCGAGCCGCTGCGCATATCGGCATTCCCATTGAGATTCTGTCCGGTGGCGCATATCTTCCGTATTCTCGATGGGACTCGGAGGAATTGCGCCAAGCAGAACCGTGCCACGAGCCGTATCTCGCGCTGCAGATTGATCTCTACCGGCAGATCGCCAGCCACACCCGTGTCGCGCTCTCGGGCGACGGCGGCGATAGCGTCCTGACTGGCCAAGCGTGGCCCCACCTTGTCTGTTTGGCGCGGAGGCGGCGCTTCAGCGCGCTAATCCGCGCGTTTGGCGGCTACATCGCGTCGCATGGCCGGATTCCTCCGCTTCGGGGAGGCTTTCGCGCCCGGATTCGCAGATGGCTCGGGCGGCAGGGCGGGAATGAAGCCTATCCCGTATGGCTGACCGCGGAATTTGAAAGCCAACAGCACCTGCGGGAGCGCTGGCACGAGCTGCAGAAACCTTTGCTTGACGAACACCCGCTCCATCCCGGTGCGTACCGCGGGCTCACGGGTTCCTTCTGGCCCAGTGTTCTAGAGGGAGAGGACGCTGGCTGGACGGGTGTGCCGGTTGAGTTGCGCGCGCCATTTCTTGACTGGCGCGTTTTGCGGTTCCTTCTTCGCGTTCCTCCGGTGCCTTGGTGTATGGAAAAAGAGTTGCTGCGCCGATCGTCGCTTGGCCTTCTGCCAGAAGAGATTTTGGATCGGCCAAAGACGCCGCTGGTCGGCGATCCACTCCTGCTTCACGTGCAACGTCGCGATTGGCATCCTCTACCGCTGCCGGAGCCACATCCGGCGATTAAGCAGTTCGTCAATTGGTCAAAGTTATGCGAAATCCTCGCCGCGCCAGCTAAGGAACGGCTCTGGTCAGATCTTCGGCCCATTTCGCTGAACTACTGGTTGCAAAGGGCCCATACTTTCAGTAGATTCCATCAGGAGCGTAGCGGATGAAACGGAAACCGCCGGCAGTACCGAAGAAGCCCTACCAAGCGCCGAAGCTCACCGTTTATGGCGACCTGACGGAAATGACGAAAGCAACAGGGAACATGGGCCAATTGGATGGCGGAAAGTCTTCCAAGCGCAAAACCGGAGCGTGAAGAGATACGATTTGGCTGTAGCCGACCAACGAGCGGCAGTGAGCGCGTGCATTCTTCCTATCTCGTTTACGGGCTGAGGATCGCGTCGGATCGGCCCGTTCCGGGACTTACCGAGGCTTACCTCCCGCATGCGGATTTATTTCTGTCTCTCACGATCGAGCCGGATTGGCTCATTTTCGCGAACCGATTGCCGACCGCGCAGCGCCTAGAGCGCCGCGGTAGCAACGAACACGACGATCCGACATTTGTCCTTACCACATTGGGACAGGAGGAATTCTTCCGCCTCGAATATTCGGATGGCGCCTGCTTTGTGTTGGATCGGAACGCGACTCGGCTGTGGGGAAGTTTTCTGCCTCCCCTTACCATCGAGGACCTGTCGACCTATCTGCTCGGACCGGTTCTTGGTTTTGTTCTGAGGCGGCGCGGGGTGATGGCCCTGCATGCGAGCTGCGTAGCCGCGGGGGACCATGCCGTGGTCCTGGCCGGGCCGAGCGAGGCGGGAAAATCCACGACCGCGGGCGCGCTGGCCCTCCAAGGCGAAAGAATCCTCTGCGAGGACATAGTTCCCTTGGTCGAAAAGAATGCACAGTATTTCGTGGAACCTGGCTACCCGCGCGTTTGCTTGTGGCCGGATTCGGTGCAAAAGCTGCTCGGCGCCAGCGATGCGTTGCCCCTGCTGACTCCCAACTGG
>QHYP01000064.1:0-2289 GCA_003224195.1 Acidobacteriota bacterium | reverse complement strand
ATTCTGCGGCGAGCGGCTGCCACTCGGAACCATCTTTATCTTTGGGGCTCGCGTGGCCGACGGCAACGCGCCCCGGATCGAACGGCTCAGCCGACGAGAGGCGCTCCTCGAGCTCGTGCAGAATACCTACATGAATTACCTTCTTGACCGCACACAGCGCGCCGCGGAGTTCGAGGCGTTGACACAACTTGTGAGACGCGTACCCATGCGACGGATCGTCCCCCACGCTGATGCGGAGCGCTTGCCGGCGATGTGCGACTTGCTGCTAGAGAACGCACAACACCTCCTCGGGACGGTCCAGCCTATAGCAGAGACCCTGGGTGCTTGAACATGTATTCGCTCAGCGACTACGGCGACATGATCGCCGACCAAGCAAGATTTGAGGCTTACGCAAAGGCGATAGCGGAAGTCGTTCGGCCGGGAGACACCGTTCTCGATTTGGGCTGCGGACCCGGCCCTCTGGCGCTGCTCGCCTGCCGCGCGGGAGCCAGCCGCGTCTATGCCGTTGAACTGGGCGAGAGCCTGGGTCTGGCGCGCGAACTTGCGGTTGCGAATGGCTTCGCGGATCGCATGATTTTTCTGGCAGGTGACTCCCGCAAACTGGAGTTGCCGGAGCGCGTGCGCGTCTTGGTCTCCGACCTGCGCGGAGCGCTCCCTCTGTATGACGGGGCCATTCTCTCTCTGGAAGACGCTCGCAAGCGTTTTCTCAAGCCGGGCGGCGTCCTAATTCCGCAACGAGACACGTTGCTGGCCGCCGTGATTGAAGCAGGCGAAAAATACGCGCGAATCTGCGCCCCCTGGACGCAGGACGGTCATGGCCTGAATTTCTCGAAGGGGCGCGAGCTGCTGCTCCACTCGATTCACCCCATCGACTGCAGGCGCGAGCAGCTTCTAACCGAAGCAAAACCGTGGATGATACTGGACTACGCGTCCGGCATCGGAAAGCAAGTGGGGGGAACGCTCACGCTGCGGGCCCTGAGGCGCGGGACGGCGCACGGGATTTGCATGTGGTTCGACGCGCAAGTGTGGGACCCATACGGGTATTCTTCGGGACCGCTGGCCGCGTCGGGAGCCAGGGCGACTGTTTATGGTCAGATATTTCTGCCGTGGCTCATGCCGGTTGCGCTCGAGGAAGGACAGGAAGTCACAGTCGAGTTGCACGCGGATCCGGTGGGGGATGATCATATCTGGCGCTGGAACACAACTGTCGCCGCTGGGCGTGTTGGCGAACCATTGCATTTTGTGCAGTCTTCGTTCTGGGGAGCAACGTTATCCAGGGAGACTTTACGCCGCAAGGCGCTGGATTACGTGCCCATGCTCACCGAAGACGGTCAGGCCGACCGCTGCATCTTGGAGGCCATGAACGGGAAGAAGTCTCTCGAAGAAATTGCACGCACCATTGTGGAAAACTTTCCCCAGCAATTTTCGTCGCTTGAAGAGGCTCTGCGGCGCGTCACGAGGCTGGCTGAGAAATACTCTCGATAGCACAATAAAACGCCAACTCCCATACAATCGCACGGAGAAAGACCTCAGCAGAATCCAAATCGAATGACTAGGAGAACAAGTTGCGGCGCGTCTTCAGAGTGGGAGATTCTGCTTGCGTGCGCAGCACCGGATTCGAATCCGCGCTCAGTTCCTAAACAGATCAACAAACTGATTCAATCCGATGAGTTGCTATGCCTCGCGGAGCGCCACGGAGTCCTGCCGCTGCTGGCACGGCGAGTAGAGCAATCTGAAACGCTGGCAGCTTTGATGTCAGAAGAGACGCGGGGGCGGTTACGCGAGAAACGCCGCGCGCAGATGCTTTCCACGCTGTCGCTGACCGCAAAGCTATTTCGTCTGACGGAACGGTTTGAAGAGGCGGGGATTGAAGCCGTGGTCGTGAAAGGCCCCACGCTCGCCGTGCAAGCTTACGGCGACGCGAGTCTGCGGCAATACTCGGACCTCGATTTTGTCATGCCACATGAGGCTGTCTTGCGGGCAATGGATGTAATGCGCGCTGCGGGTTTCGTAACTCAGATTTCCCCACAGGTTGCCGAAGCAGGGCGCGTGCCCGGACAGTTTCTATTTCTGGATGGCGGACGGAATTTGATCGTGGAGTTGCACACCGAGCGCACACTGCGCTATTTTCCTCGTCCTTTGCCCCTGAACGACTTTTTTGCGCGACGCGTGCGAATTCCTCTCGATGGCCGCGAAGTGCCTGTATTTTCCCCCGAGGACACGCTCAGTTTCATCTGCGTGCATGGGTCAAAACATCTCTGGGAACGGCTGAGGTGGATTGCTGATGTG
>QHYP01000144.1 GCA_003224195.1 Acidobacteriota bacterium | reverse complement strand
CTCGCGCGGAAATATCGCCGCGCTGCACCATAACCGACGCGCGCAGAGAGTGGGTTCTGAACAAAAAGAAAAGACCCGGCCGTGAACCCGGACCCTCTGCGATCAACAACCGTTTAGATGCTCGTGCGATGGGCCGGCTTCGGAGCTTTCGGCCGAGCCGGCGGTTCGATGGTCACGTCCAAAGTAATCTCGCTACGATTGCGAAGAACGCCAAGTTTCGCCGTCTTCTCCTCGTGAATTCCTGCGAGCCGCTCGCGCAGGTCGCCGGCGCTGCGGATGCGCTCTCCATTGAACTTGACGATGACGTCTCCCGCTTTCAGGCCCGCCTTCTCCGCGGCTGAGCCTGGGTTCACGCCGCGAACGAGCACACCTTCGCCATCCGGCGCGCCAAAATAGTTCCCGAGTTGGCCGTTTAGATCTTCCGCATCGATTCCGAGCCGCGCCCGGTTCATGGAGAACATTTCGCCGTAAAAATCTATCTGAGGAATTTCCGGCATGTGGAAAGAGAAATTGCCCGATGGAAACGCTCGCGTCCAAGCCTTTGCACGTTCCTCTGCCTTTCCCAGTGTGACGCTGACGGTCTGCGAACGCCCGTCGCGCCAGACGGTCAATTGAACGGAGCGGCCAGCCGGAGTTTCGTGGATCATCCGGCGGAATTGCACGGCGCCTTCGACACGCTGGCCGTTGAAGGCGGTGACAACGTCGTTTTCCTTCAGGGCGGCCTTTGCTGCCGGGCTGTCCGGCGTGATGTGGCTGAGTACGACGCCCTGTTCGGAAGGAAGCCTCAATTCTTTTACCGTATCCGGGTTGACGTCGCGTGTTTCGGCGCCGAGCCAGCTTGTGCCGTCATCCGGCGACACCAGGGTCATGATTTCCTGGTCAGCGAGCGGCGCGAGATCATCAAGGTCTTCCTGGACCTTTTGCGTGGCGCGCTGCGCCGCCAGCGTGGCGAGAGCTTGCGCCGGCTGGTTGAGCTCGAGTTGCCGGTCCGTGAGATTCGCTTCGAGCCGTTGTTGCAACTCGACCAGCGTCTCCTGCAGACGCGCCAGAGATGGTTCGTCCTGGAATTGCGTTGCCCGCGACGGCTCCGGCAGCGCGACCAGCAGCGCCGCCAGCGCGGCGAGGCTCCCTGCGATCCAGATCGTTCGATGTTTCATAGTCGTTCTTCCTCTCTCCTTCCAGTGGCGGTCCCGGCTAGACGCTGGACCGCAATGCGACCACTCGAATTCCACCGTTTACCGTGCGCAAGCGAATCGGCCCGCCGCCGTTCCCAAGCCGGCCGCGCACTTCGCGCGGACGGAGCGAACCTTCGAGTTCCAGCGGCAACTCGGATCGGAAATCGCCGTTGAGGCAGCGGGCTTCCAGATCAGCTTGTGCTCCCGCGGCGAGCGCAAGAAGAACGGAGCCGTTCGTCGTCTCCGCGCTTGCTTCGTTCGCATGACCGAAGCGGGCCAGCTCGAGATGCACGTTTCCATTCGTCGTTTTTGCGTGAACTGTGCCGCCGCCCTCGTAGACCTCAATGTTTCCATTCACGGTTTGCAGGTCGCGGATTTCGTCTACTCCGGAGACACGCAGTGTGCCATTGACTGTGCCTATATGCTCTAAATGTGCGGCATAGGGCACGTGAATCGTGTACTCCACCGCCACTTCGACGCCTTCGTCCTGGGGATAGCGAGTGACGACAGAAACGGATTCCGGTTTGGCGGTCACCACAATTGAGACGCGGTCCAGGTCGGAAAGTTTCTCCCGCGCGGTCTTCACTGCGCGAATTTCCACCTCGTTGCGATCCCAGCCTTGCACGTTCACGGTACCGTTGACGTTTTGCAGCCGGAAGGAGCCGCCGGGCTCGAGCGGATACGTTTGATTGAAATCATGCTTGTAGGCGAAAGACGGCGAGGCAAATACCACGGCCAGAGCGAATACAAAGAGCCTAGAAATACGCAGCGCGCGGTGAGACATGCGAGTGCACCTCCTTCGAGACTGTCGACCCCGTACTTGCTTGCCGAACTACTTCAGCGAAAAAATCCTCGGATGTATCAACTGAACCGGGCGCAGCCGCTCAGTGCAGTTGAAAACCGACTGAAACTTCGGAGATGACATTGACCCTTTTTCCGTTTAACTGCTTCGGCCGGTATTGCCACTGTTTCACAGCGGCGATCGCGGCATCGGCGAGCACCGGTTCGCCTTCGAGAACCTTCAATACCTCGACGCGACCGTCCGTTCCAACACGCACTTGCAAGCGCACGCGTCCTTCAATTCCAGCCTTCTTCGCGATTTCCGGATATGCGGGCTGAGTTGAATGGATGAGGTATTTTTTCAACTCCCGGGGATCCTCGCTGATTCCACCCCGGACTTTTTCCTCGATGCCGTCCCACCAAAACCCGAACCAGCCGCTTTTTTCCTGCGGCGCGCCCTCCGCCGCCAGGGCCAGCTTGCGAGCCGCTTCGATTTGCTCGTTCACACTCATCTGCATTTCCCGAAGGTACCGATTGATCCGCTCCGTCTGTTCGCGCATGAGGGATTGGCGCAGCGCCACATCGGAGTCCACGTATTGGAGGTGGATTTTGCCCACGACGGTACGGAGCCGGAGGAGGGCTCCGCCGCCATTGAGCACGCCCGTGGCGCGCACAGGTCCGCCGGGGACGCCCGCAGACTGGATATTCAGAAGAAGAGAAGGGTCCACCAAGATGTAATTCTCACCGCCGTGTTCGACGGTCGCGTCAATGGTCGCCGCTAGATTACGCGGCAGAAACACGACGATGTCGCCTGCGCCGGAAGAGAGTTGGGATGCCCCAGCGAGCCGCACGGGAGCGCTTTGCGAAGGCGAATCCGGGCTGATCCACGCCGTGATCGTTCCCCCCGCGGTTTGCGCGCGAACTGAGCCGCCGACGCGCGTCAGACAGATGCTTCCGGCGCTTGTCTCCACCTCCAATGGACCGGCCACGTACATCACGCGGATGCCGCCGCCGCCCGTCTGCGCACGGACCGCGCCGCGCACTTCACCGAAGTCAATCTGCCCTCCGCCTGTATGGACCGAGACCGTGCTCCCCGCCTGACGCACTGTGATGTTGCCGCCCTTCGTGTCCAGATCGGCGCGTCCCGCGATGCTTTCTGCGTGAATGTGCCCGCCGCCGGAGTGCAGTGTCGCGTCGCCAGAAATATTCCCTGCGTTGATATGCCCGCCGCCGGTGTTGGCGATCAGGTCTCCGGCGACGTCCTGAACCGTAATGTGGCCGCCCTCAGTCTCAAGGCGTGCCACGGGCCTGCCCATGGTGCTTGCGGGGAGTCCGGTCGCGCCGATCCGCCCCGCGCGGATGTTGCCTCCCTGCGTAATCAAGCTCGCCGTGCCGCCGATGTCCACTGTTTCGATGTCACCCGCCCCGGTCGAGACCTCAACGCTGTAGTTGTGCGGAATCGTTACATCGAAACGCACCCAAAATTGCGCTTCCGACGCCCGGCCATGGGCACTCTGCGGCGGCAATGCGCCAATGATCTGCACACCGGAAGATGAGGACTTCGCGGCGAGCGAGTATTGAGAGAGAAGATGATCCGCCAGCGGAGCGCGCACGTCGGTTTCGATATGCACGTTGTAGCGCACCATAGGCGCGGCGCCGGGCTCGAGAGTGAAGATGTGCACAGTACCGAGATCCGCAGAAAGGTGAAGCGTTTGTCCTTCTAACGTCTGGACGAAACCCACGCGGTCGGCGGCCGCGTGAGGGATTCCCGGGTCGCCCGCAGGCGGAGGATTGTGCGGCTTGCGCCGGGCGGCCCCGGCTGGCGCGATGGTGAGGACGATGCCGCCAAGCAGCATCCAGCGGAGCCAGGGGCTGTTCTTTGTCAGAATCATGAGCTGCGAAACGTTGCCGATACTTTCGCGTGCAGGCTAATCCGCCAATCGCTACTGGACCTCGCGCGGGCCGATTTGGCGTAGGGCCGCGGCGCTCCGCAAGCGCACATAGCGGCTCGGGTCCTTGCGAGTCAGCTCCTCAAGAGCGCGCACGACTCTCTCCACGGACGGGTCCGTGGGTAAGGACGCCGACTTGGGTGCCGTGGTAGGAGGCGACGCGGGAACAGGCGCCAAAGCCGGTGCGGAGTCTTCCTCCAGTTGCCGCAACGAATGCACGAGCAGATTCACGGCTTCCACGCGGACACCGGGATTTGACTCGTGCTCGAGGGAATCGAGCAGAGCTTGACGAACAGCGGGCTGCTCTGCCGAGTCGCGCAGCGCGTCCAGAGCCTTCAAGCGGACGGCGGGGTTCTCGTCCCGGCGCGCCGCGCCAAGCAGCGCCCGCCTCACATCCGCATCGGTCGTGTGTGACTTCAGGGCGTCCAGACAGTCAAGCCGCACTCCGGCGTCGAAGCGATGCCCGTTTTCGATGACGTAGGTAAGGACTCGGCGCACGTCGCCATCCTCCACGCTGCCGGAGATGATGAGCGGCTGTTCGGCGCGCAGTTCCACCTGGACTGTCCCGGGCGCCGCGTCCGAGGACGGCACGAAATTGATGCCTGCGACAGACATCTGCGCGAGCTGGTCTTCCGTCAGCCTGGGCGTCGCCCGAACATTCACCGTGGGATCCGCGGTTCGCGCGCGGCCGAGGCTGGCAACCCAACTGGGAACCTGGGCGCCCAACACCACGCCAAAAAACACGAGCAAGGCCCCGCCCAACGCAGGACGCAGCGCGATCAAGCGCCGGAGCCAGCCGAAGGGTTGCCAATGTTCCGGAGCCGGCGGTGAAGCCAGATCATCGAGTCTTTCTGCGAGTTCGCTGCGGCATTGCGCGAGGAGCGTGTCCGAGGGATTCAGCCGATCGGCCGGCTGGAGCATCTCGTCCAAAGCTTCGAGCAGTCTGCGCTCCTGTTTGAGTTGTTCCCCGCACGCGGCGCATTGCGCCAAGTGCGCGTCAACTTGTCCGCGCTCGGCTGCGTTCAGCTCGTCGCAGGCATAGAAGGGCAGCAGCGGAGCGATCGCCGGACAATTCGTCGCCCGCGGGCCCTGATTTTGTGCCGGGCCGTTCACAGCAGTTCTCCCAATTGGCTTCGCAGCTTGCGCGTGGCGCGGAAAAGCGAGTTCTTCACGGTTTCCTCTGTGGTCCCGAGCGCCTCGCCGATTGCGCGAAGCTTCAATCCCTGATAGTGCTTCATCTCGAAGACGATGCGCTCACGCGGCGAGAGGCGTTGCATGGCCTGCAAAAGCCTCGCCTGGATCTCTTTGCCGAGCAGCCGCCGCTCCGGATCGAGTGTGGCGCGGTGTTCGCGCTGCCGCTCGAAAAAGTCGGTGATGCCTTCTTCGCGATGGTCGGAAGCGAGCTCGGGGGCCTGGTCTTCAGGCCGAGCCTGACGCCGGCGGAGGTGATCGAGGCAAACGTTGGTTACGACGCGGTAGAGCCAGGTGTAGAAGCTGCATTCAAAGCGGAAGCGGTGGAGATTCCGATAGACTTTGAGAAAGGCTTCCTGATAGACGTCCCGCGCATCCTCCGGCCGGCGCATCACGTTCAACGCCAGGCGCAAGACGTCGCGATCGTAGAGGCGGACAAGTTCCTCGAAAGCGGCGCGGTTGCCCGCCTGGGCTTCGGCGACCAGGGACCGTTCGTCAATCTGGGACAAAGATGCCACCGTTGGCAGGGCGGCATCAATCGAGCCGGTCCGGCCTGCCTCATTGGGGAAAGCCAACGCCCAACGTGGAAGCGGCATATTTCGCTTTCTCTTCGCGCTTACGGGCCCCTGGCGCTTTCCGGGGCATCGGCTTTCTCCGAGGACCATTCTGCCCGCGGAGAGTCATGGCGAAGACCATCCATTATGGACGTACGTCCCCTCTAATGGTAAGCAGCCGCCCTCCGCCGTAAAGACGAAACAGGAACCCTAAATGTTTCCGAAGCAGTAGGTCCCCGGGAAGTTGCCTGTCTTTCCAGATGCCGGGGGCGAAGGGAGACAATTCTGAGGGGCCTATTTCAAGCCTGTTGCTGCGTGCTCGTCCCGCATTGGACTCGCCACATTACGAGGGGCCACGCGAAAAGAAGTGCCAGCGCTATGAGGAGAGCATAGCCATTCGCGCGATAAAACGCGTCAGGCTGGCCGAAAAGCTCACCCGACGCTTCCAGCAGTCTTGAGCCCATCGCGATGAGGAAGCACCCGAGCAGGTTGAATCGCACAAAACGCCTCACGCCGAAGACGATGACCGCCAGCCCGAGAGTTGCGGTCAGAAGCTCCTTGGCAAAATCGGCAGCATTGCCCCAGCCACCTATCAACGCCAGGCAAGACACGCCGAATAAGCATAGTCGCAGCCAGACGGGGCGAATTTCGGAAACGATGAAGGCAGCGATTAAAGCGACCAGACCGGTGTAGAGGAGCCCCCGCGACAGAGCATCACCGAGGATGCCCCCGAACGGAAGCAGCGCATCGAAGTCCATTCCGACCGAGGCATCGAGAGACCTGTGAAGTGTCGGCCATAGCTCCCCGAGTTTCGTAAGCAACGGATCGAGACCGGCGAGCGCTACCATTCCCCCCAGGCCAATCCACACAGCGTCCCGGTAGTACGATGCGGGCATGCCGTTCCAACCTGGCAAGTGCTTCATGCCGAACGCGCAGCTGGCGTAATACCATGCCAGACCTAGGACGAGCGCCAAGCCGCCAAAGACTAGCGCGGAAAAAATCAATACGCCGACTCCGAGTTCTCCGAGAAATATCTTCATCGGGACTTCTGTCGAATACGCGGACAACAGGTCGGGGATGGCGCTACCGCAGAAGAATGCAAGAAGAAATCCCCCCAGAGCCCAGAGCGACCATTTCGCCAGCCGTCGCCAAGGAATGGTAGAAGCAGCTTCCGATCGCAGCCTTTTCAGGAAGAGAATGAGCATTGTCAGCGAGAGGCCCACGAAAAACAGGCTGCGCCCGATGGAATAGAGCGCTCGCGGCAGGCTTCGTTCTTGCTGCGCGCGGCGCCATGCATCGGGAATTTTGATGAAGGTTCGGAAATTGGTCACTTCGTTGCCGAGGACCTGCACCTCGATGCGAGCATAGGCGTGGTCCGGAGAGAGACGTTCGGGGGCCGTGGGAGCCCGTGCATCGTCAAGCGGTCGCGTCCGCTCCCACCGCAACGTGTGATCGATCCGATGAGGGCGCTTCTCTGAAATTGTCTCCACAAGATGCCATTGCTTGAGGTCGATCTTCTTCGCTTCGCGCAGGAATGTCTCCGCGCGCAAGATGGCTTCTTCTTTGCTGAGCGATGCGCCGGGTGCGGCCTCGGCGAGCGTATGCCGGACTGCGTGGAGAGAACCATCCGGACGGACGACGACGGCGTACTCTTCCGGATCACCGTCCCGGAAATAACGCACGCGCCAAAGCGCGCCAGGCACTTCCTTGTCATAGATTCTGTTTATGCCGGCGATGCCAATTCGCCGCCGCAGGAATTCATTTGTGAAGCGGTCCATCAGTGGGACAAGTGACGCGGCGGCCCGATAGTTTTCGGGTCGCAACCCCCGGGAGCGCAGCGTCTGGTCGGCAATGCGCCGGGCTTCCCGCGCGTTCACGCGGAAGCTGAGGTAGTCGCCGACAGACTCGGGCTTCAGTTTCCAGGCGAGAATTCCGCCTACAACAATACACAAAGCGAGAAATCCGAAGGCGCCCCGCGTGAGTGCGTCATAGTGCCGCGCCGGCGCTGCCGGCGCAGTTGTGGCGGCCACAGGCATTGCCAATTCAACGTCCGGCAAAGGTTCCGCGCTGTTTAGGAGCGATTCATCCGTCTCGAATCGGCCTCGCACGAGGTAGGTGGCACCCGCAAACAGAAGCGGAGCGACGGCGGCTGCGCCTACAACCGCGCCGGAAATCTTGAAGTACAAGCTGTTGGAGCGAATCAGCAGCAGTCCGACCAGGAGCGCATCCACGGTGTAATGCCAGATCAGTGTGGCGACAATGCCCCAGCGCAACAGGACGAGACCCGCCACGACGCCGATGATCCCTACTTCAATCCCCCGAATGTAGCCGGGCTCTTGGGGATAGGCGCTGTGCAGAAAGCTCCAGGAGAATGCCGGGAGAATCACGGCCAGCCAGCGCGAACGGGTGACGCGCTCGAGGAACGGAACTGCGAACAGGCGAAAGAGGAATTCCTCGTTCGTGGAAGCGAAGAGCCCGATCGCAACGCCGGATATCCACGGAAACGTAGTGCTCACCGAGTTCTCGTAGTTCAGCTCCTGCGGAGCCCAGACGCCCACCCAGCTGCCGATCAGGTAGAAGGCGACGACGAAGCCAATATGCGCTGCGGCCAAGCAGAGCCCTACCACGGCGGAGTTGAAGAACTCGCGGGTGCGCAGTCCCCGTAGCGTGAACGCTTTGGCGAGTCGCAGGCGGGTCGGCTGCGCCACGCGGTAGAGCGCGTCGCCTGCGGGAAGCACAAGCGCCACCGTCAGCGCGGAGCCCACGGCGAACAACAGGGCATTCACGAGTTGGATTGCCACGAAGCTGCTGTAGGAAGAATGTGTGTCGTAGGCGGCGCGCGATATCGGCCATTGATTGAGCTGCATCAAGAACAAAGCCGCTGCCACAAACCCGCCGAGCTTGATGGCGCCGCTCCACCGCGTCTGCCCGCGCCGCGTCAGCAGGATTCCCACCCAGAGTGCCGCACCGAGCAGGAGGATGTAGGGAATCAAAGCGACCTGGTTGTAGAAGATGTTCGTCGAACGCAGATGTCTGTAGTCGCGCTCCCACGCCTCGGGCACCTTTAGAAATTCCCGCGCGCCGCCGATCGCGCCGCCCTGCACCGTCACCTTCAGGCGGTAGGGAGCATCCTTTGCGCGAAAACCGCGCCTCTCCCACGTGAACGACCAGTCGAGCCGCTTCGGCTTCAGTGTCGAGTTGGCTTCCTCCGGCAGAAATTCCCAATCCTTGAGCGGAGCCTGGTATTGAGCTACGAGGAATTTCTGCGCCTTCGCCCCTGCCGCGGCACGCGCGAGTGTTGCGCCGGGGCTTGCCTCGGCAACTTGGTGGTCGTAGCCCGCGATGCGTCCCGCAGGGCTCACCCAGACGCGATACTCTTCTTCCTGCAGGGGGCGGAAAAAGCGGACCTCCCAGTTCCAGATATTGATCTCGGAGGCCATCACGCGGTTCGCCTGCGCGAGGCCCAGTTCGCGCTCGAGATAGGTCTTGGCATTGTCATCCACGTCGAACACGATGGACGATTGATAGCCGGTCAGGTTTTCGCCCAGCCCGGTGACGAAGTGTCGCGCGCGTTCGAGCGCTTCCGCGCGAGAAACTTGGAAATTCACGGCGGCTTCGGGAAAT
>QHYP01000375.1 GCA_003224195.1 Acidobacteriota bacterium | reverse complement strand
GCTGGTCTGCGGCGGCCGCGTGGTGTTCGAGCAGAGCAAAATCCTTCTGCCGACCTACGACGTCTTTGACGAATCGCGCTATTTCCAACCGGGCGCGCAAGAGTTCGTTTATCCTTTCGGCGCGGAAAAACTCGGCATCACCGTCTGCGAAGACGCCTGGAACGACAAGAATTTCTGGCCCAAGCGCCTCTACGAGCGCGATCCCGTCACCGAGCTCATCGGGAAGGGAACCAGCATCATCATCAACATTTCCGCCTCCCCTTTCACGCTGGACAAGCGCGCCTTGCGCCGCGACATGCTGCACACGCTGGCCAAGAGCCATCAGCGGCCGGTGGTTTACGTCAATCAGTTCGGCGGAAACGATTCCCTGGTGTTCGATGGCGGCAGCCTGGCGATTACCCCGGACGGGAACGTGGCGGCGCAGGCGGCCTGCTTTGAAGAGGATCTCGTCTTTTTCGATACGGAAACCGGCAGGGGGGACATCCATCCTCAACCGCGAGAAGAGCTGGAGTACGCGTATCGCGCGCTGGTGCTCGGCACTCGAGACTACATGCGCAAGTGCGGTTTCCAGAAGGCCATCGTCGGCTTGAGCGGCGGCATTGATTCGGCCGTCGTGGCGTCCATCGCCGCGGCGGCGGTGGGCGCGGAAAACGTGATGGGGGTTTCGATGCCGGGGCCATATTCCTCGGAAGGCAGCCGGAGCGACGCGCGTAAGCTCGCGGATAGCCTGGGCATCGAATTCATCACGCGGCCCATCGGAGAAGTTTTTGACGCCTACCGGAAGGTCCTCAGCCCGGCGTTCGGCGACCTTCCAGTGGACGTGACGGAAGAAAACATCCAGGCGCGCATCCGCGGAAATTATCTGATGGCGCTATCGAACAAGCTCGGCGCAATGGTGCTCAGCACGGGGAATAAATCGGAACTCGCCGTCGGCTATTGCACTCTGTACGGCGATATGGCGGGCGGCCTCGCGGTGATCTCGGACGTGCCCAAGCTCATGGTGTACGCGCTGGCGCGGTTTATCAATCGAGACACGGAAGTCATCCCGCAGGCAACCATCGACAAGCCGCCGTCGGCCGAGCTGCGGCCCAATCAGAAAGATGAAGATAGCCTGCCGCCCTACGAAGTGCTGGACCGCATCCTCAAAGCCTATATCGAGGATGTGCGCACGCCGGAGGAGATTGCCGGCCATTACGAATTTGATTTGGACCTGGTCAAGCAAATCGCTCTGCGCGTGGACCGCAACGAATACAAGCGCAAGCAAGCGCCGCCGGGCCTCAAGATTACTTCGCGCGCCTTCGGTTTCGGCCGGCCGTTTCCGATTGCGCAGAAATTCATTCCTTAGCGAGGACGCTCCCGTGAAAAGGATGAGGCTGCTCTTTGTTGGGTTCGTTTTGGCCGCTTGGCCCGTGGCGGCGCAAATGCCCGCGGGAGGAAGCTCGGCTTCTGCGGCGCCGCTCGATGAGGCGGGCGTGCGCAAGAGTGTTGAAGCCTACCTGCGCAACCTGTATGCGTGGGGGCCGGACATCATCGTAACCATCGGTCCCTTCAAGGATGCCGGCGGCACCGGGCTGCTCGAAACTACCGCTGAAGTGTCCATGGGAGAGCAGAAAGATTCAGCCAAGCTCTACGTGAGCCGGGACGGCAAATATCTGTTCCGTGGAGAGATGGCGGACTTGAGCAAGGACCCGCTCGCGGA
Source organism: Acidobacteriota bacterium (assembly GCA_003224195.1). Lineage (GTDB taxonomy): Bacteria > Acidobacteriota > Terriglobia > Acidiferrales > UBA7541 > Acidiferrum. Next base: position 2,688 of record QHYP01000375.1, on the reverse strand, counting down.
GATCCGTGCCAAGCTTCGGACTCAGGATGCGCCTTACACGGGTGACCCGAAAGCCCCGGTGACCCTGGTAGAGTTCGCGGATTTCGAGTGCCCGGTGTGCCGGCAACTCCACGACGTGCTGCGCACGACTCTGCCGAACTACCCCCAAGCGCGGCTCATTTTCAAGGATTTCCCGCTCTCAAACATCCACCCGTGGGCGCGTACTGCCGCCCTGGCAGGGCGATGCGCCTACATTCAAGAGCCCCGGTCCTTCTGGGCCTTGTATGACAAGATTTATGACGGCCAGGAGGTCATTTCCGCAGAAAACGTCTGGAACAAGATGATGGACTACGCTCAACAGGTTGGGCTGGACGCCGACGCTATCAAGGCGTGCATGTCCCGCCCGGAAGCAGCCAAAGCCGTGGACGACAGCATAGCCAATGGCAAGCTCGTGGAAGTCACGAGCACGCCCACGCTTGGTCGGCGCCGATCAAAAACTTCTAGAACAATATATCCGCTACGAACTCGCCCGCAAAAAAACACAAACTTCGAGCAGCAAGCGTTAAAAGGGAAGCAAGTCGGAGCCGGTGCCGTGGATAGGGAGGCTTAGTGCGGGGATGGCGGGCAATTTCTAAGTTAACATAATATAACTTATAGGAAGCAATGTCAAGTGGAATTTTCGACTTTTTTCAGCCCTTTCAATGCTCCCGAGGCGTTCCTGCAAGCCCGCTGTTGAGCTAGTCCCGGGCGGGAACGGCAGCGTAAGTCATCGGCCGGTCAGTCGGAGAGAGGCGAGCGCCGGTTAGAGGCCAAAGAGGCTGGGGCGATCAAGACGGCTGGCGTGGTGGGAGACGCCAGCCGCGCGAAGCGGCTGAGCGAAGCCAGCCTGGAATAACACCCTTGCATTGCGTGGCTGCACGACCATTCGCATGTAGGGGCACGATATATCGTGCCCCTACAAATACCCTCGGTTAACGCGCTCTGGAAATTGCCGCGCCGGCGGCGGCGCCGATCAGAAACCATTTTGCGGCGCGGCGCGCGCGCTGCCAGATTCCGCCACCCCTGGCGGCTTTGAGTGCGGCATCGCGTTCCCGCTCCACCGCGGAAAGCTGCTCCCCTGCCAAGCGAAGCTGTTCCTTCTCCGAGGCCAGGTCCTGCTCGGCGGCGGCGAGCTTGAGCCGGCATTCCTTGCAACCCTCGATCGCATCGCGAATGGCCGGAAGATCAGCTTGAGGAATCGTGGCGACCGCAGCGGGCTTCGGGTTCTGCGGCGTGGCGGGCGGGATATTGACGTTGATCGGCTGCGGGAGCTGCGCCTGCTGCGGCGCCCAGCGCGCGATTTGCTGAGCCGTTTGCACATTTCGCTGGATGAACTGTTGCATGGCGTCGAGCTGCTTTTGCGCAGCGGCGTCGCGCGCGGCGTCTTCCTGAGCGTGCCGCTGCCGCTCCTCGGCGGCGTTCCGGAAAAGAGTCTTTTGCGCATCGAGGGTTGCCTGCATGCGGATGCGGTCTTCGCGCGCGCCAAGATACGAGCCGAGCGCCAGGGCCACCAGGAGAAACCCGGCGGCGCTTGCCGCCGCGAGCGTTTTGTGTTTTGCGCCCAACATTTTTGGTGGAAATTGTTCTGTGCGCCGTTGTAGGGGCACGATATATCGTGCCCCTACAAAAGCACGGCTGAGGCGGCGTCTGTCAAATGTAGCGCGGCTTTCGCGCCAGGACTGCGGCGGCGTACGACGGATTGGCTCCGCCGTTCCAGGCGAGCAGCGCGCGAGTGACGTCGCCGCCGGCGGCGGCGAGCTTTTTCTGCAAGACGAGGCAACCCAGGGCAAGCCCTTGTTCGGGATCACACAGCGCGGATAAGAAATCGGCGCAGAAGCCGTTTTCGCGGGCCACTTGTCCCATCACCTGCATCAAGCCCCAGGAAAATCCGCGCGCGTACGCCTCGGAGGCGGAGATTCGGTTGTTCGTGTAGAGCGGCGCGACGTATTTGGCGAAAAACGCCGGCTCGTAGCGCATGGCCCAGGGATTCCAGCCGGACTCCTGCTCGATGACGGCGCAGACCAGCGCAGCGTCGAGGCTGCGCGCCGCGGCCGCGTCTCGCGCCAGCACAACGAGTTTGGACGAGGGAGCCATTGCGGGGCGAACGGTGGTCGGTATTCAGTTGTAGCTCAGGCCTTTAGGCCTGAGGCTCTTCCGGTCGGCAGAGAGGATCGAGCCGTCGAACGGAAACTGTCTCTCTCTCACGGAGCCTTTTGTAGGGGCACGATATATCGTGCCCCTACAAGCAGCCGTGGTTGGGCATCAGGGACGACGGCGGCCGTTCAGATCGAGAAACTGCACGAGCGGGGGCTCTTCGAGCGTAATTCCCTGCTCCGCGGCGATAGCGCGCAAGGCGGAATAGATGTGCGGCAGATGATTCAGCGCGACGTCGCGCACAAACGCGCGAGTGATCTCGTCATCGCGCATCCGCCGGTGCAGCCAGCGCAGAAACAGCGCGAATTGCACCAGCACCGGGGCGAGCGCGATCGCAAGATTAGACCAGGAGAAACGCACAAGAGATTCTCGGGATAGAGGAGTAGCTCCGCCGAGACAGGACGAACTACACAGATAACGTGAATTGCCCCATCGGGCCGTTATAGAAAAGATTGCAATTTTGCAGGACGTCTCGGCAAATGAGAACCAACAGCCCTTGAGAGGCCAGTGCGGGTG
>QHYP01000143.1 GCA_003224195.1 Acidobacteriota bacterium | reverse complement strand
CCCGGGCGGCGAGCCGGTCCACGGCGCATTAGCGCGCGTGCGGGCCAGCGTAAATTATCTGTCGTTCCGGCGACATTGGAGATCGATTATTCCCGCTAATTACCGGTTGGCCCGTCAGCAGCCCCAGCTCTACTTCGGATGCCTGGGTCGGGCAGCGGGCTATTTTCGCTGGGGCGCTCTCAAACATTTTTTGGAAGCGGCTTATCTGACGGAATTGCTGCGCCAGGAACCTGTGGTGCGCCTCCATGCGCATTTCGCCACCGCCCCGGGGTTAGTGGCCATGTTCGCGCACTGGCTCAGCGGCATTCGATATTCCTTCACCGCGCACGCCCGGGACATATACGTGGATCAAAAGCCTAGGATTCTTCGCGCCGAGATGAAATTCGCGGACGCGGTTGTGACAGTGAGCGAGTACAACAGGCGTTACCTTTCCACCGAGATTTGCCCCAGCGCCAACGGCAAGGTTCGTTGCATCTATAACGGGCTGGATCTGCGTGATTTCAGCTTCCAGTTGCCCCGCGCTTCACAGCTTGAACTGCCCATGATCCTTTCCGTCGGCAGACTAATCGAGAAGAAAGGCTTGGTCGACCTACTGTTAGCTTGCGAGCTTCTTCGCCGACGAGGGCGGCCCTTTCAGGTGGAGATCATCGGAACGGGTCCGTGGGAGGACTTGCTGAAAGCTCAAGCAAAGCGCCTGGGTCTGACGGCGAACGTCAAGTTTCTTGGTGCACAGCCGCAAGAAGTGGTTCGCGGGGCCTTCCACCGCGCTACCGTCTTTGCCCTTCCGTGCATAATCAGCGGCAGGGGCGACCGGGATGGCATCCCGACGGTATTGATGGAGGCCATGGCCAGTGGAACGCCAGTCGTGTCGACTTCGATATCGGGCATTCCTGAGCTGATCGAATCCGGGAGGGATGGCCTTCTCGTTCCACCCAACAACGCTTCACTACTGGCCGATGCTCTAGACCAGCTTTTGAACGCGCCCGAGCTGCGGGAAAACCTGGCCCGTGCTGCTCGCGCCAAGATGGAGGCGCGCTTTTCAATTGAGGAAAGCGCCAGGGAACTGCGGGCCCTTTTTGAAAACGGAGTCAGCCCGTGAGAATCCTTTACCTCTGCACCGATCCCGGTATTGATTTGATGAGCCAAGGCGGTGGCTCAATTCACATCCGAGCGTTCGTGAGCGCTCTCAGGCACCTAAACCATGAAGTGACCGTGACGTGTCATGCTGCGTCGAACGAAAGTACGGATGCACGCAACGGGAGCCGGGATTTGCTCCCTTTGCGCCTTGGAGAGTGGAATCGTGCCCTGGCGAGCAGCATTCGTGGCGCCAATCGCCTCGCAGGAAGCAGGGGGCGTTACCATCCGGATCTCGTTCGCGGCTTGCACAATCTCACCGCCTTCAGGCTCGCCGCGCGCCACGTTCGCGCGCATCGCCCCAACTTTATCTACGAGCGCAACAGCCTTTGGGGCATGACAGGCCTTTGGCTGGCTAGAAAGTATTCTCTTCCGCTGGTTCTTGAAGTGAACGCACCTCTTGCTTACGAACAAAAGCAGTATCGAGGGCTGACCTTCTCCTCATTGGCAGAGTGGACCGAAAGGATGATCTGGTGCGGCGCCGATCTCATCGTTGTGGTCTCCGAATCGCTTCGCCGCCACTTGCAAGAAGCCGGCGTGCGGCCCGAGCGCATCCGCGTACTGCCGAACGCGGTGGATGCCAACCTCTTCCACAACCGACTTGATGGAGAACCGGTGCGGAAGCGATTTCACTTGGGCAGCCGTTTTGTCGTCGGCTTCTTGGGAACGTTCAAACAGTGGCATGGGGCAGATCTTCTCATGGAGGCTTTTCAGCGTTTGCACCAAGGGGACCCCGACATGCATTTGCTCCTGGTGGGAGACGGCCCCTTGCGCGAATCGTTGCAGGAGAAGATTCGTCAAGCAGGGCTAGAGCATGAGGTAACGTTGGCGGGAAAGGTTACGCACCAGGAAGTCCCACTCTACTTAGCCACGATGGATGTTGCTGTTGCGCCGTATCCAGACTTAAGCAAATTCTACTTTTCCCCGCTGAAGCTCTTCGAATATATGGCAGCCGGCCGAGCCATTGTTGCCAGCCGGTTAGGGCAGATCGCCGAAGTCATCGTGGATGGTGAGAGTGGTCTTATGTTCAAGCCCGGAGACGTTGAAGACCTGGTTCGCTGCATTCGGCGATTGCGGGAGGATTCCCGACTGCGACTGGCTCTTGGGAAGCAGGCCAGCATGACCAGCCGGAGTTACACCTGGAGTAAGAATGCTTCCCAGGTAGTCGCTTGGGTCGAGGCTTTAGTCGGGGGGGACCAGCAACTGTTTTTGCGGGAGGAGAGAGGCGTTGCCTGAATTCCTCCAACCCGCTCCGCTTCCAGAGATTTCGAGCCTTCTGGCCGTCCTCGATCCGGCGCAGTTGCTCAAAGATTTGGAAGGAGTTTCCTTGCCTGGGTGGGAATCGAGACGGCTCGACCAGGTGCAAGTGAGCGTGCTGAAACTGCATTCTGGCAGGCGCTGCACCGTAGCCATTCGCCTACAAACGGACGGCAGTTGCTACGACCTCGTTGGCAAAGTCTATGCGACTGACCGCTCTGATGTGTATGAGGCGATGCAGGCAATCCAACGCGCCGGGTTTGAAAAGCATGCGGAGTTGTCCATTCCGCAGCCGGTCGCTTATCTCCAGCCGCTGCAGCTTCTGTTGCAAGAGAGAGTAGCAGGTCGGGTCGCAAGCGAATTTTTTTTGACCGCAGACGAAGACGCTCACATCGAAGCAAGCGAGAAGTGCGGGCGCTGGCTAGCGCGCTTCCACGTTGTGGCTCCGAAGATCGGGCCGGTTCGCGAGCCTGGCGTTCAAATGGCTTGTTTGGAGCGATGGTCTCGCAGGATCGCCAGACTTGGCCAACCTTTCGCAAACAAAAGCAGGCGGCTTCTCGAGCGGCTAGAAGATTCCCCCTTAGCTCAGGGCGGCGTGGAGAAACGTGCGAGCCATGGAAGCTACAGTCCAGCCCAAGTGATCCTCGCCAAAGATCGAACCGTGGCTCTTGATTGGGACGCTTATGGGGTCGCGGAGCCTGCCCGAGATGTGGCCAACTTTATTGTGGCACTGCGGCGGCTTGCCTTGGGGAGGCTTCGCTCAATCCGCCTGCGAGATTCAGCGGCCGAGACATTCAAGAAAGCATACTTGGCAAGCGGGGGTGCGAACGTCGAGTCGCGCCTTCCGTTTCACCAAGCGGCAGCCTGCCTCCAGCTTGCAAAATATAACCTCTATCATCGCGTAGCGGATTGGGAGGAAAAACTAGGGGCCATGCTCGATGAAGGCCTGCAAATTCTGGAACGAGGGGAATGATCCATTGCTAGGGATTGCGAAATCGTTTTCGGTGATCGGGTCACGGCATCCTTTTTTTCCGCACATCTGCCGTTTTAGGAACTTAATGGCCGACGAGCGCCTCCGGCGTGAAATGCAGGAAAACACCAGTGACAGCCACGATGGTCAAGTTTACGCGTCGCTAACTGCCCGTTTTGCCCTAGATCAACGCTGGGAATTGAAAAGAATTTGTTGGTCATGGCAGATCCACGAGGAATCCAGCGTCCCCCGTTTTCGTGCCCTGACAGTCATTTATTCCACTCAATCAGGCGGAATCGAATGCTCCGTGTTTCCTGACGATCCCCGTCTCAAGGTCATTGGTCGTTATTTCAGAGAGAAGTTAGTTCACGCTTGCGGGAAAGAAGCTGTCGCGACGACAGAAGTCCTCCGATATGTCCCCGGTCGGCGGCTGACGTTTCGCACAGGCGGACCTGAGAGTCGGCCTGTCGTGGGCAAGTTTTTGCGCAGATCCGAGATTAGAAAAGCCTATCAAGGGCTTGTCCGCGTCTCCACTGCATCCAGCCGTTCACGGTCTTACTTCTCGGTGCCTTCGCCACTGGCGATCGAAGAGAATAACGGTCTTTTCTTTCAAGAGGCCAAGCCAGGTACAGATTTGACCGTCCAGCTCGCTGCGGACAACTTTGTTGACTTGCTTCACAGCGCCGGCCAGATTCATCAACACATTCACCGACTGCCGATTGAAGCCCCTGAATGGAATCTCACGATCTTCGTGGAAAATCTAACGGCCGCCATTGAATGGATCAAGCTTTTTCAACCGGAACAGGACGTGTTTCTCCATGGCCTCCGCGATTTCCTGGTTTCACATTGTCCTCCCGTCGAACGAGCGCAATTTTCTTTTTGCCACGGCGATTTCAGCTGTCGTCAGTTGCTGAACGAGGACGGGTCCTGGTCCGTAGTTGATTTTGACCGCTGCACGCGGGCGGATCCTTGCTGGGAGATCGCCAGATTCATCGCTTTCTTAAAGTATGATGTGTCCTTGTTTTGCAATTGGCACTTGGAGGAAAACAACGGGAATAGGAGCCAGCTTGAAGAAGCTCATGCCGCGTATTTGAATGGCTATGAACAGGCGGCAGGTCAGGCATTGAATCGCAAGAAGCTGCTCTGGTACCGCATCGGCGCTGAGATTCACTACTTGGCGCGGCTGCTGAAAAGGGACTTGGCTTCTCGTGTTGTTCTGGAGCGGACTTTCGAGTTGATCGAGGGCCTTCGCGCGAAATTTCAAAACGGAAAAGAGAGAGGGGCTTGGAATTGAACTCATGTTGCAACTCCCACATTGGCTGAGAGCCCTGGTGACCTCTCAATGGCCCTGGGCCAGAGGATATGCGTCGTGACTTGGGATGAGCAGTGGACAGAGACGAAGACAATCGAAAAGTGGCTGAAGCCAGATGAAATGGTTGTGCAGCTAGCCCGAACGTTGAAGGTTCACGGCTTCACTAAGGCGTTTGACCTGGGATGCGGAGTGGGAAGGCATGTCCTTCTGCTCGCCAGAGAAGGGTATGAGGTTCACGCGTCTGACTTCTCCAAGCCCGCTGTTCAATACTGCCAGGAGTGGCTTCGCCGAGAGGAACTAACCGGAATCGTTATCCAGAAGGACATGACTGAGATCCCTTATCCGGACGGTTTCTTCGATTTGGTGATCGCGTACAACGTCATTTACCACACGACGTTTGGAGGAATGAAAGATCTGGTGCAGACCGTCCACCGCAAGCTCCGGCCGGGAGGCTATTTCTTCGTCACGTTGAAATCGTCCGAAGGATGGCTCTACGGCCAGGGCGTAGAGATCGAAAAGAACACTTTTTTGCGACCCGGGAAGGGAGTGCCGGTCCACTTTTGTACGGAGAACGAAATCACAACTCTCTTTTGTGATTTCCATCTTATCGATAAGAAATATCGTTGCTACGCTGCGAAACGAACGAAGAAGCGGCATGCCTCCTGGAAGATTGTTTTGAAAAAGCCCAGCAACATCGCTTAACACTGGCAGATGGTTTTGGATTAAGAAGACGGCTTACGAGAACATGCGAATCCTACTGAAGCTGGCTCGGTTCCTTAAACCCTATCGTTTCTACCTTGCCGCCGCTCTTCTGGCAGCCTTTGGAGAAATCGTTGCAGACCTCTTGCAACCCTGGCCGCTCAAGTTCGTCATCGACAACATTCTGAGGAAGCAGCCTCTCCCTCACGGCGTCGCGCGGTACGTTGCTCCCGTTTTCGGGACGAGTGACATGGGAGTCTTGTACTTTGCTTTGTCATCGGTGCTGGCTATCGCCTGTCTGGGAGCAGTGGCTTCATTCGTTCAGGACTATTTGATGCCGCGCATCGGCCACTGGGTCATGCACGACGTGCGCCGCCACCTTTATTGGCACATTCAAGGCCTCTCGCTTTCCTACCACAACGAGCAGCGGCTGGGGGACCTGATGAGCACCCTGACTGGTGACATCAATGTGGCCCGAGAACTGATCGAGTCGGCTTTGCTGGGACTCCTGGTCAACAGTGTTGCTCTCAGCAGCATGATCCTCATCATAGTTGCGATGGATTGGCGATTCGCCCTGATCGCTCTGAGCGTCGCTCCAGTATTGTTCGTCCTGGTGTACCGGTTTACACGGCGCGTGAAACAGGCCTCGCGCGATGTCCGGCGGCGTGAGGGAAAAGTTGCCTCGATCGCACAGGAGGTACTCTCCTCGATTCGCGTCGTGCAGGCATTTACGCGCGAAGATTACGAGCAGGCCCGCTTCGAGCGCGAGAATCTCGGGCGAATCTCGGCGGGCATTCAGGCACGCACGCTGCAGGCCAAACTGAAATCGCTGGTGGAACTTGTCGTTGCGTCGGCAACGGCTCTGGTACTTTGGTACGGCGTTCGTCAGGTTCTGTTGGGCCATTTGATGCCGGGTTCTCTTCTCGTACTGCTCGCTTATCTTAGCCGCCTCTACAGGCCAATGCGGGACCTTTCCAAGCAATCGGATATTTTGAATCGGGCACAGGTGGGCTTGGAACGCATCTTCGGCCTCCTCGAAACTGAGCGAGCGGTGCAGGATTTACCTGGCGCCAGAGTCGCGCCGTCATTTAAGGGCAAGATCGAATTCGATCACGTTGCGTATGCGTTCCGATCCGACAAGCCCGTCTTGCATGACATCTGTCTCAGAGCCGAGCCGGGGCAGGTTCTGGGCGTTGTGGGTTCAACCGGCGCAGGAAAAACAACGCTTCTCAGCCTGATCCCGCGCTTTCACGACCCGGATCGAGGCTCCATACGAATTGATGGCCGCGACATCCGCAGCTACACGCTGCCATCTCTTCGCGGCCAGATGAGCCTCGTCTTGCAGGAAACCGTACTGTTCTATGGGACGGCACGCGACAACATCGCCTATGGTCGGCCAGAGACCACGATGGATGAGATCGTCGCTGCGGCAGTGGCAGCTAACGCGCAGGAGTTCATCGAGAAATTGCCCGAAGGCTACGAAACGCTGATCGGCGAGCGCGGAGCGACGCTCTCGGGCGGGCAGCGGCAGCGGCTCGCCATCGCCAGAGCAATGATTCGCAACGCACCCATCATTTTGCTTGATGAGCCCACAACCGGTCTCGATGCCACTTCTGAGGCTTCAGTGATGGAAGGCCTGGCTCGCCTGATCGCTGGTCGCACGGCCATCATCATTGCGCATCGTCTGTCCACGGTGAGCCGCTGCGATGCCATCCTGGTTCTAGAAGGCGGCAGAATCATTGAAACGGGGACACATCAGCAATTGCTCAGCTCGGGGGGACGCTATGCTGAACTTTACGAAGTTCAGTTTCGCGGACAGACCGCCGCATTCCGCGCGGACAGCCAAATGAGGACACCTTGAGTGGAAAAATGGTCTTGGAGGAGCCAACGCACGGGGCGGCCGAATCCCGGTCCATTCCTACGGACGCAGCTCTTCCCGGATTGAGTCTTCTGGTCCGACCGCCCGAGTTGGTGGAATTTCTCTCCTCTCTCTTGGTCGAATGGATGGATGCGGGTAAGCGGATCTCGGACTGTCGCGTGAATCTTCTCCGATACGTTCCGGGCAAACGATGCATTGTGGCATTGCAGCTCAGGATCGAGTCCAAAGAAAGCGGCGGGGTCGAATGCCGGAAGCTGATCGCCAAAGCTTATGCGAACGGGCGAGGGAAGAAAGTCTACAGTACACTCCGGGAATTGCAGAATCACGGTTTTGCAGACGGCTTGCTGACCGTGAGTCAGCCCCTGGCCTATGATGCAAAATGGCAACTGCTGCTCCTTCGCCATTACGAAGGCGAGCTGTTGAGAAATCTCGTTCTGACCCAACCCAATCGTGAATGGGCCATGGAAGGCGCAGCCGAATGGCTAGCGAAGTTGCATAGATGCGGCATCAAGAGTGGCAGGCGCTACAGCTTGCAGGACCATCTGCGTACGCTCGGAGCGAGGAGGCAACCCCTCGAGCAAGTATCTCCCGACGCAGCCCGGAGCTTCGAAGGGATTCTCGCGCGAATCGAAAGGCAAATTGAGAAAATCGAGGAAAGGAGGCTTGGCCCCACCCATCGCGACTTTTCTCCCGATCATCTGCTAGTTGACGGGGCGCACTTCACGGGACTGGACTTCGACGAGTTCTGCCAGTACGACCCGGTTTTCGACGTGGCCCATTTTATCGCTCATGTCGGGTATCTCGGGCTGCTCCATTCGGGCTCTTTGCATCGCTTCGATCCGCTGGCGAAGCGCTTCTCGGCCACTTATCAATCCTGTGCAGGGATCCAGTCCCTGGCGCAATTGGAACCGTATCTTGGACTGGCGTACTTGAAATTGGCCCAGATCGTGGCCCTGGTCACACGGCCCGACGGTTGGCGGGAGATGACGGAGAGCATTCTGGCTGAGGCTCAGCGATTTTGTCAGGTGAAATGATGTTCAAAGGCTTTCGGTTCGCCGTTGGAACTGGTTCATTCGGTCACATCCTAGCGCTGATATTCGCGTTGGTGCTTTTGCCCAATCAAGCGGCGGCGCAGAGTGCCACCTATTTAAGAGGCGTAGTGGAAGACCCAAGCAGGTCCGCCGTGCCCGGAGCGAAGCTCATCTTAATCAACAAGGCGACGGGCGAAAATCGCACAGCAATATCCGATAGCAACGGTCACTTCATCTTCGAAAATGTTCTCCCGGGCGATTACACATTGACCGCCCAGGCAGAAGAGTTTCGAGCTTACGTCAAGGATGTCACCATCGGAGCGGAATCCCTAGAAATCATTGTCAAAATGAAAATTGCCCCGGAGGAACAGCAAATCACCGTGATGGGGACTCAGGACCGTACCCTGCCCCAAGATAATGCGGACGCAGTGAAAGTCAATGATCAACTTATTCGGGAGCTTCCAACGGAAAGCCAGGACATTGTGCCCCTCCTGAGCAATTTTCTATCTCCGGGAGCTATGGGAGCGGAAGGAGTATCTCTCGTCGTTGACGGAGTCGAGGTCAACGAATTGGATACGCCCATCTGGTCAATTAAGGATGTCGCCATTAACCAGAATGCTTATTCCGCGGAATTCCGGCGGCCGGGCAAGACGCGCATTGAAGTCACCACAAGGCAGCCCTCCCGCAGATATTTTCACGGCGGCATTTCTTACTATGCGCGCAATTCTGCGATGGATGCGCGCAACTTCTTTGCTCAAGAGAAACCCGGCCTGGACCGGCGGCTGTGGGAAGGAGGTCTGAGCGGTCCCTTGGCTGGGAGAGCCGCCACTTTCTTCTTGAGCGGTTCGCACCTGGAAGATGATAGAGAAATGGTAGTGAATGCTTTCACCCCTGCCGGCCAGGTCGTCAAGAACGTTCCGACGCACCAGGACCGCACGAATCTCCTGGGGCGCCTCGACATTTATCCGAGCAAAGTTCATATGATCACAGTGCTCTATACCCTGAATCTACAAAATGGTCGTAATCAGGGCGTAAGCGGTTTCTTTCTTCCAGAGCAAGGAAACGGAGGCCAGGAGCATCTTCACAGGATTGAAATGTCCGATCAGGCCGTCGTTTCGGGTAATTTGCTGAATATCCTGCGCCTCGTGGTCAAACGAAAAACTCAGAGTGCAGGCGCTCCTGCGGACATGCCCAAAATAGTGGTCAATGGAGCATTCACTGGTGGGCCATCCTCGACATTTCGCAGAGATCGAGAGACGATCGCAGAGCTGGACGACACAGTAAGCTACTCTCGCGGAATGCACACCGTTCGCTTCGGAGGGACGTCTCGCGCAAAAATCCTAAACATCTTTGACGCGTCCAATTTTGCAGGAACTTTTGAATTCGCGAGCCTCGCTGACTTCAACAATCAAATGCCGTACGCGTTCCGAATGAACCAGGGTCAGCCGAACGCTTCCTTCGTCGAATATGAGGCAAATGGCTTTCTTCAGGACGAGCTCAGGCTTCGGCCGGATTTCAGCCTTCTCCTGGGCGCGCGCTACGACTGGCAGTCCGCGCTCGACGATCGCATGGATTTCGCTCCCCGGACGTCTTTGGCGTTCGCTCCAGGCAAACAGAAGACCGTGTTTCGCGCCGGCGCAGGGATCTTCTACGACCGCTTGCCTGGGTCTGTCATCGACCGCGCCATGCTTTTCCAGGGCCTCC
>QHYP01000142.1:10002-12163 GCA_003224195.1 Acidobacteriota bacterium | reverse complement strand
ATCGCTTGGAGCGTCTGTAGTACCTCCTCGCGAAAACCCTGATTGCCGCTCTGCTCTAATAACTGTGAAACTTCTGATTCCATTCTCCCCGAGGGCCTATCGTGTTTTGAGATGATCGGCATCTCATCCTCAAGGGTGTGTCCGAAGGGCACGTGGCCCATGTCGTGTAGGAGCGCCGAAAGGCGCAGGATTGTGCGGAGTCTTTGTCCCCGCGCACCTTGAAAAAACAGGGCTGTTTCCTTGGAGTGGTCTGCCGTTCGAGCCTTCGCGGCAATCTTCGGCAGCTTTCTTTGCCTTCTCAAACAATCGGACATCTTTGTTGCGACGTGCATTACACCAAGGACGTGTTCAAACCGCGAATGTTTTGCGGACGGATATACCAGGTGGGTCAATCCGAGCTGTCTGCATCCGTGCAGTCTCTGGAATCCGGCAGTGTGAATCAGCCGCATCTCGTTTGGAGCAAGCTCGATGTCGCCGTGGACAGCGTCCCGAATGACTTTCATCTTCTCGCCTCAAGGCAGCACATACGCGCAGCAACCCCGAAATCGGGGCCAGTAGTGTAGGACGGGCGCAGATTACGTTTCAACCCATTTATATTGCAAGATGAATGAGGCCGGGCAGATGCGGCCGCTGGCCGACGAAAACTACCGCTACCGCTACATCATCATGCCCATGCGGATCTGAATGAGCACGGCATTTTCGGCACGGCAGAGTCGCTTTGTGCGTGGCTATTTTGGGCGGGATTTCGGCTTGAGGGGAAAGAGCTCCGCCGTTGCCCTTGGCTAGGTCACAACCCTTTCTAACTCTAAGTAAATACCACGGTTAGTGAACTCGCCGTTTGAATCTTGCGCTTGAGAAGCTGCTCCTTTTCGAGTAAAATTTGGTTGTCGTTGATTGGCTGTATGGTTTCCTCCAAATCGGCCACCTCGAACAATCGGGGACGTCGGCCACGTGAGCGAGGCCCTGCAAGAAGGGCTCTGCACGTCGACCGCTTCGCGGTCACGTTTGACAAAGAGCCGGGGACCTTCGCAGCCTGGAATGCGCCCTTCGGACTTTGTCCTCAGGGCAAGTAAGTCTTCGCCGCGTCCCGCTGCGCGGGACGGGATGGAGCAGGAGCCCTACGAGTTTCGGTGGCCAGAGCCGAGACCAAAGGGTAAGGCGACGTACGGAAAATTCCGAGAGCACGCCTCTTCTTGCTTCAAAAAGATTTGAACGGAATCTTTGAGCGGACGCGCTCGTTGGCTGCGCCTCGCGCTTCAGGATTTCATCAGGAGAGATTATGGGAGAAAAAGAAGCCGCTGCCGGAAAACCTTTGGAAACCGTAACCGGCAAGGGGCTGGGCCACCAGTACGATGCAAAGTCCATCAAGGTGCTTGGCGGACTGGAAGCCGTGCGGCTGCGGCCGGCGATGTACATCGGGTCGACGGGCGAGATGGGACTGCACCATCTCGTCTGGGAGGTAGTGGACAACTCCGTGGACGAAGCGCTGGCGGGCTTTGCCGACGAGATCAACGTCACCGTGCACGCCGACAACTCGGTCACCGTGGTGGACAACGGCCGAGGCATTCCCGTGGACATGCACCAGACGGAAAAGCGGCCGGCGGCGGAGGTCGTGATGACGGTTCTGCACGCCGGCGGAAAATTCGACAGCGAATCGTACAAGGTTTCCGGCGGGCTGCACGGCGTAGGCGTGTCCGTGGTCAACGCACTTTCGGACTGGCTGGATCTCGAGATTTACCGCGACGGCGCGGTCTGGGAGCAGTCGTACGAAAAAGGGAAGCCGACTTCGAAGCTCCAACAGACCGGGAAAACCCGCAAGACGGGGACAATGGTCACGTTCCACCCCGATCCGGCGATCTTCGACAAGATTGATTTCAGCTACGACATTTTGGCGCAGCGGCTGCGCGAGCTGGCGTTTCTTAACAAAGGCCTAAAGATCACGCTCAGCGATGAGCGCACGGAGAAAAACGCGGAGTTTCGCTTCACCGGCGGCATCACGGAATTTGTCAAGCACATCAACCGCGGCAAATCGACGCTGCACGATTCGCCGATCTTCATGGAAGGGAAGCGCGGGAACGTGGAGATTGAAATCGCGCTGCAGTACAACGACACGTATGGCGAAAACGTTTTCGCCTTTGCCAACACGATCAACACGGTGGAC
>QHYP01000142.1:0-9977 GCA_003224195.1 Acidobacteriota bacterium | reverse complement strand
TGACGCGTTCGATCAACAACTTCGCGTCGGCGGCGGGAATGCTACGCGAGCAGAAGGACGAAGTGACGATCACGGGCGATGACGTGCGCGAAGGGCTGGTTGCCGTGGTTTCCGTTCGGCTGCCGCAGCCGCAGTTCGAGGGGCAGACCAAGGGCAAACTGAACAGCGACATCAAGGGCGACGTCGAGCAACTTGTGAATGAGAAGCTCGGCGAATACTTCGACAAGCACTCGACCGTGGCGCGGCGCATTATCGGCAAGTGCATCGAGGCGGCGCGCGCGCGTGAAGCGGCGCGCAAGGCGCGCGAGTTGACGCGGCGCAAGTCCGCGATGGATTCGAGCGGGCTGCCCGGGAAGCTCGCCGATTGCCAGGAACGCGACCCCGCCCGCTGCGAGGTTTTCATTGTTGAGGGCGAATCGGCCGGCGGCTCGGCGAAGCAGGGGCGCGACCGGCGCTACCAGGCCATCCTGCCGCTCAAAGGAAAAATCCTGAACGTCGAAAAGGCGCGCTACGACAAAATGCTCGGGCACGAAGAGATTCGCGCGATCATCACGGCGCTGGGCACGGGCATCGGCAAGGACGAGTTCGATGCGGGCCGGGTCCGCTACCACAAGATTATCCTGATGACCGACGCGGACGTGGATGGCTCGCACATCCGCACGCTGCTGCTGACGTTTTTCTTCCGGCACATGAAGGAGCTGATCGAGCGCGAGCACGTTTTTATCGCGCAGCCGCCGCTCTACCGCGTGAAGCGCGGCAAGAGCGAGCGCTACATCCGCGACGAACGCGAATTTGCGCGCGAGCTGATGAAGCGAGCCACGGAAGACCATGTGGTCAAGGGAAAAGACGGCGTCACGCTGCAAGGCGGAGGGCTGACATCGTTCCTGCTGAATGTGCAGGAATACGGCGCGGTTGCGGCCAAGCTCGGCCGGCGGTTGCGCGAGCCGGGGCTTGTCGAAATGCTGGCGGAGAGCGGGCTCGAGAAAAAGACGGACTTCGAGGACAAGAAGAGTCTCGACAAGCTGCTCAAGGAAGTGGAGAAAGCCAAACTGAAGCTTGACGGGACGATCGCGTTCGACGAAGAGCACAGCCTGTACGAGATTCAATTCGGCGCGCCGCACAATATCAAAGTCAATTGGGCGCTGGCTTCGACGGCGGAATACAAGCGGCTGCGCGCGCTGACGAAGCAAATCGAGGAGTACAACAAGCCGCCATTCACGATTTCACGCAACGGCGCCAAAGTGACAAAGGAAAAGGCCAAGGATGTTCTCGATTTCGTTCTCGAGGACGCGAAGAAAGATTTCACGATTACGCGGTTCAAGGGCCTGGGCGAAATGAATCCGGAGCAACTCTGGCAGACGACGATGAACGCGGAGACGCGCACGCTGCTGAAGGTGAAGCTCGAGGACGCCGTGGCGGCCGAAGATATTTTCACCACGCTCATGGGCGAAAACGTCGAAGCGCGCCGCAAGTTCATCGAGGAGAATGCGCTGGAAGTCGTGAATTTGGATATTTAGGGGAGTGCCTTGTGGGGGCGCGGCCCCGCTAAAACGTCCGGGGTCTGCTACATGCTGCGCCCCTACAGGCAGGGATGCTCTACCAATTGGGATGGACGACGGAGCCGGGGCTGCGAGGATTGAGCGTGAGCGAGTTTCGGGCAGTGCCGGCGAACGAGAATGCGCATGTTCGTGGGGGCCTTGATGCAGTGGGGGCCGATGAGCGCGTGATTGCGGAATTTGCCAGCGAGGCGGAGCGGGACAAGTTCTTGCGGCGCCTCGAAGAGCATTTTGCGGCGCGGCGGTTCATGAACGCGGCGGATGCATTCGACACCGTGAAGGCGTACGTGGTGGAACACGCGGCGAAACGATAGGCAGTGCTTGTAGGGGCGCAGCATGCTGCGCCCCTACAACGGAGATTTCGGGCTACGGCGAGGGGAAATGGCGGACGAACAGAACCTGTCGGTAATGATTCCGGTCGATATCGAAGCCGAGATGAGGAAGTCGTATCTCGACTACGCGATGAGCGTGATCATCGGGCGCGCGCTGCCGGACGTGCGCGACGGCTTGAAGCCGGTGCACCGGCGCATTTTGTTCGGCATGTACGAGCTGGGGCTCACTTCGACGAAGCCCTACCGCAAGTGCGCGAAGATCGTCGGCGAGGTCCTCGGGAAGTATCACCCGCACGGCGATACGCCCGTATACGACGCGCTGGTGCGAATGGCGCAGGACTTCAACATGCGCTACCCGCTGGTCGACGGGCAGGGCAACTTCGGCTCGGTGGACGGCGACATGCCTGCGGCGATGCGGTACACGGAAGCGCGCCTGGCAAGAATCGCCGAAGAGCTGCTTGCGGATATTGAGAAAGAGACCGTCGATTTCGTTGCAAACTTCGACGAAACGGAGCGGGAGCCGGTGGTTCTGCCGACGCGCATTCCGAACCTGCTCGTGAACGGCGCGAGCGGCATCGCCGTCGGCATGGCGACGAACATTCCTCCGCACAACTTGCGCGAAGTCATTGAAGCGACGGTGCTGCTGATCGAAAAACCGGACACGACGCTGAAGGAAGTGTTGAAGCTCGTGCCCGGGCCGGACTTTCCGACCGGCGGGTACATTGCCGGCCGCGAAGGCATCGAGGCAGCGTACACGCATGGCCGCGGCAGCTTCACCATGCGAGCCAAAGCCGCGATTGAAGAGGTCGGCAAAGACCGCGAAAACATCGTGGTCACGGAAATTCCCTATCAGGTGAACAAGGCCACGCTCATCAAGCGCATCGCCGAGCTCGTGCAGACGCGGAAGCTCGACGGCGTGGCCGACGTGCGCGACGAATCGGACCGCTCCGGAATGCGCATCGTCATTGAAATAAAGCGCGGGGAAGAGTCGCAGCTCATCCTGAACAACCTCTACAAGCACACGCAGATGCAGGAATCGTTCGGGATGATCCTGCTGGCGATTGTGGGCGGGCAGCCGAAAGAGCTGGGCCTGGTGAATCTGCTGCGGCTGTTCATCGAGCACCGGCGCGACGTGGTGCTGCGGCGCACGCGCTACGAGCTGCGCAAGGCGCGCGAGCGCGAACACATTTTGGTCGGCTATCAGATCGCGCTGGACCATCTGGACAACGTGATCCGTATCATCCGGGGATCGGCGAGCCGCGCGGAGGCGAAGGAAAACCTGCTCAAGTTTTTTTCCGAGCAGGAGGTCGCGATCACCGAAAACGGCAGGTCCAAGAAGATCGAGGGCGTGAAGCTCGATGGAAGGAAGTACAAGCTCGGCGGCGTCGAAGGGGAGACGGCGGCCGGGAGCGGCACTTCGGGCCTCACGCCGGCGCAAGTGGACGCCATTCTCGAGTTACAGCTCCACCGGCTCACGCAGCTCTCCGTGGAAGAAATTCTCAAAGAATTGAAGTCCATCCGCGAGCGCATTGCGGAGCTGGAAGAGATCCTGGCGAGCGAGAAGAGGCTGAAGCAGGTGATCACGGACGAACTGCGCGAGGTGCAGAAGACTTACGGCGACGACCGGCGCACGCAGATCGTGGACAAGGTCGAGGAGATCAAGCTCGAAGATCTGATCGCGGACACCGACCAGGCGATCACGGTGAGCCATGCGGGGTACATCAAGCGGACGGCCGTGGACGTCTACCGGCACCAGTCGCGCGGAGGCAAAGGCCGAATCGGCGCGCGCACAAAGGAAGAGGACTTCGTCGAGCACCTCTTCATCGCCTCGGCGCACAGCTACATTCTGCTGTTCACGTCGAAAGGCCGTGTTTATTGGCTGAAGGTATACGAAATTCCCGAGGCGGCGGCGGCCACGCGGGGGAAAGCGATTTCCAGCCTGGTGCGGTTCCAGGAAGATGAGAAGCTGACGGCGCTCGTCGCGGTGCGCAGCCTCGAAGAAGAAGGGAGATACGTTCTTCTGGCGACGCGCAACGGCACAGTGAAGAAATCCGCGCTCGTGGAATTTTCCAATCCGCGGTCGGCAGGCATCATCGCCATAAATCTCGAGCCGAAGGATGAGCTGATCGGCGCGAAGCTCACCGACAGTAAGCAGATGATTTTTCTGGCGAGCCACGAAGGTCAGGCCATTCTTTTCCGCGAGACGGAAGTGCGGGCGATGGGCCGCGCGGCCGGCGGGGTGAACGGCATGGACCTGGATAAGGACGATTACGTCGTCTCGATGGACGCGGTACAGCCGGACTTCGAGATCATCGCGAAAGAGCACCAGAAGACGACGAAGAATCTGGAAGAACTCGAAAACGAGGAGATCCGGGATTCGCTGACCTCGCTGATGCTCACCGTCTCCGAGAAGGGCTACGGGAAGCGCACGCCGCTGGCGGAGTACCGCATCACGTCGCGGGGCGGCAAGGGCGTCGTGAACATGAAGACCATGGAGCGCAACGGCTCAGTCGTCACCACGCTGCAGGTGACGGAAGAGTCCGACGTGATGATCATCACCGAGCACGGCAAGGTGATCCGCGTGCACGCAAACGAGATCCGCGAGGCGGGCCGCTCGACGCAAGGCGTACGGCTACTGCGGCTGGAAGAGAAGGATTCCGTCGCCGCCGCCGCTGTCCTCCATGAAGAGAACGGCGAAGCGAAAAAGTAGAGCGGTCCTTTGTCCCGATTCCTGTGCGGGGCGCAAATCATAGTGTCCTGAAGTGTCGAGCACTCATATCGGTTTCTTCAGAATAGAGTTAAGATTCCTGCCGCAATGAAACGCTTCCGCCGGTTTTCCGCGCTCCTGTTCGGAGTGGTGGCGCCCCTGCTGTTGCTGTCCGTGGCGAGCAACCCGAAGCACGCCAAGCAGGATAGCCACTATTTTTCGTACGCGGGGACGTACACGGCGAAGACCAGCAGCCAGGGTATCTATGCGTACCGGTTCGACGCGGAGACGGGCAAGCTGGACTCCATCGGTGTGGCGGCGGAGACGACGGCCCCGTCGTTTCTCGCAGTGCATCCGAGCGGCAAATTCCTTTACGCGGTGAATGAAGTCGGGGATTTCCACGGCGAAAAGAGCGGCGCGGTGAGCGCTTTCGCGGTTGACCGCGAGACAGGGAAACTCGCCTTGCTGAATCAAGTTTCGTCTCGCGGTGCGGGGCCGTGCCACATCTCGCTGGACAAGACCGGCAAGTACGTTTTGGTTGCAAACTACGATGGTGGCAGCGTGGCCGTGTTTCCCTTGCTCGATGACGGGCGGCTCGGCAAGGCGTCGGCTTTCGTACAGCACCACGGCTCGAGCGTCAATAAGGAGAGACAAGAGGGGCCGCACGCGCACTACATTCAAGTTTCGGAGGACAATCGCTACGCGTTCGCGGTGGACCTCGGGCTGGATGAAGTGCTGACGTACCGCTTCGATGGGCGCACGGGCGCGCTGACGCCGAATGATCCGCCGTTCGCAAAGATCAAAGCCGGGTCGGGGCCGCGCCATCTGGCGTTTTCGGCGGACCGGAAACTTGTTTACGTCGTGAACGAGCTGGGCTCGACGGTGACGGCATTTTCGTATCAGGCGGAACGAGGGGCATTCCGGGAAATTGGGACGGTGTCGACATTGCCTAAGGATTTTTCTGGCGAAAACGACACCGCGGAAATTGCCGTGCACTCCTCGGGGAAATTCCTCTACGCCTCGAATCGCGGGCACGACAGCATCGCTGTGTTCGCCATCGATTCGGCGAAAGGCACGCTCACACCTACGGCGTACGTTTCGACGGGAGGCAAGACGCCGCGCAATTTCGCGATCGATCCGACCGGCGAATATCTTTTGGCTGCCAATCAAAACTCCGACGGCATCGTCGTGTTTCGCATTGACCGCAAGACCGGCGGCCTGACCGCAACGGGGCAGGAGGTGAAGGTGCCCGCGCCTGTTTGCATCGTATTTGTCGCGGCCAACTAACTCTTCACAGAAATGGAGGCTCCCATGAACTGGACGCGGTTTGTGCTCGCGGTTGTGGCCTCGGGTGTGGCCACCATGTTCACGGACTGGTTTTTCATGGGTTTTCTCTTCCACCGAAAATACTCGGATACGCCAGACGTGTGGCGGCTAAAGCCGGGCGAGAGCGAGACCAGTTCGGTTGCCGCGTCCGAGGCGCTTGGAGTGGTGAGCTGTGCCGCGTTCATTTTTCTGTGCATCTGGGCGAGCGCGCTGGCGTCGATGAGCGGCGCGCTGCGCATGGCGGTAATAGCGTGGCTAGCCGCGCCCGTGCCGGTGATCGGGATGAACGCGATCTGGATGAAGCTGCATCCGCTGGTAGGCGTGGGGCACGCGCTGGGCTGGCTCGCGAGGTTCGTCGTGACGGGGCTGATCGCCGCGTGGCTCTTGTAACCGGCGTCCCTTTATTTCCGTTACAATTTCGGCGAGGTAGGCCGTACATATTCTCTGCGCGCATGCCGCGCAGCTACTTTTGTTTTGAAATTCTTCTCCGGGAGGCCGCCATGTTGAGGCAACTCTTTTTCACGCGTGACCGCAAAGCGGTCAACGCGCGGAAGGGCTGGTATTTGCGTCTGTCGTTGGTTTTCGTTGTGGCGGTAATTCCTGCGTTGGCCCGGGCGGACGAAACGGCGCCCGCGCGCGATCCCAACCAGCCCATCGACGAGGCGTACACGCAAAAGATTCACAAGTACACGACCGCGCCCCACTTCGCTTCGCCGCTCGTTGATTATCTCCCCGCCTCCAAGACCGTGCCGACGCCGGAAGCGGTTCTCGGCGACATTGCCGGCGCGCCGGGCGTTCTACCGTATGCAGAAGATGTCTATCGCTACGTGCGCCTGCTGGAAAAGGCCAGCTCGCGGGTGAAGGTTTTTTCCATCGGCACAACGGAGGAGGGCCGCGAGATGATCGCGGTGGCCATCTCTTCGGAAGAGAATCTGAAGCGCCTGGAGGAAAATCGCGCGCGCCTGGCAAAGCTTGCCGACCCGCGCGCGATCCACCTCGACGACGCGGAAGCGGACCGCGTAGCCGCGCAGGCGATTCCCATCTACTACATCACCGGCACGATTCACTCGCCGGAGACCGGCGCGCCGACCGCGCTGATGGAGCTGGCCTATCGCCTGGCGGTGGACGAAAGCCCGTATATCCGTGAGATTCGCGACGGCGTGATCACGCTGATCACGCCGGTGGTCGAGGTGGACGGCCGCGACCGGATGGTGGACATCTACCGCTGGCACCTGGCGCACCCGAAGGAGTTCTATCCGTGGCTGGTCTATTGGGGCCACTACGTCGCGCACGACAACAACCGTGACGCGATGGGCGTAACGCTGAAGCTGACGGAAAACGTGTTGAACACGTACATCGGCTGGAAAGCGGTGGTGCTGCACGACCTGCACGAATCGGTGCCGTATCTCTACGACAACACCGTGGGCGACGGCCCGTACAACGCGTGGATCGATCCGATCCTGGCGGACGAATGGCAAATGATCGGCGCGCGAAACGTCGCAGACATGACGAAGTTCGGCATGCCGGGGGTGTTCACGCACGGCGTCTTCGACACCTGGTCGCCGGGGTACCTCATGTTCATCGCGGCAATGCATAACGGCATCAGCCGGCTCTATGAAACATTCGGCAACGGCGGCGCCGACACGGAGGAACGCACGCTCGAGCCGGAAGAATACGCGCGCACGTGGTACCGGCAGAATCCGCCGCTGCCGAAGGCGCTCTGGTCGCAGCGGGACAACAACAACTACGAAGAGACCGGGCTTCTGACCTCCCTGCACTACTTCAACGAGAACAAGCGGCTCTTCCTGAAGAATTTCTATCTCAAGGCCAAGCGTTCGGTGATGAAGCCCAGCGAGGAAGGGCCGGCGGCGTACGTGTTGCCCTCAGACGACCCGCGCGCTGGATTGCAGGCGGAGCTCTTGCGCGTGCTCGAGAAGCAGGGCGTTGAGATCTCTCGCGCCAAAGCGGCGTTCCACGTCGCACTGCCGGCAAAGAAGGAGCCAAAGCCGAAGGAAGGGGCAAAGGAGGCCGCGAAAGAAGGCGAAGCGGCGAAGGCAACGCCGGCGCCCACGACTCGCGAATTCCCGACGGGGAGCTACATCGTCCGCATGGATCAGCCGTACTCGAGAATCGCGGACGCGCTGCTCGACTATCAATACTGGAGCCCGGATGATCCGCAGAAGACGCCCTATGACGACACCGGCTGGACGTTTGGCGAGCTCTTCGGCGCGCAAGTGGTGCGCGTGACGGACGCGAAGGTTTTGGAGGCGCCAATGGAACGCGTGGGCGAAATTCGCGTTCCGGGCGGCGCGAGCGGTACCGGCGCGGTGTTTGCCATCAACAACACCGCGGAGCCAGCCCTCGCCACGTTGCGCTACCGCTTGCGCGATGCCTCGATCGAAGCGGCCGAAGAGCCGTTCGAGGCCAACGGCAAGAAGTTTGGGCGGGGGTCGTTCCTGCTGCGCGGCGGCAAGCGGGAGGAGCTGGACCGCGCCGCTGCCGAATTGGGATTGCAGGCGATTGCGCTCACCCAGGCGCCGAGCGTGAAGACGCATCCGGTGCGCGCCGCGCGCGTGGCGCTGGTCCATACCTGGCTCAGCACGCAGACGGAAGGCTGGTGGCGGCAGACGCTCGATTTCTTGAAGATTCCCTACGACTACATCAGCACGCAGACGGTTTCCAAGGAAGCGAATCTCAACGCGAAGTACGACGTGATCCTGTTTCCACCGGTCGGGTTTTTCTCAAGCCCGACGGCGATTGTCAACGGCCTCTCCACAGCGTGGGGCAATCCGCTGCCGTGGAAAAGCACGCCGGAAACGCCCAACCTGGGCAAGACGGATTCTACCGATGACCTGCGGCCCGGGCTCGGCTGGAGCGGGGTGGCGCACCTCGAGGAGTTCGTGGAGAAGGGCGGCGTGCTCCTGACGGCGACGGACACCGCGCGTTTCGCCGCCTCGATCGGGCTCGAACAGGGAGTGAACATCGCCCCGCAGCAGCGCATGAAGATTGTGGGTTCCGTGGTGCGCACGAAGCTTGTGGACGCCACGAGCCCCATCGCCTATGGATACGACGAAACACTCTCCGCCTATTGCGACAACGGCCCGATTTTTTCGCTCACCAGCGTCGCCGGGTCGCGCCGCTTCCGGCGGCTTGGCAGCGAGATGCACACGCGCCCGACGGGACGCGGCACCATGAGCGATCCCGACTTCACGGTCGGCCGGCAAGAAGTGGAGGCGCCGGAAGAGCCGAAGAGCGAGGTGTGGGAGACGCCGCCGGTGACCGACGAGGAGTTGCGCAACGGCTTCCGCGTGATTCCGCCGGCCCTGCGGCCGCGCGTGATTTTCCGCTACGAGGATGCCAAGGAGCTGCTCGTTTCCGGCCTGGTGGAGGGCGGCGAGGAAATTGCCCAGCACCCGTCGGTGGTGGATGTGCCGGCAGGCAAAGGGCACATCATCATGTTCTCGATCAATCCAGTGTATCGCGGAGAGACACGCGGCAGTTATGCGCTCGTCCTGAATACGATTCTCAATTTCGACAGCCTGAATGCGGGACGCAAGAACGCGGAGAGATAGATGCGCCCGCCGTGAACGTGCCTGGGTAGGAGCCCTTCTGAGACGGCGCTATGGCACGCCCCGACACGCACCGACTTGCGCTACAATCCCGGCCACTATGGCCAAGCGCAAAGCCCGAAGAGCAGCCCGCCGGCGCAGTGCTCGCGGGGCTGGACCGGCAAGAAAAGGGCGCCTGCCGAAGGATGCCGTTACGCTCATCGTGATTCTCCGGGCCAAGGAAGGGCAGGAGACTCTGGTCGAAGCGGAGGTGCGGGCGCTGGTCGGGCCGACACGGCGCGAAGAAGGGTGTTTGCAATACGAGCTTTACCGCTTGGCCGATCAGCCCAGCGCATTTCTTTTGCACGAGGTGTGGGCTAGCCGCGAGCACCACACGAAGCATACGAAGACGCCGCACTTTCTGCGCTGGGACGCGCGCAAGGACGCGCTGCTGGCCTCGCGCGAGGCCGCGTTCTGGAAGCAAATCGCATAGATGCCGCCCGACAGG
>QHYP01000354.1 GCA_003224195.1 Acidobacteriota bacterium | reverse complement strand
GAGTTCTTCCGCCTCCTCGGTCATTACGTCCGGGAGCGTCAACCACCCCAGGCGGTTCGTAATTTCCGCAGGCTCCTTCGCCCAGAGCGTGTAGTCCTTAGCCCAGAGCCGGCGGGCAAAGCTCACGGCTTCCCAGTCCGCCAGCCGCTTGTTCACCGCGCTCTGATAGGAGCCGAGGCTCAAGCGCTGAGGATCGACGCGCTTGTCGAGCAGCTTCCGACGCTTTTCATCGAGCGTTGCCAGCAATTGTTTATACGAGGCGTCAAACAGCGCTACGCCCTGGGCCTGCAACGTCTCGGTGACGGATTCGAGGTCCACACCCAATTCCTGGACTTTCGCCAGGACCTTCTGCGCCTCGGCGATGTTGCTCTTCAGCGTCTCTTTCACCGTGCCATGGTCGCGAAAGGCCTCGAGTGTCGCGGGGGGCAGAGTGTTCACCGTGTGCGCGCCGATCAGCGCTTCCACGTACATCACGTCCGAATACGCAGGGTTTTTCGTGCCCGTGCTGGCCCAGAGCGGGCGTTGCACTCTGGCTCCTTTTTCCGCCAGCTTTTGGAAATGCGCGCTCTGGAAGATCTCTTCAAACCTGCGGTAGACGCTCCGGCAGTTGGCGATTCCCGTCTTGCCGCGGAGCGCGAGCGCCTGCGATGAACCATTCTTTTCCAATTCGCGGTCCACAACGGTGTCCACTCGACTGACGAAAAAGGAGGCCACCGAGGCCACGCCCTGCGGATTTTTGTTCTTCTCAACTCCGCGCACGTAGGCCTGGGCGACCGACTCATAGTGCGCGAGTGAAAACATCAGCGTGACATTTACGTTGATACCTTCGCCGATCAGCGTCTCGATCGCAAAGATGCCCGGATTCGTCGCCGGGACTTTGATCATCACGTTCGGCCGGTCAATCTTCCTCCATAGCCTTCTCGCCTCGGCGATGGTGCCCTGCGTGTCGTAGGCCAGGTCCGGCGCAACCTCAAAGCTCACGAATCCGTCGGCGCCGCGCGTGGCGTCATAGACGGGCCGGAGCACATCCGCGGCCATCTGGATATCCTCGATGGTCAAATCCTCATAGAGCGAGGTCGTGTCCAGGCTCGGGGCCGCATTGAGCGTCTTGCGCAGTGCTTCGTCATAATCGGTGCTTCCCGCGATAGCCTTCTCGAAAATGGTGGGGTTGCTGGTCACGCCGCGGAGCCCGGCCTCGACCAGACGCTTCAGCTCGCCGCTCGAGATCAGGTTTCTCCGGATGTAATCGAGCCAGATCGACTGGCCGAGCTTTTGCAATTCCTCGAGAACGTTGCCAACCGCCAGCTTAGTGCCTTGTGCCGGCTGCATATTTCGCCTCCAACGCCTTGATTTTCTTGAGGCGGCGCAGGTGCCTCTCTTCGCCCGTGAAATTCGCTTTCAAAAAGTTGAGCACCAAGTCTTCCGCCAACGCGCTTCCAATCACGCGTGAACCCAGTACGAGCACATTCATATCGTCGTGCTCGACTCCCTGATGCGCCGAATACCCATCGTGGCAAAGGCCCGCGCGAATGCCCGGCAGCTTGTTGGCCGCCACGCTGGCGCCGACTCCGCTGCCGCAGATCAAGACGCCACGCTCCGCGCGGCCATCGAGCACGGCTTTGCCCACGACCTCGGCAAAATCCGGATAATCGTCCGTGGCCACATAGGAGTGCGCGCCTACGTCCGTTACGTCGTGGCCCAGCGCGCGCAGCTTTTCGCTGATTTCTTCCTTCAGGGCGAATCCCGCGTGGTCGGAGCCAATAGCGACGCGCATCTCCGCCTCACCGCCCCAAGAGTTCCTTCACGCTCGCCACGATATTGTCGGGCACGAACCCGAAGCGCGTCTGCAGAGCCTTGAGCGGCGCGGAAGCCCCGAAGGTCTTCATCCCAATCATGCGCCCCTTCGGCCCGACGTAGCGCTCCCACCCGAATGGAGAAGCCATCTCCACCGAGACCCGCCGAGTCACACCAGCCGGGAGCACGCTCTCTTTGTAGGCAGCATCCTGGCGCTCGAAGATTTCCCAAGACGGCATGCTCACCACCCTGGCTTTGATTCCCTCCGCTTTCAACATTTCGTAGGCACCCAAGCAAAGGTGAACCTCGCTGCCGCTGGCCATCAGGAGCGCTTCAGGTGTTCCGCCTGGAGCATCAGCCAAGACGTAGGCGCCCCTTGCCACACCTGATGCGGGCGCATACTTCGCGCGGTCAAACGTGGGGATGGCCTGCCGAGTCAGCACCAGCGCGACGGGCCCGTGCGTATGCTGGAGGGCGATCTTCCAGGCTTCCACGACTTCGTTGGCGTCGCCCGGCCGAAGCACCAGCATGTTCGGCATCGCGCGCAAGGACGCCAGTTGCTCGATGGGCTGGTGCGTTGGTCCGTCCTCACCGAGGCCAATCGAGTCGTGCGTGAACACATAAAGCCAGCCTGATCGCCGGGCGCAGGTAGTCGCTGAAATTGAAAGACGTGCCTGCAAACGGCCGAAGCTTCGAGAGCGCCATGCCGCTGAGCGCCGCGCCCATGGCGTGCTCGCGCACGCCGAAATGCAGATTGCGTCCGGCGTATTCACCGGCGAAAAATTCCCCGGCCCCCGGAAACTCCAGATTTGTCTTGTTCGATTTCGCCAGGTCCGCCGATCCGCCGATCAGCCACGGAATGTTTTTCGCCAATGCATTCAGCGTCTTGCCCGAGCTTTCCCGCGTGGCGATGCCCTTCGCGTCGGCAGGAAACACCGGCAAATTCTTGTCCCAGCCGTCGGGAAGCTCGCGCCGCTGCATCCGCCCGAGCTGATCCGCCAGTTCGGGAAACTGCTTGGCATACTCTCCAAAGAGCTTCATCCATTGTGCGCGCAACTGGCCGCCGCGTTTGCCGACGCCTTCGCCGAAGCACTCGCGCACTCCGCTCGGCACCAAGAACTTCGCGTCCTCGGGCCAGCCGTAGATCTTCTTTACCACGCGGACTTCCGCTTCGCCCAGCGGTTCTCCA
>QHYP01000141.1 GCA_003224195.1 Acidobacteriota bacterium | reverse complement strand
CATGCTAAGCAGTATTTTCCGAAGCGGTATCGCGATCTGATCCGGCTGCGGCCGCCAGCCGTTTTGAAAGTGAATCTGCGCAACGCGTACCCGCGCTGCTATGTTACGCGCCGGATCGCCGTGGATGACACCGGAGCGCCGACCGCCGGCGTGTACTATGGGCCGTTTGCGTCGCGTCGCGCTGCCCAAGCCTTCGCCGAGCGCGCGCTTGATTTTTTCAAAGTGCGCCGGTGCCAGATCAAAATCCGGCGTGACCCGGCGTTTCCCGGCTGCCTCTATTCCGAAATGAAGATGTGCCTCGCACCGTGCTTCGCGGGCTGTACGAAGGAGGAGTACGACGCGGAGGTGAATCGGCTGCTGAACTTCCTTGAGACGAGCGGCGGCTCGCTCGTTTCCTCGCTCGAACAGGAGAGAACCCGAGCGAGCGAGGAGCTTGATTTCGAGCTCGCTGCAAACCTGCACAAGCGCCTCGAAAAACTCAACGACGTCCTGCGCCTGCGGCCGGAACTGGCTCGACGAATTCAGGACTTGGATGCCGTCATCCTGCAGCGGACCGCCGAGGAGCAGGCGATCGGCGTATTCGCCGTTTGCAGTGGGCGGCTCGCCGAGCCGTTCTTTCTGCGCTTTGCGGAGATAGCGAGCCAACCGCGCTCGGCGGAAGAGATTCTGCGCGATCGAATGGAATCGGTTGCCGCCGATCCACGCGAACATCTCAACGAGCATTTGTGGCTTATTGCGCGCTGGTATTACAGCAACCCGCGCCAGGGGGAGATCTTCTTCCGAGGCGTTGACCGCTCCGCGGTCATGCGTGAAAGGGAGTGGCCGTACCGCCGCATACTTCGGGCTTGCTCCCGCCTGCTGGCGCCAAAAACGGAGCCAGTCGCATCCGCGCAGAACTCAGAAACGAACAAACCGAGCTAAAGGAGCGTCATGAGGAAATCGGCGACGGCGGACGGAACGCGGCGCTATGCGGACAGATTTCGCACGCGGGCGGCGAGCGGACATTTCCGCGAAACACAAGGGCTCGTGCTTCCTTCACTCGGAATCGGCACGTATCTCGGCCAGCCCGACGCAAAGACGGATGAATCGTACACCGCGGCCGTGGTCGCTGCGGCCGAGAGCGGCGTCCACCTGATCGACACCGCGATTAACTATCGTTTTCAACGGAGCGAACGGAGCATCCGCGCAGCTCTGGACCAGCTTGCGCGGAAGGGCTTTCAACGCGACGAGGTCGTTCTCTGCACAAAAGGTGGGTACCTCACACCGGATGGGTCAGTTCCCGCTGACGCGAACGAATACTTTTATCGCGAATACATCCAGAAAGGCGTCATGAGCGCGAAGGACATCGTCGCGGGATGTCATTGCATGTCGCCGAGCTATCTCGAAGACCAGCTCGAACGCAGTTTGCATAACCTGGGCGTCGAGGCGGTTGACGTGTATTACGTTCACAATCCGGAGACGCAACTCAGCGAGGTCCCGGGCGAGGAGTTTTCTGCTCGAGTGCGCGCAGCGTTCACGTTTCTCGAGTCTGCCGCGGCGGCGGGAAAACTCAAATATTACGGTGCGGCCACCTGGAACGGCTTCCGCCAGCCAGCCGAGACTCGGGACGCATTGCAGCTTCCCGAGATCGAAGCTATCGCGCGCGGCATCGCGGGAGAAAAGCACCGCTTTCGATTCGTACAGTTACCGTTCAACCTGGCAATGACGGAAGCGCTGACGCTCGGCAATCAGATGCTGGATGGGCAGCGAGTCACTTTGATCGAGGCAGCAGAGAGTCTGGGAATCACCGTCGTAGCCAGCGGTTCGCTGCTCCAGGGCCAGATCGCGTGGAATTTGCCGCCGTTTGTGCGCGAGGCGTTTGCCCTGGCAAATGATGCGGAAAGCGCATTGCAGTTTGCCCGGTCAGCGCCGGGGATTACTACGGCGCTGGTAGGGATGTCGCGTATCGAACATGTGCGCGCGAATGCGCGACTCGCCGAGGTGCCGCCGGGGACGATGGAGGAGTTCCGCAAGCTCTTCGAGCGCGGCAAAGGGGCATAACGCACCGGATATCGGAAACTGAAAGACGGCACATCAGCGGCTGGGACTAGAGCAGTTCGGGACGGCGCGTGGTGAGCCAAACCGAAAGAGCTTCGTCCAATGAATCGAGCTTGCCGCCGAAAAAGTGGTCGGCGCCTTCGATGACCTCCAGCCGATTCTCGCCGGGTAACGAGGCAACGAGCCGCTCAAGCTTGTCCCGAGCACCGAACTGGTCCTCGCTGCCTTGAAGAAAGAGTTTTGGTTTGGCGCATCGCGCGAGGTAGGAAAGGTCCGAGTCGTTGACGGGCGCACCAAGTCCGACGAGTTCGGCAACTCGAGGGTCTTCACATGCAACTCGGAGTCCCACCCAGCAACCGAAGCTGAAACCCGCAAGAAGCAGCGGCGTGCCCGGAAATGCGGCAGAAAGGAAGCCGAGCGCTGCGCGAACATCGTCCTGCTCGCCAATCCCCTTGTCGTGCACGCCCGCGCTGAGGCCGGCGCCGCGAAAGTTGAAGCGCAGCGCGGGCAGGCCAAGCCGGTCGAGCGTTTTTGCCACCTGATAGACCACCTTGTTGTGCATCGTGCCGCCGAAAAGCGGATGCGGATGACAAACAAGGCCAGCGAGCGGCGGCGGAGTGCTGCGAGCAGGCGTCCAGAGGATTGCTTCCAGCCGCCCGGCCGGGCCTTCGAGAAAAAAGGAACGCACTTCGTGCGTGGCCATCATCGGCGTCCATTTTGAAAAGGCACAGTGTAGCGCGGGGATCGAAATTGTGGAAAAGCCGGCTGGAACACACGCGAATCATTCGCGGATGCGGCACACAGCGACGATCAGAGCGCGGCCGTCAGGCTCCGGGTCAGAACGAACGACCACGGCGCGAAATTCGCCGCGGCTCCGCCAGGGAGAGGAGACGCCTGGATTAAACCACAGAATCAGGCGCGCTCCGGGCTCGTATTCGCGGGTGCTGAGGAAACGCAGGCCGTCGGGCGAAACGTCGAGTGTCATGGCTTCCTCGAACCACGGAGAATACTCCGACCGGACTCTTACGGGCACGGCGAAGGGGCGGCGTACGCTGACGCGGCGCTCCTGCGCGGAGATCTTCGCGCCGTGGCCATTCCGGGCGTGCAAAGACGCGGGTTCAAAGCGCAGGCCGAAGCGCGTTTCGCTTCCCGGCACACGTTCGGAGCGGACCACGCGTGCCGGAACTTCCGGCTGTCCATCTGGAATCGTGGAATCGTATGGGAACGTTAGCCAAACGCGCGCGCCCGGCTCCACCGCCGCAGCGGAAGGAATCAGCAGGCCGCCGCGAGAAACGTCCAGCGTTTCACGCACTTCGATGCGTTGCTCAAAGGGGGTACGCCAGCGGATGCGCGCCGGCAGGCGCAGGCGCACTCGGTAATGTTCACGGCGCTCCATTGCCCGAGAGTTCGCCAAAGCCTAAGCGGGGCTTAATGGCATAGTACTCCCCGCACTGCGTGAGGGGCAAGTTGCTGAGGAAAAAACGTACTATTACCTTTTTCCTCTTTGCGAACCGCTGCTCTGGTGTTAGTTTTTCCTTGAATCTCTCCGGCCGGGGGCGTGATGGGAGACATTTCCGACCGCCGCGAAGCGCGTCGATTCAACATGGCGCTGCCGCTGCGCCTTATCCCGGATGGAAGCGGCCGCGAACTCAGCGCAGAGACCCGCGACGTCAGCTATCGCGGCCTTTATTTCCTCGCGGACGGGACTTTTGACATCGGAAGCGAAATCGATTTCGTGATTACCCTGCCGCAGCGGGTGACCCGTTCGGACGACGTCCACATTCGGTGCAGCGGACACATTGTCCGGGTCGAGGAACAAAGCGGCCGAATGGGCGTCGCCGCCAAGATCGATCGCTACGAATTTCTTCCCGCCGCTGCCTAGGCGCAGATTCCGCGAGTACAATAGCGGGAAGGATCGCTTCCGCAGGGGGCAATATGTATCACTACGACGCGAAAACCGCTCTCGAAGAACTGCAGGAAGACGCGATTCTGCCGCATCCCGTCAAGCTGCGCGACATGATCCTGCGCACGAGCCACGCGCCCGTGGAGGCGCAGGAACTCAACCGCGAATTCCAGGATTATCTGACGCGCTTCGGGGAGCTGCAGCATGTGGCGCGCAGCATCCTGGAACGCCTGACCACCAGCCAGCCGAAAACGTGATGGCGCGGCCGCATGCCGCGGCCGAGATCGCTGCGGACTCGCTGAAGTTGGTGAAGAGTCAAGCAGCGCTGTGAGACCGCTGCGCCGTCCGTGGCGCAAAGGCCGGGCCAATCAGCGGGTTTCGATCCGCATCGAATTGGCTGTACACTGAAGCTTCATCCGCACGCAAAAGCCGAGAGCGAGCCTTCATGAGACGGCACACGCTGCTCATCGACGCCGACGACACGCTGTGGGAGAACAACGTCTTCTTCGAGAAGCTCATCGAGGATTTCATCTCTCTCGTCGAGCCTTACGGCTACCCGCGCGCGTACATCCGTCACATCTTGAATGAGACCGAGCGACGCAACATCCGCCAGTACGGCTATGGCGTGCGCAGCTTTGGCCGCTCGCTTGAGGATACGTACGTGAAGCTTGCCGATCACATGGCCAAGCGGGAAACGGTTGTGCAGATTCATGAGCGCGTGGCGGAACTCGAACGCACGCCGCCTAAAATCCTGGACGGAGTGCCCGATACCCTCGCATACCTCACAGAGCGGCACCGGCTGATCCTGTTTACAAAGGGTGAGCCCGCCGAACAGGCCGCGAAGGTGCAGCGCTCCGGCCTGCAGGGCTTCTTCGAGGCGATCGAGATCGTGATGGAGAAGGACGCAGCGACGTATCGAAGCCTGGTCAACAAACACAAGATCGTCAAGACGCAAGGCTGGATGGTGGGGAACAGCCCCCGAAGCGACATCAATCCAGCAATGCTGGTGGGATTGAACGCCGTGTACATTCCCCACGAGCACACCTGGCAGATGGAGCAGGAGGCGGTAATGAGCGGCTCGGGGAAACTGGTGATCTTGCCCGCGTTTCGCGAACTACGGGCCCATTTTTAGTTTTCCTCCGCCTTTATCCAAGATGGAGGTTGCACTCGGTCGAATGCGACCGAGAATGGAGAAGCCACTTCGGGCTCGCGGGACACGGGAAAATCTTTATGGCAACTGCAATCAGCCTGAAACCGACCGATTGGCGGCAAGAATGGTTCGAATTTGAGGACGCAGCCTATCTGAATGCGGCCGGGCAGGCGCCAATGCCGAAGGTTTCGTTTCGGGCGGTCCAGGCCGCGCTCGAATGGAAGAAATTCCCGCATAAGATGCCGGATTCCGCGTATTTCGAAACGCCGAACCGCATCCGGGCGTCGATTGCCAAGCTCATCGGCGGCAAACCGGAAGAGGTCGCGCTCACGACCGGAGCGAGCGGCGGGCTGGCGGCCGTTGCCTATGGAGTCTCGTGGAAGCCGGGCGATGAAATCATCACGGCAAAGGGAGAATTCCCGGCGCAATTCACGGCGTGGAAGCCGCTCGAGGCCCGCGAGGGAGTTCGGCTGCGGGTCGTGGCTCCGCGTGAGCGTTTCCTAACAGCAGATGACCTGATTGCCGCGCTCACGCCGAAAACGCGGCTGGTCTCCGTGAGTCTTGTCCGCTTTGATGATGCGTCGCGGCTCGATGCCTTGCGGACCGCTGCGGCGTGCCACGCGCAAGGTACGTACCTGCTGCTGGACATAAGCCAGTGCTGCGGCGCAACTCCTCTGGACGTGCGGAAGCTGGGTGCTGATTTTCTGGTTTGTGCGGGCTACAAATGGATTCTCAGCCCGTATGGCACCGGGTTTTTCTGGGCGCGCTGCGACCTCATTGAAACGCTTCGGCCCGGACCGTTCTACTGGATGGCGCTCCAGGGCGCGGAACGCTTCCACTCGCTAGTCTTCGATGATCCAAAGCCCGCTCCCGGCGCGGCGCGTTGGGATTCGCCCGAAACCTCCAGCTTTTTCAATCTGGCTGCGATGGACGCGTCCCTCGAGTTTGTGGTGCGAGTCGGACCGGAAACCGTTACCGAACACAACCGCGCATTGATCGAGATGATGTATGAACGCCTGCCTCGCGACCGCTGTATCGCGACAAGTCCGCTCGACCCCGCGCGCCGCGGGCCTTATGGCTGCTTTGCTGCGCGCACGCCGGAGAAAACCGCCGCGCTCTATGAGAGGCTGCGCAAAGAGAACGTGATCGTCAGCCTGCGAGAGGGAAATCTTCGCGTCTCGCCCTACCTTTACAACACCGAGCGCGACATCGACCGGCTCATCGCCGTAGCCACCATCTGAGCTGCGGCTTCTGCCTGAATCCGATGGAAATCCTCGGTGTACACGTACCAGGCGTGGCAGAATCTCTTTCCCATGGCCGAAGCAAAGAAATGGCCGCGAGTTGCCGTCGTCGGCGCGGGGGCCGTGGGCGGCTATTTCGGTGGCATGCTGGCGCGCGCGGGCGCGCCGGTGATCTTCATCGGACGGCCGAAGTTCGCCGATGCGGTGAAGCAGAGCGGGTTGCAGCTCGACACTCTGCAATTTCACGAAACCCTGCGCGTGGAAGCCGCTACCGAGTTCCGCGCGGCGCGCGGCGCCGAGCTGGTTTTCTTCTGCGTCAAGACCACCGACACGGAATCGGCGGCGAAGGAATTGGCGCCGTTTCTCTCGCCGCAAACGCTCCTTCTCAGCCTGCAGAATGGCGTGGACAACGCGGAAAGAATTCGCGCCGCGTCCGGGATCGAAGCGCTGTCGGCCGCAGTCTACGTGGCCGCCTCTGTGCCGGAACCGGGTCGTGTCAAGCATGTGGGTCGCGGAGACCTGGTCATCGGCCCGCGCTGCGAAAGGACAGAAATGTTGGCCACTCTGTTCGAGCGCGCCGGCGTTCCCTGCCGCATTTCCGACAATCTCGAGGGAGAGCTTTGGTTGAAATTGACCATGAACTGCGCGGCGAACGCCATCTCCGCGCTGGCGCGCGTCACATATGGCGAGATAGTAGCCAATGCCGACGCGCGCAAACTCGTTGAAACGGTTGTGCACGAGGTTCTTGCGGTCGCCCGCGCGGCAGGAGTTCGCGTGCCCGGGATGGAAAATCCCGAAGCAGGGATCGCGACTGCCCTGAAGCTAGCGCAACAGATGAGCCGCGCGACGTCGTCCACAGCGCAGGATCTGGCAAAGGGCAAGCGGACCGAGATTGATTCCTTGAATGGCTACATTGCGCGGCGCGGAGAAGCACTCGGCGTGCTCGTGCCCGTCAATCACGCACTCTACACGCTGGTCAAGCTCGCAGAAGGCCGCGCCTGAGTGCGGCGCGGCGTCCTTGTTCGCCCGAGGCTACTCCGGTGCAACGGCGCGAAACGGGATGTGCACGATGGCTTCTAGCTCGACCGGCTCGCCCTGGCGTTCGGCCGGACGAAACCTCCACCGCGCCAGCGCTTGCATGGCGTTCTGGTCGAGCTGATCGTCGATTCCATGCACAAGCTGGATGCTGTCCACCGAACCATCTTTCCGGATCACCGCGTAAAGCATCACGTCGCCCTCGACGCGCTCGTTCCTCAGTGCCGGCGGGTACTTCGGGTCCACTTTGTGAAGCGGCGACGGGCCGGTCAGATCACCCGGGGGAGTGGCGCCAGGTCCGGCGGCGTCTGTGCGCATCTCGGAAAAATTCAGGATCCAACTCCCCGTGACGCTGTTGAGATTTGGCATGTTGATGTCAAGCGTATAGACCCGCTTCGCTCCGAGAATCGCTTCGGGCTTTGCCCCTGGCGGCAACGCTCCGAAGTTCTGCGTCGCCGCTTGCGAGGGAGCGTCATCGGACTGGCCGCGTGGCTCGGGCTTGGAGATGAGAGGCCGCGCAGGAGCCACTCGGAGCTTCCCGGAAGTTTCTCCAAGGCCGGAAACGCCGGAGGTCTTCCCGGGCTCGCCGCCACTGATGCTCACGGAGATTGAATTTCCTGCGGGAGTGGTGCCCGAACCGCCGTTGCTTCCGGAGCCCCCAGGCGGAACTCCCTCTGCGCCAGGCACACCACTCGTGGCGCCGCCGGGAACTACCCGGTGCGTCCCTTCCGGCGAAATCGAAACACGCGCGGCAAGATTGCCTTGGGGGACTTGCACGCTGGGCGTAGGGGGAGCAGGCGTAGCGGAAATGGCGATGAGCGTCACGGGCATACCGGCCGCGGTCGCAGGAACCGTCGACGCCACTTCCGGCGCGGGCGCTGCCTCGCCACTCTGCGTTCGACTCGCCACGCGGGGAGCGCTTCCCGCGTTGATCTGCAGTTTCGGTTTTTCCGGCGCGTGGCTGAATGCCACAAGATTCATTTCACCTACCTGAGGTGTGAAGTTTTGCGCCTCCGTCAGGACGGGCGCCTTCCCGGGAGAGACAGTCGCAATGCGCCGCTCGCGCGGGCGGAGTTTTGCGAGCGTCTCCGGACTGATCTGCATGCGCGGCCGCGCCGGCGCCGCGCTCGAACCCAACTGCACGATGTTCGGGAGATTCGGAAGGATCTTGGGTGGTTCCGGTGGCGAAGCGGGCTGAATGAGCGTTTGCCGCGGATGCGTCGGCCGCACAGGATCGGTGAAGATGCGCTGCCGCGGATGGAAAGCATCGGCGCCCTTCGGCGGGAGGGGTTTGTCCGGCTGGCCGTGCGGAATGGCCTTTGGTTTCGGCCCCGGCAGGTCAAGCTCGGGGAGATCGTTGATGGGACCGGACCAGGTCAGTTCGATATTGTCGAACGCCGGATTGCGCCGCGGGGCCGCCGGAAAGTCCGGATAGGGCATGACGAAAAAAGCGACGTGCCAAAGCGCCGCGGCAACAACTGCGCGCCTGGGGGCTCGGCGCTCAATCCATGAGTCTTTGAAAAACTCGCCCGGGCGAAATGGCTTCGCTGCAGCGGGGCCGCCGATCGCAGCCACGACCGCACTCCAAAAACTCTGCCGGAAGCTGCCCCACGCCACGTCGAGCTGTGGCGCCCTGCCGGCCGGCCGATGCACGGCCCTGGTGGGTCCTCGGCCCAAACCGAGGAGTTCAGCAGCGCTGCGCCCGTGTGCTGCCGCCCCAGGATTCCTCGCGAGTCGTGAAAGATCGAAGGCACTTTGTTCGTGTTCGGCCGGCATGGAAGTTTCGATTATACCTTCGGCGCGGGAGATGCCCCGGGGTGGTTTTGGGGACGGAGCATCAGTCTACTCCACTATTCCAAAGATAAAAACTCAGGGCGGCATCTCCTTGTCTGAGCAGGCGGACGCGATGCAGATTGCCGAGCGTTTCCGCCAAGTTTGAATCTCGGCGGTGCTCCACGATGACGCGGCCGTCTTTGGCACGCAGCCCGGCGGTTCCCAGGAAACGCAGCACGCGCTCGTATTCCTTGGCTTCCGCATACGGTGGGTCCAGAAAGATGATCTCTGCCGCATATCCGGGTTTGGATTGCCGCCAGGCCTGGAGCATCTCAAGTCCGCGAAGCGCATCCACGGCGAGCAGGGTTGCGCCGGATGTGATGCCAAGCGAATCAAGATTCTGCCGGATCAGATTCCCAGCGGTTGCATGCTTTTCGATGAAGATGACTTCCGCTGCTCCGCGGCTGAGCGCTTCGATGCCGACGGCTCCGGTGCCCGCATAAACATCGACGAATCGGGCGCCTTCGATGGAAGATCCAATGACGTTGAAAAGAGTTTCGCGCAAGCGGTCGCTGGTCGGGCGCAGCTTCAACCCGCGAAGATTTTTCAAGACGCGGCTGCGATATTTTCCCGCGATGACGCGCATGGTCAGCCGACCCGAGCGAGATGATAACGTCTCTGCCAGTGCGCCGGGAGAGCGCCTAGGATCTGCTGCAAAAGCGGGCTCTGATTTGGATCTTCGACCAGATGGAACGCCTCGCGGCGCGCCAGTTCCAGCAGCTCACGGTCGCGCAGCGGATTCGCGACGTCGAAGCCAAGGTCGCCGTGCTGGCGCGTTCCGAAGAATTCGCCTGGGCCACGAAGCTGTAGGTCGGTTTCGGCGATTTCGAAACCGTTCGTTGTGCGAACCATCGTCTCCAGCCGCAGCCGCGCTTCGTCGCTCATCCGCGTCGGCGCAATCAGGATGCAATAGGACTTTTCCTCGCCGCGGCCGATCCGGCCGCGCAATTGATGAAGCTGCGCCAGCCCGAAGCGCTCGGCGTGCTCGACCACCATCACGGTCGCATTGGGCACGTCCATGCCGACTTCAATTACGGTTGTTGCCACGAGCACTTGAATCTCGTTTCTGCGAAATCCTTGCATCATCTCTTCTTTTTCGTCGCTCGAGAGCCGTCCATGAAGCAGGCCGAGTCGCAACTTGGGGAAAACTTCTTTCGAGAGGCGCGCGAATTCTTTGATGGCCGCTTTGAGTTCGAGTTTCGTCTCCTCGATGACCGGATAGACGATGTAGGCCTGGTGGCCCGCGGCCACTACGCGACCGAGAAACCCCCAAACGCCGGGAAGATTCTGCTGGCTCGATATGCGCGTTACGATTGGCGCGCGGCCGGGCGGCAGCTCATCGAGCAACGAAACGTCCAAATCACCGTAGAGTGTCAGCGAAAGCGTGCGCGGAATCGGCGTCGCGGTCAGCACGAGCACATGCGGCGCGTAGCCGTGCACCGCTGCTTTGTCCATCAGCCGCTTGCGCTGCAAAACGCCGAAACGGTGCTGCTCGTCGATGCAGACAAAGCCGAGCCGGTTAAACTGAACGTCCTCTTCGATCAGCGCATGCGTGCCGATAACAAGCTGCGCCTCGCCCGTGCGAACGCGCTCGCGCGCGGCCGCTTTCTCGGAAGGATTCAATCCGCTGATGAGCAGTTCGACGCGGTAGCCCACGCGCGAAAGTATCCTTCGCGCGGAGAGAAAGTGCTGAACGGTGAGAATTTCCGTCGGCGCCATCAGCGCCGCCTGGCAGCCATTTTCGATGGCGATGACCGCTGCCTCGAGCGCAACGATCGTCTTGCCGCTGCCCACATCGCCCTGAAGCAGCCGGTTCATCGGCACCGGCCTTTCGACGTCGGCGGCGATTTCTGCCAGAACGCGCTTCTGCGCGGATGTCGGCTTGAAAGGAAGAATGCGCTTCAGCGCCTCGCGGATGCGTTCTTCGCGCACGGCAAATGCGATGGCGTTCTCGCGCCGTATGGCGCGCCGATTCAGCGCCAAACTGAGCTGAAAAAGGAAAAACTCTTCGAAGACGAGCCGCTGCTGCGCCGGCGAACGGAATGCATTGAGCGCGTCGAGCGATTCATCAGGCGGAGGGAAGTGCGCGTGGAGCAGGGCTTCGCGCCGCGAAGGATACCCGAGGCGCTGGAGTAGTTCGGGCGGCAGCGGATCCGAAGGCTGCGCGTCGAACTGCTGCAAGGCGCCATAAACTGCGCGTCGGATCGCCCGTGAGCCAAACGTACCGATAGCCTCGTAAATCGGCACGATTCGTCCGACTTCGGTCGAGTCCATCTCTTCGCCGCGAAGCAGCTCCATCTGAGGATTCACCATTTCGATCCGCGCGGGGCGCAACCTGTCGACTTCCACCTTGCCGTGAAGAACCAATAGCTGACCGGGCTTCAGCCTGCCTTCAAGGTAGCCTCCGTGGAAAAATTTGCAGGGGAGCGAGCCGGTCGAATCCTGCACCAAAAGGTGGTAAATCGCGTCGCGCCTGCGGTACCGCACGGACGACGGCACAGCGCTGCCGCTCATCACGCGTGCTCGAACCGTGTAGGTGCCGCCGGGCTGCAAGTCGCGGATATTCGTGAAATGAATCCGGTCTTCGTAACGAAAGGGCAAGTAGCCAAGCAGGTCTTCGAGCGTGTGGATGCCGCGCTTGGCCAGGAGTTCGGCGCGCTGAGGGCCGACGCCCTTGACCATGCGCA